>CAZQCO010000025.1:0-40979 GCA_964592225.1 uncultured Bacteroidales bacterium
AAATTAACTAATCTATGTAGCTATATTGAAATGAATAAATTGTCTGTTAGTAATTTGCTTCACGATCGTTCTCGCGAGGTAAATAACCCCCACCAGGGTCTGGTTATTGGTAGTCGAATCCCTAAAGACTACTTTATTACTAAAGGGACCGGAGAAAGTGATATAACAATTCACGCAGGTTCTTATCATCTCGCCCTAAAAAACGCAGGTATCGAAAGAGCTAACATTATGACCTATTCCTCGATACTCCCCGCGATTGCCAATCTGATTGAACAACCTAAAGATTACGTTCACGGCTCTGTAATGGAAACTATTATGGCAGTTTCTCATGGCAATGCAGGTGAAAAAGTGTCGGCAGGTATTATTTATGGCTGGTTGCACAATAAAATGACGGGTGAAAAATACGGTGGCCTAGTTTGTGAACATAACGGAAACTATAATACATCTGTATTGGAAGAGATGCTGCGGGCTAGTCTTGATGAACTCTATTACAACGGATTCGAAGAAGACTATTCTCTGGGCAAAATAACCCTTCTGAAAGAATGTTTTATTCCACAGAAGAAATATGGTACAGCTCTCGTTGCTCTTTGCTTTACCAATTATTTCTATCCCATAATTCAATGATATTTTAGAATTCCAATAGATTCAGATGTTTTAAAGGCACATCTGACATCAATCACTATACTATCCACTTCCCAGAAGTGCAATTTTTTAATTGTATTGACGGAAGTGGTATTTTTTTATACAATTTTACAGGTTAAAATCACATTCAATCATGAAGAAAGCCGATTTATTAAAGAATACCGTGGAACATATCGATATCCGATCATTTGATTCTACATCCATTATCAATGCAATGCGCAATATGTCGTTTACTTCGCGTGATACGGCAAATGCCTCCGATATACTAATGAAAATGATCAGGGAAAAGAAATGCACAAACATTCTTACCCTGGCTGGTAGTACCAGTGCAGGAGGATGTATGCAGGTGTATGTAGAAATGGTTCGTAATAAATTGGTAGATGTTGTTGTTGCAACAGGTGCCTCTATTATCGATATGGACTTTTTCGAAGCCTTAGGATTCAAACACTATATAGGCAGAACCGACATTCCCGATACGCAATTGCGGAAATTACTCATCGATCGTATTTACGATACATTTATCGATGAGGAACAACTTCAGGCATGTGATGCGACTATTAAAAAAGTGGCCGATTCCATTGAACCCCGTCCATACTCATCGCGTGAATTCATCAATGAACTGGGCAAATACCTGATTAAAAATTCAGTTAAAAAGGACAGCCTTATCCAGGTAGCTTATGAAACTGGGGTACCCATATTCTGTCCTGCATTTTCCGACAGCAGTGCCGGATTCGGACTAGTAAAACACCAGTGGGAAAATCCTGATAAACATGTTTCTATCGATTCGGTAAAGGATTTTCTTGAATTAACAAAAATAAAGATGGAAGCTCCTATTTCGGGACTTTTCATGATAGGTGGCGGAGTACCTAAAAATTTTGCACAGGATACAGTGGTTTGCGCAGAAATCCTTGGAAAGGAAGTTCCTATGCATAGGTATGCGGTTCAAATAACCGTAGCCGATGTTCGCGATGGAGCCTGTTCTTCATCTACCCTGAAAGAAGCCAGTTCCTGGGGCAAAGTTGAAGTAACGGATGAACAGATGGTATATGCCGAGGCCACTACAGTGCTTCCTTTAATTGTAAGCTATGTATATCATAGTATGGAGTGGCAGAAAAGAAATTACAAACGCTGGAATGATTACCTTGACAGCAAATAAATGACTTCTGTTTTATTCACAAAATAATAAAAGAGGCTGTCTTGGACAGCCTCTTTTATTTTTATTTACCTGGAGGTTAAATCGAGAGACCTCGCAAACAGTAAATTAAACCGGTTATTTTTGGATCTTTCCCGTCATTTAACTAGCAAATTTCCTAATATCCCGGATTTTGATATTCAGCTTTTTCTTGATCGGTCATTTCCAAACCATCCAGCTGAGTCTGTGGAATGGGACGAAGATAGTGATAAGGTTCAATATCACGGGTAAAGGTAATCGGTGTATGATCTCCTTTACCGGGTCCGCAAATGGTGTATTCAGTAGCGTATTCTGTCCATTTTTGTGTACGAACTAAATCGTACCAGCGATACCCTTCGCCAAAATATTCACGTGAACGTTCAGCTAAAATATAATCGATGTCAATAGTAGCAGGTGTAGCAGCGATCATATCTGCACTATGGTCCTCAATTTTTTCAACGGCACCGTTGTTATCATAGCGCCAAACGCCTGCGCGTGCACGTATAACATTAATTAAGTCTCTTGCACTTACACTACCAGTTGCTCCCTTCACTGCAGCTTCGGCTGCTATAAAGTAAAGTTCCGAAAATTTAGCAATGTTAAACGGACGGGTAAGAGCCCCATTAGGATTTCCATATCCACCGTCATTATCGGTACGGTAAGTGCCAAGTTTATAAAGTCCCGGAAATTTTATTCTGCTAATACCTTGCGGTGATTCGACAAAATCTGCTCTTCCGGGAAGTACTCCTGCACCTACACCACTTAGATATATAGTTGAGTAATCAATAGCTGTCGCAGGTTCTTCATCCAGGAAGGTTAAAATTGCATCGCCAGGAGAAACTTCCATATAGTTTGCGTTATAATAAGTAACTTCAGGATCATAATCATCTGCTAGATCCCAGTTGCCACGGTATACGGTGGTAAAGGTTCCGTCATAGCGGGAATCATTTGTTTTGTCAGCGAAAGTATTTGTAAATACACCGATAGGCGGGGCCATACGTGTCCAGGGACGTCCAAGATGCTGCTCAGCCCATCGTTGAACGGAACTTACAGCATTCCATGTTGTATTATCATCACTACTGGTGATTTCAGTATAGTTCCATGTCAGCATCCAAACTGCAAAATTAGCAGGGGATCCACCCCCTTCATAATCAAGAGGACTCCCATTATAATATTGACTTGATTCAGTGCGGTCGGCGTACAGCAGCATTTCACTATTGCGGTCGTTCTGCGCCAGGGTTACATCATAATATGTTTCCTGCAGGCCAAAAGGACCGGGATCGTCGATACCATCAGTTGCCACATCATATGCCTGCTGAAAATACCATGAAGCATCGTGTCCATCAGGATCCACACGAGAGCATTCCGGGTACGTAGGAATATTATTTGGGTTATCCAGCCACCATCCGTAGGTCAGGTAAGCTTTTGACAGATAGAGACGGGCAACTGTTTTAGTCACGCCGCCAGTAACGCGAGGTTCATCTAGTAAATCATTTACTGCTTGCACCAGATCAGGGAATATACCTATAGTATAGACTTCCGGTACAGTATTCCGTACTGAGACTCTGATTGGTGAAGAGTTGAATGCCAGGTTACCTGCACCTAGATCAAGTGGCACGCCCCCGAAAGTTTGCACCAATAAAAAATAATCGAAGGCGCGGAAGAATCTGGCTTCCGCAATCAATGCATCAGATAATCCTGCTACAGAAGCATTCTCGATAATACCACTTGCCGTATTAATAAAGGGGAAAGTTTCATCCCAAGGAATCGATGTTGGGAAATTTGTAGGTGTGATCTCCCCCTCATGGGTCATGTCAAAAGGCTTGAAGTTTTGGTCAGCACTTTGACCCCATGTTGCTTCATCAGTACCGGTAAGGCAAGCATTAAAGTAATACGCCTGACCGTAGATATAGCGCAGGTGGGTATACAGGGATGTTAACCCTCCCTGAACACCTAATTCGGTTTGAAAGAATGCAGAAGTGTAAGTACTTCGCGGTGTTTCTTCCAGGATATCTGTACACGATATTATGAACAAGGTCATTAATGTCGTTACCAGTAGAGTTTTTATATGTAATCTTTTCATCATTGTTTTTTTAGAATGTCACATTAATACCAATCAAATAGTTGCGTGATGCAGGCGTATTAGTACCTACGGTGAGCAAACGATTCTGGTAGATCGAGGTTACCGCTGCATTTTCATCTGCATAAGAGTTGGATTCAGGATCCAAACCTGATTCTGAATGGAAGGGTGAGAACATAACAAATGGGTTCTGCGCGGTGAAGTATAGCCGCAACTTGCTGATTTGTGCATTTTTTATCCAGTCGATCTTGTCGAAGTTATAACCAAGTGTGATGGTGCGTATCTTCAGGTACGTAGCATCGAAGTAACCCAATGTACTGCCATATTTTGGATTATCTGAATCTATTACCAATTCATAAGGAGATGGATACCTGGCACCGGTATTTTCCGGAGTCCAGTAGTCAACCTTTACATTATTTCTTCGGCCGGTTAACATGTTCAGATAGCCGGAAGAAGAATGCAGGGTACTGATGAGCAACCCCCCGTATTTAAAGGCACCGACAACACTCAGATCAAATCCTTTATAGGATACATGGGTGTTAAAACCACCCTGAAATTTTGGATCTACACTTAGAACCTGCCGGTCATCAGCTCCAATCCTTCTCACTGGCGTGCCATCGTCGTTATATTCCCCGGTATATCTCACTTTTATCATACCCACTCCACCTCCTGATTCATATAATTCAAGTTCATCTGCTTCATCTTCCTGCCAAAGTCCGACATATTCATAGTCATAGATCACATTGATCGGATAACCCACAAACCACCAGTTGGCCCTATCCTCTTCCACTCCGGAAGCAAGGGATACCAGTGTGTTTTTGTTGCCATACAGATTGAAACCAACATCCCATGTCCAACCTTTGAAATTTTCCAGGATGGTCCCGTTAAGATTAATTTCCACTCCTAGGTTCTGGGTTTCTCCGATATTTCCTACGTAGCTATCCACACCCGAGGTAGTGGGTAAACTAACCTGTAGCAGAAGATCTTTTGTATTTGTTATATAGTACTCAACCGAACCGGAAAGGCGAGTGTTCAGAATAGAGAAGTCCAATCCGTAGTTCATTGTTTCGGAGTATTCCCATCCCAGAACAGCGTTAGGAAGTCCTGTTACATAGTATCCGGTAGCATATTCTTCGCCAAAGTTGTAAGGCCTTGTGCCCAGTTTTCCGAGTGTCGCATAGGGATCAACAGCCTGGTTGGAGGTTTGACCGTATCCTACACGAAGTTTCAATAAGTCAATAAAATCTACATTTCCCATGAAAGACTCGTTGCCAATATTCCACCCGGCTGAAACAGCAGGATAGGTATGCCACTTATGTCCTTCAGCCAACCTTGAGGAAGCATCGGAACGCAGGCTAGCCATTATCATGTATCGGCTGTCATAAGAATACATTGCACGTCCCATCCAAGAAATCAAACCGCTCAACTGATATTCCTGATAAGGAACGCCCTTAGGATCATTATTAGGGGAAATAATAATTTCTCCGGTAGCCTGTCCAAGATTATAGTATTGGAAATCCGGGTTGGGAATATCCCTAGCTTCAACGTGAGACTTGTTGTATTGAGTTTGTTCTGCAGAGTACAGAGCCACAAAATTCACCTGATGTTTGTTATTAAAGGTCCGGTCATAGATCAGAAGATTCTCAATTATCCAGTTGGTGGTAAGCTTATTTGTGATAGTCGCAACAGAAGGATTTGATTCGTTCGTACTATTTACTCCTTCTCCGGTGAAAGTACCGCCGGCTTCCATACGAAGATTTAAACCAATATTGGCTCGATACTTCAGACCTTCAATTCCGGGGATCTTTATTTCGCCGAATATATTGTTATAGGTACCATACCCCTTCTTCTGACTTACCCAAGAACCGCCTAATTCGTCAATAACATCTCTGGTCAGTAAGAAAGGTTCATCCAATGCCATGCTTATAGTTCTTTTCAGGGTGCCATCGGCGTTATAGGGATCGGAAATAGGGGTCATACTTAGAACGTTGTAAAGTCCTATCTGATCTCCTTCAGTTAAACTATAATTATTGTTTGAAGTCAATCCGAACCGGAAGTATTTACCAACTTCCTGATCAATAGAAGCGCGTATTGAATAGCGGGTGAATTTTTGTGAAGGAATCGGGGATTGATCAAGGTAGTATCCCAGACCAAAGTAGTAGCTACCTCGTTCTGTACCACCTGCTATCTTCAGATCGTGACTTGTAATCGAGGCAGGTCTGTAAAACAAATCCTGGTAATCAATATCTACAGAATCAGATTCATCCATTCCGTTATCATACCTATTGGCTGTATCACGGAGTTGAATAAACTCCGAAGCACTCATCATAGGGTATTTGATAATTTGTTTGGTGCCATAGTAGCTGTTGAAGCTTACCTGTGCTTTCTTCCCTTTTTGTCCTTTATTGGTTGAGATCAATATAACTCCGTTTGCGCCACGTGATCCGTAAATAGCAGTAGCCGATGCATCTTTAAGAATATCGACACTTTTGATATCATTTGGGTCGATATCGCTCATTGACCCGGCAAAGGGGATACCGTCAAGTACGATAAGCGGGTCGTTGCTGGCTGTCAGCGAGCGTGTACCGCGAATACGGATCTGCATGGAGGATCCGGGTTTGGATGAGGTTTGCGACATCTCCACACCTGCAATACGTCCTTGCAAGGCCTGCGTCACATCAGACGAGGGCACTTCTCGTATTACATCGCCGCGTATCGATTCAACGGAACCAGTCACAGCTTCTTTTCGCTGGGTACCATATCCTACAACCACAACTTCTCCCAATTCTTCAAGGCTTTCAATCAGAATCATACTCAACACAGTTTGGGAGCCGACCTCAACTTCCTCGGTATTATATCCGATATAGGAAAATACCAGAACCGAGGAACTTGATGCCACGGTGATCGAGTAATTACCATCCAGATCGGTTATTACCCCATTAGTAGTCCCTTTTTCTACTATATTTACACCTGGCAAGGGATCTCCTTCGGAATCGATAACTTTTCCTGTAACAACCACCTGCTGCATGTCAGCTTTCGGGACTATTACAATAAAATTATTGTCCATAATCTCAAAATCAAGCTGCGTGTCCGTAAGCAGCACATCAAGAATGGTTGTTATGTTTTCAGCTGATATTTCCAGTGAAACCCGGTTATCGAGTTCACCGTACTGATCGTTAAAGAAGAAAGCATAATCGCTGTTATTTTCAATCTCGCGAAATAGTTCGCGCAACTGAATATCCTCAACATTAATGCTTATTTTCTCTCCTTTGGAAAATACATTCGCTGATATGTTCATAACAGCGATAAGACTTATCAAAGCGGCTAGCTTTATTGTAAGCATAAGTCTTTTAGATTGTTTTCCCCACAATGAGGAAAAGTTAGTTAGGATTAATTTCATAGATAGGGTAGTTTTAATTCAACATAGTCTTTTCATATTAGAATTAGAGTATCGACCGGAAGAAACGATAATTACTTCCAGTCTTATTGTTTAGTTAGTGTCCATAGGCAAAGCAATATTTATAGAAATTATTTTCAATATAATTGTTTTTATCTCATTTTGAAAGGGGTTTGAATCGTGAATTATAGGATAAATAAACAGTTTTCTCTTTAATTGAGTAAATAATGGGCGATGTAAGTTCGAGGGCTTTTAACACCTGTTCAAGTGGGAAGTCGCGTAAAGTACCGGAATAAGAGTATTTTTTAAGCTCCTCACTATTAAAATGAAATACAATATCATACTTTCTCTCAAGTTTCCTGGCAAGATCTTCAAGAGGCTCGTTGTTTATGATCAGTTTCCCATCCTTCCACGATGTAGCTTCTTCGATATTAACATTTGCCTCAATGGCTATGGGTTTACTAGCTAACTTTTGAATTTCATTGCTTTCATTACCCATATCTTGAACCTCCTTTTCTGTGGATGTCCGATTTGTTTGATACTGATTTGGTTTTTTATTATAGATAAGTTTTTGTTTGGACTTTAAAAACAAGGGCTGGTCCGATTCTTTTTGTTCAATACGAATATTGCCTTCCACAAGGGTGGTCTCAATGTTATCATCTTCTGAATAGGATTTCACATTGAACGATGTACCCAACACCAGTATATCGATGTGTGAAGTATGCACAACAAACGGGTGCTTACTCTTCTCAACATCGAAATAGGCTTCACCGTCGAGAAATACTTCACGCTCCCGGATATCGAATGTCCGGTTATACTTCAATTTACTGCCTGCATTAAGCCAGATCTTGCTTCCATCGGGAAGTAAAAGAGAAGAACGTCCTCCATAGGGAACCTCAATTTCGCAATAGGTTTCATTTGCGATTGTTTGTGAATTATGCACTATTATATAGGTACATAAAGCTGTTATAATAATAATTGCAGCTACAGAAGCATATTTCATAATTTTTTTACGAATTAAGCTGTTGCTTTGCCTTCGGTTTTTAGTTTCGGTTTCATTGATTTGATTCACCTTTGCAAGAAACTTATTAAAAGCACGATCAATTAATTCGGTATCTTCCCCGACATCTGCTAAAATTTCGATGTACGCTTCTTTATTGGTGGCAAAATACCGAATATTTTTCTTGTCTTCATCCAACCATTGGTCAATGGCCCGAATTTCCATAAGGGAGGCTTTCCCTTCGAAATATTTCCAAAGGATTTCCTCTAAGTTTTCATTAGTAATCATTATATGAAATTTCGTTATAACAATACTAAGACGTATGAATTCCTCACTACCCTAAAAATGATCTAAAATAAAATTAATTTAAAGTCTCTTTAGAATTGGAAGATTCCTGCATATTCCCGGTATCTATTGTTAATCCAGTAACTTAGAGGTGATTTAGAATTAATTTATCTCCGGGAGATTAATAACCCGGAGATAAATAGTTATACAAAATAATCTTTTAATACTGTGCTGAAACTTTTTAGGGCTTTGTTAATATGGTATTCCACTGTTTTTAACTGAATGTTTAATATATGAGCAATTTCTTTGTTCGATTTAGATTGTTCCCTGCTCAAACGGAATATTTCCCTGGTTTTATCAGGAAGGGCTTCATTTGCCCGTTGAAATATTTGTTGAATTTCTTTAAGCTGTTGTTCCGAAAATGTAAAATTAGCTGCCCTGTTGTACAAGATCTCAGCCTCCCTGATCGTAAATCTATGTCTTTCTTCATGCTCTGCAATTACTTTCCTGTGACGCAAAACCTGAATGCATTTATTATGCACCGATCGGAAGAAATAAGAGCTGAGTGATGAAAAAACCATTAATTCTTTTCTCTTCTCATAAAGGTGAATAAAAAGCTCCTGAACCACATCTTCTGCTTCATTCTCATTATCGAGATAACTTTTTGCATAGAGAAAAAGTCTGTAATAGTATACATCATACAGTTTACGAAAAACCGATGGATCACCTTTTCTTATAAGACGTAATGTAACTTTTTCTTGATTATCCATAGAGATCAGACATGTATCATCCACAGGGTGTTTAAAAGACGAATATATCAACGAAAATGCTAAACTAAAAATCATTGTGAATATAAATTCATGAGAAGGTAGCAGTGCATGGACCTGTAATTAAGGATATAAGCCTGTCAGCTATTATGTGTCCATTTGTAATTTTAAAACAAATTCATAGTTTTAGCGTCGATTTTATAGCTTCCTGCGAAATCGATGTATTAATGAACGAAATAACTGTAAATCAATGGCACAAGTAGCAAAGACTCTTTCAATTAAGGAAAAAATAGGTTATGGCTTTGGAGATGCAGCCTCATCGATGTTTTGGAAGATGTTTACTATGTACCTTATCTTTTTTTATACCGATGTATTTGGCATACCTGCTGCTGTTGTTGGTACCATGTTTCTTTTTGTACGCCTTTGGGATGCCATTAACGATCCGATGATGGGGATGATAGCTGATCGAACTAATTCGCGCTGGGGCAAATTCCGGCCCTATCTGCTCTGGGTAGCAGTACCTTTCGGAATAATCGGGGTACTTACTTTTACAACACCCGGATTTGATGTTCAGGGAAAAATAATATATGCTTATGTGACCTATTCCCTGATGATGATGGTATATACGGCCATCAACGTGCCTTATGCTTCACTGATGGGAGTGATGTCGTCGATTCCGGAGGAAAGAACTACCTTGGCCTCATATCGTTTTGTTTTTGCTTTTGGAGGCAGTATTCTGGCATTGGCATTTGCCAAACCGCTGGTCGACCTATTCAGTAAATCAAACAATGGAACCCTAAACCTGCAATTCGGATGGCAAATGATGACGATTGTTTTTGCTGTGATCACAACAATTTTTTTCTGGCTCAATTTTGCCTGGACCCACGAACGCATTAGACCAATAAAGACACAGAAAACATCGGTATGGCGCGACCTGAAAGATATGGGCAGAAATATTCCCTGGTTTATTCTTCTTGGAGCAGCTATATCAACCTTGATATTTAATTCACTTAGGGATAGCTCAATAATGTACTACTTTAAATACTATGTTTCAGACAAGAAAGTCTTTTATTTCAGTATCCTCAGCAAAGAAATTATTTTTACGTACAGTACAGTGTATATGGTTTTGGGCCAGGTAAGTAATATTATGGGCGTAATTCTGGCCAAACCGTTATCGGACCGTATAGGGAAAAAACAAACTTTCTTTATTGCCATGCTGTTGGCATCAATTCTGAGCTTTACCTTCTATTTCTATACATCGGAACAGACTTACCTTATCTTCACTACCCAGATACTAATCAGCATATGTGCCGGAATTATTTTCCCGTTGCTTTGGTCGATGTATGCTGACATAGCGGATTATTCCGAATGGAAAACCGGTCGCCGGGCAACTGGACTTATCTTCTCATCGTCATCAATGTCACAGAAATTCGGATGGACCTTGGGCGGTGCTGTCACTGGCTGGCTGCTTGCTATATACGGCTTTAAGGCAAATGTGGAACAATCTGTAGAAACCCTGAAGGGGATCAGACTTATCATGAGCATATTCCCCGGGATAGGAGCCTTAATCTCGGCCGCATTTGTTTTTTTCTATCGTCTCGATAAAAACTTAGTTAAAAGGATCGAAGCCGATCTGGCTGAGAAACGAAAGAAGAGATAATTTAATTCTACTTTAAAAAGAAAAGTCTGCCTTGTTGTGATAGTCTTCACCAATAGTGATTATAAAAAGAGTGAAGACTCCTTTCTATCAACTCCGAAAGAATGATTTTCATCAATCTGAATAAAATTCCATTTCCTGTTTTTAATCGCTAAGAAATCAACGAATTATCCAATAATTAATTAGTAGATTAATTAACTTTATTACCAATATTTAAACAGTCCAGTCAATTCTTTGTTCCTTAAACAGGACTGCTGGTAAATAGCAGGTTTTAAGAAATCCAAATATTTATTATATCCAATAAAATTGTATGTAAATGAAAAGAAAGTTAGTACTAATAATTATGATGTTTATTGTCACAAGCTCAGGCTTTGCGCAAGTTACAGAAATTGAAACAGAAATGAGAACCTTATCCACAGATTCTCTCGACGGCTGGAAAAAAGGAGTTACTGCATTTATTAATGTTTCGCAGACTTCATTAACAAACTGGACAGCCGGTGGCCAGAATTCATTATCGATAAATGGCCTGATAAATGTTTATGCCAATTATACAAAGGGAAAATCGAACTGGGATAATTCGCTCGACATAGGTTACGGGCTTCTCAAGCAAGGAAAAGATGCTGATTTCATTAAAACCGACGATAAAATCGACCTGGTTTCAAAATACGGATACAAAGCATTCGGCAAGTGGAACTATGCTGCCCTGTTCAATTTTAAAACCCAGATGACTAACGGATATAACTATCCGAACGACAGTGTAATCATATCCAAATTTTTAGCCCCTGGATATATTTTAGGTGCTTTAGGTCTTGACTATAAACCCAACGATAATTTTTCGGCCTTCATTGCTCCACTTACCAGCAAGATTACACTTGTCAACGATCAGGCTCTGGCCGATTCAGGTGCTTTCGGAGTAGATCCGGGAAACAAATTAAGAAGTGAGTTGGGAGGTTATGTCAGGATAGCATTCCAGAAAGAACTGATTAAAAACGTAAGCTTTGGTACCAAAATCGATCTGTTTTCCAACTACCTGAATAATCCACAGAATATTGATATTAACTGGGAAACACTTCTTATGCTGAAAGCTAATGAGTATTTATCAGCAACCCTTTCCACTCTTCTGATTTACGATGATGACATAAAAATAGAACAGGACACAAACGATGACGGTGTAGTAGACAGTAAGGGTCCGCGTATTCAATTCAAAGAAGTTTTATCGATAGGTATTGCTCTCAAATTCTAATAATAATTAAATAGTATGAAACTTGTAAAAGAATTTAAGGAATTTGCCATGCGGGGTAACGTCGTCGATATGGCAGTAGGTATAGTTATTGGAGCAGCTTTTGGTAAAATTGTCTCCTCACTGGTTAACGATATTATTATGCCACCCATCGGGATGCTTCTCGGAGGTGTCGACTTCACTGAGTTGAAAATCATTCTTAAAGGAGCTACAGTTAGCGATGCCGGTGAAGCCCTTCAGGCTGTCACTATCAACTATGGCAATTTCGTACAAATTACGCTCGACTTGATTATTGTTGCATTTGCCATTTTCATGGTAATTAAAGGTATGAACAGCATGAAAAAGAAGGAAATTGAAAAGCCAGCTACTCCACCCGAACCTTCGAAGGAAGAAAAATTACTTTCAGAAATCAGGGATTTGCTAAAAAAATAAAACTTTATTCCTATTAATTAAAGCTGTCTTCTACTATTGATGACAGCTTTTTTTTATCCTTTCACTATATAGCAACTATTCTTCCGGCGCTGTTTCAATAACAGGCGAAAACCGGACTGCCTGACCTCCACCGGGAGCCAGGTTTACAAAGAGTGTATCTTTCGATGTTATTATCCTGTTGCTGATTGCTACAGGTAACGGATTTGTTTTCCAGTCAGCTTCTTCACCATCAGCATAGATACCGGCTGCATAGCTGGTCCCTTTCTCGAGAAAGTTAAGAACAAACTCAAAGTTTCGTGGAGCCTCGTCGGTAATACTACCAAGAAACCAGTCGCCACTATTACGGTCTTTCCGGACAATAGTCACATAATCGCCAATAGCACCGTTAAGAACTCTGGTTTCTTCCCAATCACAGGGAACATCCTTAATAAACTGAAATGCAGGATTACCCTCATAGTTCTCTGGCAAGTCGGCAGCCATCTGAAGCGGACTATATATAATTATATAGTAAGCCAGCTGTTTGGCCAGGGTTGTGTTTACCCTGTTATTTTGCTTTGATGGTATTTCGATATCGAAAATCCCGGGTGTATAATCCATAGGGCCGGCAAGTAGTCTGGTAAAAACCAGTGTGGGAATATGATCGGGGGGATTACCTCCATCAGCTCCCCAGGCATCCCATTCGGCACCCCGGGCACCTTCACGGGTCATCAGGTTGGGCCATGTACGACGCAGCCCACAATCTTTTATGGGTTCGTGAACATCGAGCATGATATGGTATTTCGCTGCCAGTTCGACACTTTTCTGATAATGCCTGACTCCATATTGCCCGTGATGCCATTCGCCATTGAACAGTTTTTTGCCTACATAGCCTGTTTTAACATAATGCACGCCCAGCTCTTCATAAAGCTGGTATGCACCCTCCATTTGCGCTTCATAGTTATCGATATGAGCGCTGGTTTCATGATGTCCAATAAGCCCCACACCTTTCTCTTCAGCATAGGCTGCTATTTTTGGAAGATCGAAATCGCGATAGGATTTTGTGAAATTGAAAATAGCACCATTAGAGATCCAGTCACCATCCCAACCCCGGTTCCATCCCTCGACAAGAACACCGTCAAATCCATTTTCGACAGCAAAATCAATATACTTCATGGTATTTCGTGTAGTAGCTCCGTGTTTTGGTCCTGAACCCCAAGTATATTTGCTAATATGCATACCCCACCATATACCCATATATTTCGCAGGTTTTATCCACGATATATCAGCAATTTTGCAGGTATCGTTCAAATTCAGGATCAGGTAATTCGTAACCAAATCGCCGGGTTTTTCAGCTATTTGCAGGGTACGCCACGGAGTCAAGAAAGGAGTTTCGATATAGGCTTTTACGCCATTCTTCCAGGGTACCAGGTCGATAGCCAGTATATTAGTATCAACCGAATAAAGGGAATAACTCGGAAAATCATATAAGGCAGCTTCATGAAAGCTAAGGAACAAACCATCGCGTGTTTCGATAGTCAGCGGAGTATGAGCCGTATCTATTCCGGAAACAGAGGTTTTCCGGTAGAGGTATTCATAGCGTTCAGGCTTGTAGGCCGGGATCCACCATGCCGAATCTCCGGCAGGTAATACAAAACGTGTTTTTTCTTCTATTATCTGGATCTGATCGAGAAATTCCTGCTCCGGAAATTCGTACCGAAAGCCCATGCCCCCGTTATACAAACGGAAAATAATATTCATTTTTCGCTCCGATCCCTCCTTTTCTTGCAAAAACAGTTTAAGTTCCTGATACTTATTTTCGATGGATTTTACCTCACCCCAGGGTTGTTCCCATGTTTCGCTAAAAGAACTGATTTTTTTGTCGATAAGAATAAAATTCGAATCGAATGGAGCGTGATTATCGATTGCAAAACCCAGTGATGATTCAAGCAAAACGGGTTTCCCATTAAGAGTCAGGGTGTAGACAGGTTTCCCGTTCTCGAGGCGAAAGATGAGTTGAAGTTTAAAATCGGGGGAATTGATGGCCAGTTCGTTCCATTCCTGTTTGCAGGCAAAAAAAACCGGTATCAGAAGCAGTATAAAAAAAGTACGTGAAATATGCATGATGGTCAGGATGTTAATTGTTACGGGAAATTTACTAAAAATATAGGCTATTGTCTACTGAAATTATCAAAAAGAAGAGCCGGTTGAATTCAACCGGCTCCCGTAACTAATACCCTAAACCTTACCTGCTAAATCATGCAAAGTTAAAATGGCATGAAATCGCTTTTAAATTACACAGCACCATTAGCCAATGGCTGCTTGCTTGTATTATAAGTATGACAAATAAAATGGCATAAGCACGTATCCGGACAACCAGTTAAGCAGACCTGATTCTTATAACAAGAATTCCCTTGAATAGTGAATTGCGCAACGAGCAACGTATAAACAGATATATTATTGATATATATAAATACAGGGAAATCATCATAGGATATACAACTACTAAAACCTGCTCGGAAGTATATTGTATCCATTTTGTAATTTTATTAAATAAATGACTATTGCTAATTGCTACGTTCGTTAAATTTGTTCTCATTTCCTTACTATATATTCTGATGAAAAGAAATATATTATGAACCTGAAATTTTATTCTCCCGTAGTTTTTGTTAAAGATATCGGGAAGGCAAAAAAATTTTATACCGAAGTGCTTGGTCAGGAAATTGAACACGATTTTGGTGCCAATATCGTTTTCAAATGCCGCTTATCGATCTGGCAAATCATTGAACAACATGAAATATCGGGTATCGCCGGCGATGCGGCAAAGGGCAAAACTTTCGAACTGTACTTCGAAACCGATAGTATCGAAGAAAGTGTAAAGCTTATAAAAGCCTCAGGAGCTCAATTCTTTCATGAGATTAAAACCGAACCCTGGGGACAGATGACTTTCAGGTTCTTCGATCCCGATGGCCATTTGATCGAGATTGGTGAAGCATTTGAAGTATTCGTACAACGAATCTATTCAGAAACCAGGTCGGTTGAAGAGACCGCAAAACGAACGGGAGTTCCCGAAGAGACCATTGCAGGAATTGTAAATAAAAAGTGAAATAAATCCATTCGGAAAACCCTATCCCAAATAGTCATATCAAACGGATGATATATGAGCTGGAGAAATCGTTCTAATTTAATAGGACTCCTCCCCTACGTGTAATTTCGTCGCGTATTAATTGGTTGCTCACCAATTCCGGGTCGACAGTAAACACAGCTACTGAATCGTCGCGGGAGAGAACCAGTTTATCAATACCTTCGACCTGAAAGATAATGCGCCATATCGAATCGGAGATAACACTATCCTGTAAACCACCAACCTTAAACTTATAGGTAACCATCTCATTATCCTGTTCAACAGGGATGGCTTCTTCACCGGATGATTTATCCTTCCTGTTACCTGAGCAGGCAACTACTAGAAGGACTAAGCTTATAAAAATCCAAAACTTTTTCATAGCACCAATATTTGATTTTCGATACAAATTACATATTATAAACCTAAAAATAAAATCGCGATGCCACTCAGTAATAACATGGCTCCGGCCAGTGCATGTGTATAACGTTCCATTTTCTGTAATCGTATAAAATCTATCCCCTTTCCCAATAAGTAAACCAGCGTAAGCATGGTAGCTATAGTAACAATAGAGAATATGGCAGAAACAATAAGAGCTTCAGAAATACTCCCCCTCTCCTCAACTGCCGGATAAATAATAACAGGTATAAGAGGTTCGCAGGGCCCCAGGACAAAAATCACAAAAAGCACCCAAGGGGTTATGTTTGTCAGCTTCTCACTTTTATGAATATGATCGTGATCGTGCAAATGCTCATGCGTATGCTCATGGGTAATTTTTCCATGCAAATGAACATGAGTATGCGGTTTATTTTTGTAAGCCCTGTATAAACCCCACAACATATAAATAAGGCCAAACAACGTAAAAGCCCAGGCGGCCCAGTTGCCTCTGACACCTTCAATGTGTGTAAGCCTGGAAACGCCTATTCCCAGAGCAATACCTGCAAAACCAAGTACAATAGAACTCGAAACATGGCCTATGCCGCAGAGAAATGTGATGAACAATGTTTTTCTCATTTTCCATTTCCGTGCTTTGGCCATAAAAATAAAAGGTATATAATGATCGGGGCCAAGGACAGTATGCACGAAACCAAGCGCCGCTCCTAATGCTGAAAAATAGAATATTTGTTGGGTTAACATCATGAAATCTAATATTGGTATATATATCAATTAGAAGTTTATATTATTATCCGATACCTTACATTATTGCTGTGATCCTTCACCGAAGCTATCTTTCACCCGCATATTCCCACGCTGCGAAAATATATCCTTCACGCCGATAATTACCAGTAAAAATCGTTTTTTTTCTAAAAATCCGTAATTCCGATGAATATAGCTATTTATGAATTTTACTTCAGTTAGCCGGGTTATTTTGTATTTTTCTGCAAAGAAATAAAATCGCCGGGTTTCGGTACACGAATCCTGATGTTGGTTAATCCATTTTGTTTTGCCAGATCGACGGCCCACTCTTGAAGCTGAACAGCATTCAGAATTTTTTCACTATAGTATATCTCATCATATACTCCCAAGTAATGGATGAGAAACACGTCCGGGATAGGGATCAGACTAAGGAAATCAAGTATGGTATGAGGTATTTCACTGCAATGATGCCAGTCTGACAGGAATTCATCACAATAGGATCTTACGAACTTATCCTCATCAAACATCAAATGAGGGGCAAGAAGATCGGAAATATTCACCCTTTCGAACCATTGTTGCAAGCGCATACTTATTTTTTCTGATTCAGCTTTTTTAGCAAAGCTTATATGGTTCGATTCCGGATAGGGAAAGCGGTTGTTGGTATCGATAAATAAAACACCTGCTTGTGTAATGACGGGAATATCTTTTTTCCGCAGAAGAGGACAAAGCATATCAGCTGTAATAAGCAGATTTTTAGTATTTGACGATTGAGTCTCAAAATAAAGCATACTGGCTCCCCATGCACCTTTCCCATGAAATACCGGGTATGGAGTAACGTACAACCCGGAAGTTTCATCGATGCATTGCTTTTGTCCGGGGAACAATTCATTAAACTGAACATGTGGTTCGATATAAGAGTAAGTATTCATCAGCATATTCCAAACGCTGCGTGTACAATAAACGGGCAGTTTACTCTTAGAATTTCTGTATTTGAAATGATGGCTCTGAACAATCCAGTCGATACCCAGCATATGGTCGGGGTGAGCGTGAGTAAGGAAAATTGCATCGGGAATACGGTTGCCATGATTTAGCAGAAAAGGAACGGTATTATGTCCCGCATCGACGAGTATTTCCCATTCTACAGATGTTTTTCTCTCATCGGAATAGGCGATTAGAGAATAGGAAGCGCTTCCCATACCAGCAATATCCGATGGATCATAAAAAGCAGAAGGATGTTCCAGAAGCACCGGCCAGGCAGGAGCTGTCCCGTTTATTCTTAGTTGAAGATTCATTATATTTTTCTCCTACTATTAAATTTGTTCGTGATCCAATCTCATATTCAAATAAGACAAATGTATTAATCTCCCTGGAGAAAGCTGATCAGTTCCTGGTAGAGCATCTGAACAGGAAGCCCCATGACATTATAAAACGATCCTTCAATCTCTTCAATCCCGATATACCCTATCCATTCCTGAATTCCATATGCCCCAGCCTTATCGAGAGGCTTGTAGCCGGTGACATAATATTCAATCTCCTCAGAACTAAGTTTTCGAAATAAAACCTTCGATTCGCTATAAAAAAGACGCATCTTTTTTTCCGATCGTAAACAAACACCGGTAACCACCTCGTGCATGGAATCCGAAAGTGTGGAGAGAATTTTAATGGCATCGTTTAAATCCTCCGGTTTGCCAACCAACCTATTCCTGTGCCACACAATAGTATCGGCCGTGATAAGCAGGGTTCTATCCTTTAATAAATCGGTATAATGATCGGATTTACTCCGGGCTAGCCAAACAGGTATCTCATTCATCTTCAAATGAGCCGGATGTTCTTCAGGAATATTATCCCTGACAATTACCTCAAACTTCAGATCTAGTCCCTCCAGTAATAATTTCCTTCGCGGTGATTGCGATGCCAGAATAAGCCTGTGATCTTTTACCAGATTACTCAATAACATAGGCGCATTTATAAATGATAGATGATATAATTCGCTACAGGGCAGTAGAACAAGCCGGTAAGCATCACGAGTTTAATCATCTGGCTCAGGGTATGATAATGCCTTTGGGTATTTGCCCAGAATACACCAAAAGAAATCAGGAATAATGGCATTATGATCAGGAGCACAATATATATGAAGCTGAGCTTATCAGTTAAATGAAACATCAGGAAATAAAAAATCGGGATCAGGGTTATTCCTATTATGCCGGCAACAATGTACTTCGAAACCCGCATTCCCCAAACAATAGGAACAGTCTGGCGTCCAAAAACATAATCGCCTTCAAAATCTTCCATATCCTTTATTATTTCCCGGATTAAGTTTACGAGAAAGGCAAAACCTGCGTAGCTGCATATCCACACAATCAGAAAGTCGAAATTCATGCCAGCAGCCAAAGCATAGAGCTTATATTCTTTCACCAGTAATGGGAATTCAAAAAGAAGCACCATTAAAGGTACAATCGCTACCAGTATGGATATTACAATATTGCCAACCAGTATCTGCCGCTTATAAGTTGTGGAGTATAACCATAGCACTCCGCTTGCAAATAGAAAAATCACTGTCAGACTTAATCGACCTATATGATAAGCTACATATGCCCCAGCCACAATGCCAATTGCGGTAAAAAGAATATGAAAAAACATGGCATAGCGCCTCTTTATTAACCGACCGACAATAACTGTACCTGGCCGGTTTATCAGATCTGTTTTCCGATCGAAATAATCATTGATAATATACCCGGCAGCAGCAATCGATACTGTTGACAATACAAGCATGGCAAATTGGGATATTCCAAGTTGTACCTTAAATCCTGAAACTGTCAGTAGTGGTTTTAAAATAAACCAACGAATGAAATACTGGGTCATAGCAATAATAACCAGATTCGGAAACCTGATCAGTCTCATAAAGGCTAAAGCAATTTTTAACTGTTTTACCATTGGAACGATTCTTTACCAAACCATTTGTCCTGAACTCTTAATACCTGTTCAATTACATCGCGCACACATCCCCTGCCTCCCCCTTTATCCGATATATACTTTGCAATTTGCTTTATTTCCGTAGCTGCATCTTTCGGGCAAGCCGGAAGACCCACCTTTTTCATTATCTCATAATCGGGTATATCGTCGCCCATGTAAAGAGTTTCATCGTAAGTTAACCCATATTTCATTCTGAAATCTTCATAACTGTCTAATTTATTCGACGACCCCATATATATATCAGTTACGCCAAGTTTCCGGAAACGCAATGCCACTTCATCCGATTTTCCTCCCGTTATTATTCCCACCATAAATCCCATTTTAACACAATGCTGAATAGCATATCCGTCTTTGATATTAACTGCCCTGATAAATTCATTGCCGGGCAAAAGAAATACCTGTCCATCGGTAAATACCCCGTCGACATCGAAAGCAAATGCTTTTATCCGTGTAAATATAGTTTTACAGTTTGACATAGCCAGCTATTCATTTTTCAAATAATATGCAATAATACTATCTGTCAGTAATTTGTACAACTTTTGTAATTCAGTTTCCTGAGCCAGTAACTCCAGGTGTTTTTGAATTATCTCCGTATCATTCCTCCGGGCCGGGCCGGTTTGCGCTTCATAGGGAGATATTTTTTCGAGTTTTCTAATGGTCTCACGCAATAAGAGCTTTATCAACTCCTTATCGAGCCTGTGTTTATCCATATAATCAAAAGTCCGTGCAACCAAGTGGTTGGTAAAGTTGTTAATAATTATACCGCTCAGATGCAAATTTCTTCGCTGTAGCAAAGATAATGACCATATACTTGAGCTTAGTTTACCGGCGAAGTTTTTAATTGCTGAAAGGGTTGTGTCGTCGGAAGCTTCAATACAAAGTGGCAGTTGCGCGAAATCAGTATATAATCCTTTGGTCAGGGTTTGAAAAGGATATAAAACTCCAAACTTGGAATCTTCTTTAGGGAACACATCCAATCCATGACTTCCAGAAGTATGAAGCAAAATAGCTCCGGCAGGATGAATCTGATGAAGGATACCTTTCAGAATTGAATCCTTGACGGCAACAATTATAAAATCACATTCGGGCACTGTGGCTCCGAAGTCAGTAGAACTCGTAGTTTGAAGTTCTCCAGCCAACTCCTGTCCCGATGTTTGAGTGCGATTTATAACCCGGACAATCTGAATACCTGCCTTTAAGCAGGCATGTCCAAGATGCCAGGCAACATTACCTGCTCCAACCAGAACGATCCGGATAGGTATTTTATCGTCTTCTGTCAAACAAATACTATATGGTGAAAATCCTACGAAAATAACTAAAATAGAGCTATTAACAGGCAATCGGGCAATAAAAAACCCGGCACGTAGCCGGGTTACATAGTAAAGTAGGGAATTATACTAATTTACTTTTCAGATCTGTCAGTTCCTGGCACTTTTCATACAGTTCCATCGATTCATAATGTGCTATAAGTTTATCAATAAAATCCATGTCGTTGAATTTCGGATGCTCTTCATTGAATGCTACAACACCTTTCAGTGTCAGATCCAATACTTCAACATCATCGGAAATTGAATATATATCAACAACAGATAACGAATCATCAAGTACTGCTGTACCTTTATATTTTTCAAGGAAATTAATCAAAGTCAGTTGAATATTTATATAATCGTTATTTTCCTGTAATAGCGTTTTGTTGGCTACATAGTATTTTTCAAACTCATTTTTACGTTCGGTTGAATCAGGTTGAACAAGTAGTTCCTTAATTATCTTCTGATTATTATTTATCGCCTTCAGATTATTCTTGACCCTTTTCTTAAGAACATCTATAGTCTTCTGAAACATGTCACGCATCTTAAGAGTATTTTGCATTGAAATATGTTCAAAAATACAAATTAATCTTTCAGTAGAATTTCATTTTTGATTAACTGTTAATATTTATTAATAATTAATCGATAATTGATTATATGTATACCAATATTGATCTAAATAGCCAACCTAATTATTGGATACACTTATTTTAAATAGATTATATAGATTGTATAATGAATCCAATTATAAAATATCTGGATGTTCTAGTTATCTATTTTATTTTATATTTGTACGCCTAATTAAATATTTCAATATACTCTAAGTAAATTCCTTTTAGGAATATGCAATGAATTGAAGGATAATTTGAACCTAACTAAATATAAATAATCGATGAAAATCTTAGTCTGTATCAGTAATGTACCTGATACAACCACCAAAGTTAAATTTATTGATAATAATACAAAACTCGATGAGACTGGTATTCAGTGGGTTATAAATCCCTGGGATGAATTATCACTTACTCGAGCTTTAGAGTTGAAAGACGATACTTCAAGCGGAATCGAATCAGTTACGGTTGCTCATGTTGGGCTGGCCGGATCAGAATCTACTATCAGGAAAGCACTCGCTATTGGTGCCGACAATGCGATTCGCATTAATGCTGAACCTGGCGATGCCTATTTCGTAGCCGCGCAACTTTCGGAAGCAATAAAAAGTGAGCCATTCGATATCGTCTTTTGCGGGATAGAATCAAGTGACCACAATGGCTCAACCGTTGGAGGTATGTTAGCCGAATTTTTAGGCTGGCCATCAGTATCAGCTGTTTCATCAGTACAGTTAAAAGATAAACAGGCAGTAATTAACCGTGAAATTGATGGCGGAAAAGAAACGGTAACTGTTCCCACTCCGTTTGTTGCTATAGTTCAGAAAGGTATAGCCAAAGAACCCCGTATTGCTGCAATGCGTGGTATTATGATGGCCCGTTCAAAACCAATAAAGGTTATCGAACCAAATAGTATCGAACCGCTTACCGAACTTGTTGGCTATGAATTACCACAGCCCCGGGCAGCCTGTAAATTTGTCGATCCCGATAATGCAGAACAGCTGATCGATCTGCTGAAGAACGAAGCTAAAGTAATCTGATTTCCAAATCATCAAATTAAAACATTCATTATGTCAATACTAGTATATACCGAAAATTGGGACGGAAAATTCAAGAAAACCTCATTTGAATTAGTTTCATATGCCACAAAACTTGCTGAAATTTTAAATACCACTGCAACAGTTTTGTCGATAGGACAAGTTGACCCGGTTGAGTTAGAAAAACTTGGTAAATATGGTGCGAAAAAAGTAATCAATGCTACCAATGAAAATTTCAAAATTCTGGACAACCAGGTCTATACAAATGCTATTGCAGAAGTTGCCAATAAAGAAGGAGCCGAAGTAATTATCCTATCGAACAATAATACTGGCAAAGCATTAGCTCCAAGATTATCTGTTAAACTTAAAGCCGGAATCGGATCAGGAGTCAGTAAACTCCCAATAAGTACAAAACCATTTATAGTTTATAAAAAAGCATATTCTGGGAATGCATTCGCAACTATCCAAATCAAATCAGAGAAAAAAATCCTTACACTGGCACAAAATTCTTTTGAGCCTATTGTAACATCAAGCACTATAAATATCGAAAATCTTTCACTCCAGATCAATGGATCGGTAATTAAAACTAAAGTACTGGAGGTAAAGAAACAAACCGGCAAAGTATTACTTACCGATGCTGAAGTTGTTGTTTCGGGAGGACGTGGAATGAAATCGCCCGACAACTGGGGTCCACTGGTTGAGTTTGCCGAATTGCTTGGAGCTGCAACTGCATGCTCGCGTCCTGTATCGGATGAAGGTTGGAGACCTAATGAGGAACATACAGGGCAAACCGGAAAAATCATTGCACCAAATCTTTACATAGCAATAGGCATCTCGGGGGCAACCCAGCATCTCGCCGGAATAAGTTCATCAAAATACATTGTTGCTATCAATACCGATAAAGATGCCCCGATATTCGAAGCCGCAAATTATGGAATTGTTGGTGATGCCTTAAAAGTATTACCGAAATTAATCAGTGCGGTTAAGGAAAATAAATCGTAAGGGATTCATAATCATTATAACTAAAATTTCACTTTTTGGCCTATCATTAACATAATGTAATTATGATCAAGCAAGGAATTTTTGTGCTGTTACTTATTGCGTCAATTTATTTCTTTTATATAAATGTAAAAAAAATCGTCAGCAATATTCACCTGGGAAGAGATCTCAAAATTAATGACAATAGGAGAAAACGCTGGTGGCTGATGTTCAGAGTTGCCATTGGTCAGTCGAAAATGACAGTTCGACCGGTATCTGGAATAATGCACATCCTGGTATATGTTGGTTTTATAATTGTTAATATTGAAATGCTTGAAATATTAATTGATGGCATATTTGGCACCCACAGGTTATTTGCTTTTATTAATAAGTATTACTATGTTCTGGTTTCAATTCTTGAGTTTTTTGCTTTTGCCGTTTTATTCGGTTGTCTGATTTTTCTTATCCGGAGAAATATACTCAGATTAAAACGTTTCTGGAGTAAAGAAATGACTTTATGGCCAAGAACCGATGCTAACATTATCCTTATTACTGAAATATTATTGATGGGTGCTGTATTAACAATGAATGCAACAGATGGAATACTGCAGACCCGTCATGAAGTCCATTACGCTTCTGTTGGGAGTTTTCCAATCAGTTCAATTCTACAACCATTGTTCATCAATTTCTCCACTAATACACTAGTATTTATTGAACGCTTTTGCTGGTGGTTTCACATAATCGGGGTATTTGCATTTTTGAATTATATTCCCTATTCAAAACACTTTCATGTTTTCCTCGCATTTCCTAATGTGTATTATTCGAAACTCCGACCTAAAGGTGAAATTGAAAATATGCCTTCAATAACCCGGGAAGTTAAGCTGATGATTGATCCAAATGCGATTGTCCCAGCCCCTGAAGAAACTGCTGAACAATTTCCATTTGGAGTTAAAGATATTAAAGATCTTACGTGGAAAAACATTATGGACGCATACACTTGCACCGAATGTGGAAGATGTACTTCAAGTTGTCCGGCCAATATAACCGGTAAAAAACTTTCTCCACGAAAAATATTAATGGACATACGTGATCATGCCGAAATTGTAGGCAGGGATAAAGCAAAGAAAAATGAAAAATTAGACGAAGGAAAATCTTTATTCGATTATATCACTACCGAAGAATTATGGGCATGTACGACTTGTAATGCATGCACACAAGAGTGCCCTGTTAATATTGATCATGTTTCGATCATACTCAATATGCGCCGCTATTTAGTTATGGAACAAGCTGCAGGTCCGGGCGAATTAAACTCCATTTTTACAAATATTGAAAACAATGGTGCTCCCTGGCAATTTTCACACGAAGACAGGTTACTCTGGGCCAATAATTTAGAAATGAATATAAAATAATCTTATAAGCCAATTTACTGATTATGGAAAAAAAGAAGGTTGAAATACCAGTGATGGCAAAGCTTGCAGCAGAAGGAAAAAATCCGGAATACTTATTTTGGGTTGGTTGTGCGGGGGCATTCGATGACAGGTACAAAAAAGTAGCTGGTGCTTTTGCTAAAATATTGACTTATCTAAATACCGATTTTGCAGTCTTAGGCACTGAAGAAAGCTGTACCGGCGATCCCGCAAGGAGAGCTGGTAATGAAATGCTATTTCAGATGCAGGCATTAAACAATATTGAGATACTGAATGGCTATGGGATTAAGAAGATTCTAACTATTTGCCCACATTGTTACAACATTTTTAAAAACGAATATCCTCAATTGGGAGGGGATTACGAGGTTATTCATTATACACAATTTTTAAAAAAGGAAATAGATTCGGAAAAATTAGTAATATCTTCCAATCTATTGAAAGATAAGATAATTACTTACCATGATCCTTGTTATCTGGGCAGGGGTAATGGTATTTATGACCCTCCACGCGATATTCTTAATGCAATTCCCTCCATTAAAGTTGAAATGAAAAGGAATAGAAGTAAAGCTTTATGTTGTGGTGCAGGTGGTGGACAAATGTTTAAGGAGGCTGAGAAAGGAAACAAAGAAGTTTTCATCGAAAGAACGGAAGATGCCCTGAAAACCAAAGCTGAAATTATAGCTACTGCCTGTCCGTTCTGCATGACCATGATGACTGACGGATTAAAATATAAGAATAAGGAAAACGAAATTAAAAACTACGATCTGGCTGAATTAATAGTACAGGCACTTGATATATAGAAAACTATAATCCTAATTATAAATCACAACAAAAATGGAAAACAGAAAAGTTTTAAAAAGCGGTGAATTCCTGGTTGAAGAAATAGAATCAAAAGATATATTTATACCTGAAGAGTTCAATGAGGAACAGAGGATGATAGCCCAGACCTGCCAAGATTTTCTTGAAACCGAAGTCTATCCGAACGTAGACAAAGTCGATAAGCAGGACAGAGAACTGATGAAATCGATGTTAAAAAAATCGGGTGAGTTAGGTTTGATGGGTATCTCAGTACCCGAAGAATATGGAGGATTCGGACAATCGTTTGTTACTCAAATGCTCGCTGCCGAGACTATTGGTGCGGGTTATTCATTTTCGGTCGCCTTTATGGCTCACAGTGGAATCGGAACACTACCTATTATGTATTATGGCAGTGGTGAACAACGTTTGAAATATGTTACAAAGCTTGCAACAGGTGAAATACTGGGTGCATACTGTTTAACTGAACCCGGAGCAGGAAGTGACGCAAATTCAGGTAAAACGAATGCAAAACTTTCTGAAGATGGTAAACACTATATTCTTAATGGCCAGAAAATGTGGATCACCAATGCCGGTTTTGCCGATTTGCAAACAGTATTTGCCAAAATCGATAATGACAGGGTACTTAGCGCATTCATCGTGGAATCTAATTCTCCCGGCGTTGTGATCAATCCCGACGAGCATAAGATGGGTATTAAAGGATCTTCAACTGCACAAATTTTTTATAACGATGTTAAAGTACCTGTCGAAAATTTACTCGGTGTTCGTGGGCAAGGATTCAGGATTGCCCTGAGCATTCTGCATATGGGCAGAATCAAGCTTGGCGCCAATGTGCTGGGCGCTGCTAAAAAAGCAGTAAACGATTCAGTACAATATGCAAACGAAAGAAAACAATTTAATGTTCTTATCTCCAGCTTTGGTACAATAAAGCATAAACTTGCCGAGCAGGTGATTAAAATTTTTGCTGCTGAATCAGGCAACTACAGGGTCAGTAAGGATATCGACGACCTAATGGTAAAATATAAAACAGAAGGTTGCGATCAGGGAAAAGCCGCTATCGATGCCATCAGCCATTATGCTGTTGAAGCCGCTATTCTCAAAGTATACAGCTCCGAAATGCTCGATTTTATTGTTGATGAGGCAGTACAAATTCACGGAGGTATGGGCTATTCGGCCGAAATGGCTGTTGAAACGGCCTATCGCGATTCCAGAATTAATAGAATATTTGAAGGTACAAACGAAATTAACACCCTTTTGGTAGTCGATACAGCTATGAAAAGAGCCATGAAGGGAGATTTCGATCTCTTTGGACAGGCTGAAAAACTCTATGCTTCTCTCGATAAAATTTCCGATGGAAAAACAACTAACGAAGATTACTACCAGGAAAAGCTGAGATATATTAAAAACTTTAAGAAAATTAATCTCCTTCTGATTCGCGGAGCATCAAAAACTTACGAAAAGGCTCTTATTCATGAGCAGGAAGTTTTAAATAATATTGCTGTTATCATCATGGAAATCTATATTGCAGAAGCCTCTGCTTTAAGGGTTCAGAAGTTAGAAAGTATGCGGGGTGAGGCAGGTGTATCGTTGTATAAGGACATTTTGGATGTTCTTGTATACGATTCTGCTGAAAAAGTCAGAAAATCTGCTTTGGATGCCATTTATTCCTTTGCTGCACCTGCTGAAGCTGCAAAACTTGTTAAAGCTATAGATATTCTATCGGCAATTGCCGGAGTGAATGTTAAGGATGCCAGAAGAAGAATTGCAGATAAATTGATCGAAGATAATAGCTATAAATATTAATCTTATCAGTAGATACAACATGTAAGACTAAATACTCCACCAATAAAAAACCCGCTTAACAGCGGGTTTTTTATTATGCTTGTGCAGTGGGTCCACCAAAGTTAAGCGGAATATGAGGAATTCCCCCACCTTCAACATCTTTTATCGGGCCATGCGCTGACTCAAA
The DNA here is from genome assembly GCA_964592225.1 of uncultured Bacteroidales bacterium. Taxonomy (GTDB): domain Bacteria; phylum Bacteroidota; class Bacteroidia; order Bacteroidales; family UBA10428; genus UBA10428. The sequence continues at coordinate 28,015 of CAZQCO010000025.1, forward strand.
TTTTGCTAAATTATCCTTAAGTGCAAGAAGAAGCCGTTTGGCATGCTCAGGTGTAAGAATGATCCTTGACTGAACATTAGCTTTAGGCATACCCGGCATAATACGAACAAAATCAATAACAAATTCGGAAGATGAATGTGTGATAACAGCCAGATTGGAATAGGTGCCTTGCGCGATCTCTTCTTTCAGCTCTATGCTGATCTGATTTTTATTTTCCTTTTTTTCTTCCATAGCAATTAAGAAAATTAATTTATATCCTTGCTTCTTCGATTTCTTCTTTTGGTTGAGTCAAATCTTCGTATTCTTCTTTCGATCCAACAATGATATTATTATAAATACGAGCACCAGTACCTGCAGGTATCAAATGTCCGACAATAACATTTTCCTTCAGGCCTTCTAGTTCGTCGATCTTTCCAAAAATAGCGGCTTCATTTAGTACCTTGGTAGTTTCCTGGAAAGAAGCTGCCGACATAAAACTTTGTGTCTGAAGTGCTGCTTTGGTAATACCCTGCAGTATTTGTTCAGATGTTGCCGGTACTGCATCGCGTGCATCAATAATCTTCATATCCTTCCGTTTGAGCATGGAATTTTCATCGCGCAGTTTACGTGCTGTGATAATTTGTCCTGGTTTCACACCTTGTGAATCTCCTGGTTCGGTAATTACTTTTTTACCAAAAATCCAGTCATTCTCTTCCATAAATTCCCATTTATCGACTACTTGTTTTTCAAGGAATTTTGTATCGCCCGGGTCCACTATCTCAACTTTACGCATCATCTGACGAACAATGATCTCAAAGTGTTTGTCATTAATCTTTACACCCTGTAAACGATATACTTCCTGAACTTCATTTACAATATATTCCTGAACTTTGGTAGGTCCTTTAATCGATAAAATATCAGAAGGTGTAATGGCTCCATCGGACAATGGGATACCCGCTTTGACATAGTCATTTTCCTGAATAAGAATTTGCTTCGACAGAGGTACAAGATACTTCTTAACCTGTCCTGATTTCGAAGTAATTATTATTTCCCTGTTGCCACGCTTTATTTTTCCAAAAGAAACCTCACCATCTATTTCAGATACCACAGCAGGATTTGATGGATTTCTTGCTTCAAATAGTTCTGTTACCCGAGGCAAACCACCTGTTATATCGCCTGATTTACCAACAGCTCGTGGGATTTTAACAAGAATTTCGCCGGATTTAACCGAATCACCTTCATTTACAGCCAAATGAGCACTTACAGGAAGGTTATACGATTTAAGAATATCTCCTCCCGAAGAAAGAATCCTGATGATAGGGTTCTTTGTTTTATCGCGTGTTTCTATAATTACTTTTTCACGAAAACCGGTTTGTTCATCACTTTCTTCCTTAAAAGTAATACCATCGATAACGTTCTCGAAGGATATCTTTCCTGCCGATTCGGAAATAATAACTGCATTATATGGATCCCAGTCACAGATAGGATCACCCTTCTTAACCTGACCTCCACTCTTCACATACAATTTGGCTCCATAAGGAATATTGTATGAGCTAAGCGGGATACCGGTCTTTTTATCAACTATTCGAAGTTCGGCCAGACGTCCGATAACAATATCGACTTTCTTTTTTTGTTCGTCCTCTTTTTCAACAGTACGCAATTCTTCAATTTCGATAACTCCATCATACCGGGCAAAAACACTAGATTCGGCAGCAATATTCGATGCGGTACCTCCCACATGGAATGTACGCAGGGTTAGCTGTGTTCCTGGTTCGCCAATTGATTGCGCGGCTATAACACCAACTGCTTCTCCAATCTGAACCATTCTGCCGGTAGCCAGGTTTCGTCCGTAACACTTCGCACACGCACCTTTTTTCGATTCGCAGGTCAAAACCGAGCGAATTTCAACCTGTTCAATGGGTGAATCTTCGATTAATAAAGCTACTTCCTCGTTAATTTCGTCACCCGAAGCGACTATAAGATCGCCGGTCATTGGGTGGTATACATCATGCACCGCTGTACGGCCAAGAATACGTTCCGATAAACTTTCAACAAGTTCTTCATTATTTTTTATTGCAGTAGCTACCAGTCCGCGCAATGTTCCGCAATCTTCCTCAGTAATAATAACATCCTGAGAAACATCGACCAGACGACGGGTCAGATAACCGGCATCGGCAGTTTTAAGAGCTGTATCGGCAAGACCTTTCCGGGCTCCGTGAGTAGATATAAAATACTCAAGAACAGAAAGACCTTCCTTAAAATTTGAGAGAATAGGATTTTCAATAATTTCTGAGCCTGTTGCACCGGATTTCTGAGGTTTTGCCATCAGACCACGCATGCCTGAGAGCTGGCGGATCTGTTCTTTTGATCCACGAGCACCTGAATCAAGCATCATGTATACGGCGTTAAAGCCTTGTTTATCAGATGAGAGCTGCTTCATTAATGTCTGAGTGAGCTTAGCATTTGTATGTGTCCAGATATCAATTATCTGGTTATATCTTTCATTATTGGTAATGAATCCCATATTGTAGTTATTCAATACCTCATCTACCTGCTCATAACCCTCTTTAACGTAAACGTCCTTTTCAGCAGGAACAATCACATCTTCCAGATTAAATGACAATCCTCCTCTGAAGGCCATTGTATAACCCATATTTTTAATATCGTCGAGGAAGCGCGATGTTCTTGCAATACCGGTTTGTTTTAATACTCTTCCAATGATCTCACGCAAGGATTTCTTGGTCAACAAATCATTGATATAGCCAACTTCTTCAGGTACCGATTCATTAAACAATACGCGTCCTGCCGTAGTTTCAATGATCTCTGATTTATCTTTATTCTTAATTCTGACTTTAATTACGGCATGTAATTCAATCAATCCCTCATTATAGGCAATATGTACCTCTTCGGGTGAATAAAATGTCATCCCCTCTCCTTTGGCTTTCTCCTTATCTTCAGGGTTTTTGGCCTTTGTCATATAGTACAGCCCGAGAACCATATCCTGTGAAGGAACACTTATGGGGGCTCCGTTGGCAGGATTCAAAATATTATGAGATGCCAGCATCAGGAGTTGAGCCTCGAGGATAGCTGCATTGCCCAAAGGCAGATGCACAGCCATCTGATCACCATCAAAGTCAGCATTAAAGGCAGTACAAACAAGCGGATGCAATTGGATGGCTTTCCCCTCGATCAGTTTGGGTTGAAATGCCTGAATACCTAACCGGTGAAGTGTTGGAGCCCTGTTCAACATTACAGGATGTCCCTTAAGTACATTCTCGAGAATATCCCATACAACCGGGTCCTTTCTGTCGACAATCTTTTTGGCTGATTTTACAGTTTTAACAATGCCCCTTTCTATCAGTTTCCTGATGATAAAGGGTTTATAGAGCTCAGCCGCCATATCTTTTGGCAAGCCGCATTCGTGCAAATCAAGTTCCGGACCAACAACGATAACCGAACGTGCCGAGTAGTCCACTCTCTTTCCAAGAAGATTCTGACGAAATCGGCCTTGTTTACCTTTCAAACTGTCACTTAGCGATTTAAGCGGGCGATTGGCATCGGTTTTTACAGCATTTGCCTTACGGGAGTTGTCGAACAAGGAGTCGACCGCTTCCTGTAACATTCTTTTTTCATTCCTGAGAATCACTTCAGGAGCTTTGATCTCGATAAGTCGTTTAAGCCGGTTATTGCGAATAATAACCCTTCGGTACAAATCATTAAGATCAGATGTGGCAAACCGACCACCATCCAGAGGTACCAGAGGTCTTAATTCAGGAGGAATTACAGGTACTACTTTCACGATCATCCATTCGGGACGATTGATTCCCTTCGATGCACGAAAAGCCTCTACAACCTGCAAACGTTTTAGCGCTTCATTTTTTCGTTGCTGGGATGTTTCCGTATTGGCCTTATGACGCAAATCATACGAAAGAGTATCAAGATCAAGCCTGCCAAGCAATTGATATAATGCATGAGCGCCCATATCAGCAATAAATTTATCAGGATCGCTATCATCAAGGTATTGATTTTCCTTTGGCAAAGAATCCAGAATATCCAAATATTCTTCCTCTGAAAGAAAATCCAGGTACTGAACACCGTCTTTTTCTTTTATACCCGGATTAATTACTACATAGCGTTCATAGTAAATAATTGAATCGAGCTTCTTCGTAGGTAATCCAAGAAGGTATCCTATTTTATTAGGAAGTGATTTGAAATACCAGATATGTGCTACCGGAACAACAAGGGAAATATGGCCCATCCGCTCGCGACGTACTTTTTTCTCAGTTACTTCCACACCACAACGATCGCATACAATACCCTTATATCGAATGCGCTTGTATTTACCGCAATGACATTCGTAATCTTTAACCGGCCCGAATATTCGTTCACAGAACAAGCCATCGCGTTCTGGTTTGTAGGTACGATAGTTAATAGTTTCCGGTTTAAGAACTTCTCCGCTGGAACGTTCGAGTATTTCTTCGGGAGAAGCTAAACCGATAGAAATCTTTGAGAAACTGCTTTTTATTCTATTTTCTTTTCTGAATGACATACGTCGATAAGTTAAATTCTGTTTACACTTGGAAACTTCATTACTAAATTATCAAACAAGATTGATACTTAATCCGAGACCTCTGAGTTCGTGCAACAGCACATTCAGTGATTCCGGAATACCTGGGTTGGGCAGTGGTTCACCCTTAACAATAGCTTCATAGGTTTTTGCACGACCAATTACATCGTCTGATTTAACCGTCAGAATTTCCTGCAAAATGTTTGCAGCACCAAAAGCTTCGAGTGCCCAAACTTCCATTTCACCAAAACGCTGACCCCCAAACTGGGCTTTACCTCCCAGAGGTTGCTGAGTGATGAGCGAATAGGGTCCGATGGAACGGGCATGCATTTTATCATCGACCATATGCCCAAGTTTAAGCATATAGATCATTCCAACAGTAGCAGGTTGATCAAAACGGCTGCCGGTTCCCCCATCGTAAAGGTATGTTTTTCCAAAACTGGGGATACCTGCCTTTTTCGTATATTCTTCTATTTGTTCTATTTTGGCTCCATCAAAAATAGGCGATGCATACGTCTGTCCCAACTCCTTCCCAGCCCAGCCTAATACGGTTTCATATATCTGGCCGAGGTTCATTCGTGAAGGAACCCCCAACGGATTGAGTACAATATCAACCGGCGTTCCATCTTCAAGGAATGGCATGTCTTCCTGCCGGACAATCTTAGCTACAATACCTTTGTTTCCATGTCTTCCGGCTATTTTATCACCAACTTTCAATTTCCGTTTCTGCGCAATGTAAACTTTTGCCATCTGAACAATACCGGCAGGCAGCTCATCACCTATAGTGATATTATATTTCTTGCGCTTATAAATGGCATCGACCTCTTTATATTTTATCACATAATTATGGATCAATTTATAAATCATATCATTCTTCGATTTATCAGTTGTCCACTTATTAGGATTGATATTAAAGTAGTCAATATCCTGCAGTATCTTTTGAGAGAATTTAGTCCCTTTAGGAATAATATCGACACTCAGATAGTCCTTAACTCCCTGCGATGTTTTACCATTTGTAAGTGCGAAGAGTTTATCGACTAACATTCCTTTTATCTCGTTAGTCTGTCGTGTGAATTCCTCTTCAATTTTATCAAGAATGGTCTTTGTTGCAGCTTTCAGCTTCCGGTCTTTCACAGAGCGGGAAAAGAGCTTTTTGTCAATAACCACACCAAAAAGCGATGGAGAAGCTTTGAGTGAAGCATCTTTTACATCGCCGGCTTTGTCACCGAAAATAGCTCGCAACAGTTTTTCTTCCGGAGAAGGATCTGATTCCCCCTTAGGCGTGATTTTACCTATCAGAATATCTCCCGGAACAATATTAGCTCCAATGCGTATGAGCCCATTTTCGTCGAGATCCTTTGTGGCTTCTTCACTGACATTCGGGATATCGGCAGTAAGCTCTTCAAGTCCGCGTTTGGTATCACGAACTTCCAACGTATGTTCCTCAATGTGGATAGAAGTGAATATATCTTCACGAACCACTCTTTCTGAGATCACGATGGCATCTTCGAAATTATATCCTTTCCAGGGCATAAAAGCTACCATTAGGTTTCGGCCCAGAGCAAGTTCACCATTCTGAGTTGCATAACCCTCAGTGAGTATCTGACCTTTCTTTACCTTTTGTCCCTTGCGTACGATAGGTTTCAGGTTAATACACGTATTTTGGTTTGTTTTCCTGTATTTTGGAAGTTTATAACGCTTCAGGTCACCTTCGAAGGTTACAAATTTTTCATCGTCATTAAGATCGTAACGAATAACTATTTCATTGGCATCGACATATTCAATCTCACCTTCACCTTCAGCCACAACCAGTAAACGAGAATCGCGAACAACATTGGCCTCAATACCTGTACCCACGATTGGAGCTTCAGGTTTGATCAGAGGTACTGCCTGACGCATCATATTCGATCCCATGAGAGCACGGTTGGCATCATCGTGCTCAAGAAACGGAATTAGTGAAGCCGCAATGGAAGCTATCTGATTCGGTGCTACATCCATCATGTGTATTTCATCAGGAGTAGCAAGCGGATAATCGGCATCGAGTCGTGTTTTAACACGTGGATTAACAAATTTGCCATCATCGGCAAGAGGTGCATTAGCTTGCGCTATAATCTTACCTTCTTCTTCTTCGGCACTTAGATATACGACACCCTCATTACTCAGATCGACCTGTCCTGTTTGGACTGAGCGATAAGGAGTTTCAATGAATCCAAGGTGATTAATCTTTGCAAAAACACAAAGAGAAGAAATTAATCCGATGTTAGGTCCCTCAGGAGTTTCGATAGGACAAAGTCTTCCGTAATGAGTGTAATGTACGTCACGTACTTCAAATCCTGCCCTTTCGCGCGAAAGACCTCCTGGTCCAAGGGCTGACATCCTTCTTTTATGAGTCATTTCAGCCAACGGATTGGTCTGATCCATAAATTGTGAAAGCTGATTTGTACCGAAGAAGGAATTTATTACAGAAGATAATGTTTTTGAATTGATCAGATCAATGGGTGTAAATACTTCATTATCGCGAACATTCATCCGCTCGCGAATGGTACGTGCCATACGGGCAAGTCCGACACCGAACTGATTGTATAACTGTTCACCTACTGTGCGAACCCTTCGGTTGCTTAGGTGATCTATATCATCGACATCCGTTTTTGAATTTATCAATTCGATTAAATACTTAATAATCTCAATGATATCTTCTTTTGTAAGTACTCGAACATCCATAGTGGTGTTCAATTTGAGCTTACGGTTTATTCTGTATCGTCCTACCTCGCCCAAATCATAACGCTTATCCGAGAAGAAAAGTTTATCGATCACATCGCGGGCAGTTGCTTCATCAGGTGGTTCGGAGTTTCGCAATTGACGATAAATGTGCAAAACTGCTTCTTTCTCAGAATTACAGGGATCTTTATGTAAAGTATTGTAAATTATCTCGTAATCGATTTGGTTCAGGTTTTCTTTATGTAAAAGGATTGTTTTTGTCCCTGAATCCATAATTTCATCGATATGTTCATCTTCGAGAACCGTTTCACGATCGATGATTACTTCGTTACGTTCGATGGAAACAACCTCGCCCGTATCTTCGTCGACGAAATCTTCAACCCACGATTTCAAAACACGGGCTGCCAATTTTCGGCCAACAAGTTTCTTAAGGCCGGTTTTCGATACTTTTATCTCATCGGCCAGATTAAATATTTCGAGAATATCTTTGTCACTTTCATATCCAATAGCACGCAGCAGAGTAGTCACCGGTAATTTTTTCTTCCGGTCGATATAAGCGTACATAACATTATTAATATCGGTAGCAAATTCGATCCACGAACCTTTAAAAGGAATAATTCGTGCCGAATATAGTTTGGTGCCATTTGCATGAAGGCTCTGACCGAAGAATACTCCCGGTGATCGGTGAAGTTGGGATACTACAACGCGTTCGGCACCATTGATAACAAAAAGTCCTCTTTCCGTCATATAGGGAATTGTTCCCAGATATACATCCTGAATGACGGTATCGAAATCTTCATGTTCAGGATCGGTACAGTATAATTTGAGTTTAGCCTTTAGCGGAACACTATATGTTAAACCTCTTTCAATACATTCATCGATCGAGTACCGGGGAGGATCGATATAATAATCGAGAAATTCAAGAATAAAGTTGTTCCGGGTATCGGAAATTGGGAAATTTTCGCTGAACACTTTGTACAGTCCTTCATATTTTCTTCGCTCTGGTGTTGTTTCAAGTTGAAAAAAATCCATGAATGACTTAAGCTGCACTTCAAGGAAATCGGGATATTCCAACTGATTTTTTGAGGAAGAAAAGGAAATTCTTTGGGGTAAGTTATTTGTTGACATTATATCGAAAATAAAGACATTAACTTGAGTAAATACAAACGACGAAAAGGCTTAACCCGCATCCCAATCCCGATAACCTGATGCCATCGGGATTGGTGCCGGATTAAACCTATAAGGCCTTATATGGCACAGAGTACTTTATTTAAGCTCAACTTCGGCTCCTGCTTCTTCAAGTTGTTTTTTAAGTGATTCAGCTTCGTCTTTTGCCACACCTTCTTTAAGGGCGGTAGGCGCTTTATCAACCAACTCTTTAGCTTCTTTTAAACCGAGACCAGTTAATTCCTTTACTAATTTAACAATCTGGAGTTTAGCTCCACCTGGTGCAATAAGAACAACATCGAACGATGATTTTTCAGCAGCACCGGCACTTTCACCATCACCTACAGGACCAGCAGCAACAGCTACTGCAGCTGCAGCAGGTTCAATACCATATTCTTCTTTTAAAACAGCAGCAAGTTCATTAACCTCTTTTACAGTAAGATTTACAAGCTGCTCAGCAAACGCTTTTATATCTGCCATATTTGTATTAATTAATTGATTATTTATTTATCCTATGATTCTTTTTCAGAAAGAGTTTTAATTAAACCAGTCAGTTTATTACCTCCTGACTGTAGTGCAGAAATAACATTCTTGGCGGGTGACTGAAGTATCAGTATTACATCGCCAATAAGTTCTTCTTTAGATTTCAGACTTGAAAGTATATTCAGCTGATCATCGCCAATGTACAGCGATTCTTCAACATAAGCAGCCTTGAGCAGGGGCCTATCCATTGTTCTTCTGAATTCTTTGATAAGCTTGGCAGGAGCATTCCCTGTTTCAGCAAACATAATTGAAGTTGAGTCCTTCAATAGGTCAAACAATTCATCATAGCCGCCTTCAGTCTTTTCAAGGGCTTTTTTAAGAAGTGTATTTTTAACAACTACCAACTTAATATCTTTCTCGAAACACTTCCTCCTGAGATTACTGGTTTGTTCAGCATTTAATGCTGAAATATCAGCCAGGTAGAAGTGTTTAGCTTCACTTATCGATTGAGCCAGGTTTTCAATTGCCTGTATTTTTTCGTCCCGTGTCATAATTACAAAAGTGTTTTTAGCTTTTAAATTATTCGTCAATCGCTTTAGCATCGACCCTAATACCAGGACTCATGGTACTTGAGAGATAAATACTCATAATATAAGTACCTTTTGCTGCAGCAGGTTTTAGCTTAATGATATTTTGAAGGAATTCCCGGGCATTTTCTACAATTTGATCTGATGTAAAAGACACCTTACCCACAGTAGAATGCACAATTCCAAAACGGTCCACTTTAAAATCGATTTTACCGCCCTTAACTTCCTGAACAGCTTTTCCGATTTCCATAGTAACAGTACCACTTTTTGGATTTGGCATTAAACCACGAGGTCCGAGAACACGCCCCAATTTACCAATTTTAGCCATGACAGTGGGCATAGTAACAATTACATCGATATCGGTCCAGCCATTCTGAATTTTATCCACATAATCATCCAAGCCAACATAATCAGCACCTGCCTGTTTTGCTTCATCTTCTTTATCGGGTGTACATAATACCAATACCCGAACTTGCTTACCAGTACCATGTGGTAGAGTAACAACTCCACGTACCATTTGGTTCGCTTGTTTAGGATCAACACCCAGTCGTACATCAATATCAACTGAAGCATCGAACTTAGTAAAAGTAACTTCCTTTAAAATTTTTGAAGCCTCAGTCAAGGAATATTGCTTTCCAGGCTCAATTTTCTCTAATGCTGTTTTTTGATTTTTCGTTATTCTAGTCATTGTGTTCTTGTCGTTTATACACGATCTAACTACATTGCAGGGAATTCACCATTAACAGTGATTCCCATACTGCGAGCAGTACCTGCAACCATCTTCATTGCCGATGATACCGTAAATGCATTTAAATCCGGCATTTTATCTTGAGCAATTACCTTTACCTGATCCCATGTTACCGTAGCAACTTTTACTCTGTTAGATTCCGAAGAGCCTTTTTTAATTTTGGCCATTTCGAGAAGCTGTACTGCAACCGGGGGAGTTTTTACGATAAAATCGAAAGATTTGTCGATATAAACCGTAATTACAACCGGTAACAGCTTACCAGCTTTATCCTGTGTGCGGGCGTTAAACTGCTTACAGAATTCCATAATGTTGACGCCTTTAGCACCCAGAGCAGGACCAACAGGTGGTGAAGGGTTTGCAGCCCCACCGCGTATCTGCAACTTAATCAGTCCAGCAACTTCTTTTGCCATGTTTTAAATATTTCCGATTTATTATTGAGATATACAATTCAGACAGTCACTCAGGAAGCATTAAGGTTTTTGTAACAGCCTGTTTTGATTTAAGTTTTATTCTTTTTCTACCTGCATAAAGCTAAGTTCAAGTGGTGTTTTTCTACCAAATATTTTTACCATCACTTTAAGTTTCTTCTTTTCATCATTTACCTCTTCAATAATTCCTGTGAAACTATTAAAAGGTCCATCAATCACCTTCACCGATTCTCCTACATAAAAAGGTGTGTTCAATTCCTCGTCACCTGCGGCAAGTTCATCAACCTTACCTAATATTCTGTTTACTTCAGATACCCTCAGGGGTGTTGGATCCTCGCTTGCTTTCTGGCCGAGAAATCCGATTACATTTGGAATGTTTTGAAGGATATGTGGTATTTCTCCTACCAACAAAGCCTCAACTAAAACATAACCTGGAAAAAAGTTACGCTCTTTACTAATTTTCTTGCCGTTTCGTATCTGATACACCTTCTCGGTTGGAATAAGAACTTGTGAAATATATTCTTCGAGGTTCAATCTTCCAATTTCACTCTCGATATACTCCTTAACTTTCTTCTCTTTCCCTCCGATTGCACGTAACACATACCATCTTTTTTCCTGTTCGTCCATTACAAGACCTCCATATAACTACTAATAAAACAAACCATAAATGCCTGACATAATGTTTTTAAAAGTCAGATCCATGAGCGCAATTATAATTGCTATAATGAAGGTAGCAACCATAACAACGACAGCACTGCCCTGTAATTCATCCCAGGAGGGCCAGGATACCTTATGCATCAGTTCTGTATAGGACTCCTTAAAATATTGAATAATTTTCATTGCTTTACTAATTTTTTGCACGGGAGGAGCGACTCGAACGCCCGACACCTGGTTTTGGAGACCAGTGCTCTACCAACTGAGCTACACCCGTGTACAAATGAAGATAAACCCTTGCCGGGCTTATCTTCTATTTAGTCCAAGGATCTTACTCAACAATATCAATTACCTGTCCTGCACCAACAGTTCTACCACCTTCACGAATTGCGAAACGCAATCCTTTGTCCATCGCAACAGGAGTAATCAATTCTACTGAAATGGTCACATTATCTCCAGGCATTACCATTTCTGTTCCTTCTGGTAGCACGATCTCACCAGTAACATCAAGAGTTCTTAAATAAAACTGAGGACGATATTTATTATGGAAAGGCGTATGACGTCCACCTTCTTCTTTCTTCAAAATATAGACTTCGGCTTTAAATTTTGTATGAGGTGTTATCGAGCCTGGTTTGGCAAGAACCATTCCTCTTTTAATTTCTTTCTTATCAACTCCACGAAGTAATAAACCTACATTATCACCTGCTTCACCATCGTCAAGTATTTTACGGAACATTTCAACTCCGGTACATACAGTTTTGCGACCATGTGCGCCCAGTCCGATCATTTCCAGTTCGTCGCCGGTATGTACAAGACCCAACTCAATTCTCCCTGTAGCAACAGTACCACGTCCGGTAATAGAGAATACATCTTCCACAGGCATGAGGAATGGTTTTTCTTTTTCACGGGGAGGAATTGGAATCCAGGTATCAACTGCTTCCATAAGTTCCATTACTTTTTCTTCCCATTTGGCTTCACCATGCATTGCACCTAAAGCCGAACCTCTGATAACAGGAGTATTTGTACCATCAAATTCATAAAAGTCGAGAAGCTCTCGAACTTCCATTTCAACAAGTTCCAGAAGTTCAGGATCGTCTACCATATCGACTTTGTTAAGAAAAACTACAATCTTAGGCACATTTACCTGACGTGCAAGCAGAATATGTTCCCGAGTTTGTGGCATAGGGCCATCGTCTCCTGCAACAACAAGTATTGCACCATCCATCTGAGCAGCACCAGTTACCATGTTTTTAACATAGTCGGCATGTCCCGGACAGTCAACGTGTGCATAATGCCGATTCGCTGTCTGATATTCAACATGAGCGGTATTAATCGTAATACCACGCTCCTTTTCTTCAGGAGCATTATCGATCGAATCAAAGTCTCTGATTGAAGAGAGACCAGCTTTTGCCAATACCATGGTAATAGCAGCGGTAAGAGTGGTTTTACCGTGGTCAACATGACCAATTGTACCAATATTAACGTGGGGCTTCGATCTATCAAATTTTTCTTTAGCCATAATTAGTAGGATATTAAATATACAGTTTCTATTGTTTTAATAAATTTTCAATCCTCTGAGCCAATGATGGGATTTGAACCCATGACCTCTTCCTTACCAAGGAAACGCTCTACCA
>CAZQCO010000026.1:0-39500 GCA_964592225.1 uncultured Bacteroidales bacterium
CGCTAAAAATCATGGGTTTAAAAAGGAGTAAAAATTATATTTTACTGATGTGTTTATAAAAACACCGGTGCTGTTCGGTTTCCACCCGGATAATATAGTTTCCTTTTTCAAGCGGCTGAATGTTCACAGGACGTTTAACACCGGTTTGCCCGGATAGCAGGAGTTTGCCCTGCAAATCGATTATTTTGTAATGATACAACCCGTTTTCCGAAAGACCGGTTTCATGAATATAAATATAATTGGCAGAGGGATTCGGATAAATGATAAGGCCGTTACTGGCATAGGATACGCTTTCCATTGCCAGGTTTACATCTTCCCTGATTAAAGTGTTATTGGCATGTATTCGTTTGGTGAAATTACCATACGAAATATCAAAGCCGGCTGCAAAAGAAATCACATAGGGAAGGTCGCTAACAGTAAAATCACGCGTAAATTCAAACTGGTTTAGAATATTATTTACAGAAGCTATAGTTTGGTATCATAAGCCTCCTTTGCTTATTTACTTATTTGTTCCTGTTGATGGAAAAACAGGCCTCGATTTTTTAAGCAATAAATGTATATTTGCGTTCACGCGTGCAACACATTTAGGTGTTGAAGAAAAGCCTGTAAAAGTCAATCCATACAGGATGGCTAATTAACACAAATGATTAAAAAATTATAAGATTGTCCGGTGGAAGAAAGGATCAGTTTGGTAAAACAGAAAATGAGTCGGGTCAAAACAGCATGTACCAATCCCCGGGCTGTACGTAGTATATTTTACTATTAGAGTTGATTTAACTTATGAATATCAGACCAAAATACAATTTTTCCGACTGGCTGGATTTTAATAAGGAGTGTTACCATGCAAAAAAAGAATGGTTGTATTTATCGGACAAATATTTGAATACACTGTTACCTCAAATGCCTCCCAAAGAATATTTGCATCAACGGCATACGGTTTTCCGGATTGATATGCTTATGTACCTCTATGCTCGCCTACACAGGCAACAGGGCGATACACGGCTGGGCGTTTTATGTGGCGTATTGACCCACCTGCTGGACTATCTTTACGATCATCGTCCGCTTTCCGATAATGATTTTGCTTTCGTCGGGCGATTGATGGAAATAAGAAAAGATTACTATCCTTATGATGCCCTGACACGCGTTGTGGCCGAACTGGCTGCTGTTTTTTGGTCAATGGTTCCAAATCCATCCATAGTTACAGCCACATTAGAAAGAATGTTGAAAACACAACGGGATTCGCTGCAGCAGGTAAACGGGCAGATAACACCCGGATATCTGGAAGGATTAACAAAGGCAAAGGGTCATCAGTCACTTTGTTTGTATTACTCTATCGCAAACCCGGATTTTGATAAAGAAGAGGCAGAACATCTTCTGACCTTTGGTCACTATATGCAGTACATGGATGATCTTGAGGACTTCTATGAAGATCGACTGGAAAATCGTAATTCCTGTATATCGAGCGTGGCTGAAGGGTGTGATGAAGCAGGTCGTTTGCTGAAACTGGCCTTACCTGATCTGGCGGCTTTCTATAAAAGGAAACAATTCGATTTTGATTTTTTTAGTAATACCGTAATGCTTTACCACAATTCTCTGATCAGGTCGTGTCAAAGACGCGAGCGTTTGCAGCATTTGCCGCGCGGAGTGCAAAGATTAGCTTCCCTGCCTAAGGCAATCTTTAGCTCCTTTATGCCAGTTTTTTACCTGACCCCACTGGAATTGACCGACTCTGTTAAGCAGCTGTGATTTCTCATTTTATTATCTTCGCGCTTAATTTGTAGCGCATGTGGGTTTTTTATGGTCTTTTATCAGCCATTTTTTTAGGATTCTATGATGCCATACGTAAAAAGGTATTGAATGATAACCCTGTCATTCCTGTCCTTTTTCTGGCGAGTCTCACGGGGGCATTGATCTTCCTGCCATTCATAGTATTATCACATGTTGGAGTGATCCACCAGGTAGACTTTCTGTATATTCCACCTGCAGACCCGAAAGTGCATTTACTGGCATTGTACAAATCCATGCTGGTAGGGTCATCGTGGTTTCTGGCATACAATGCCCTGAGCCGGCTGCCCCTGACAATTGTAGTACCCATACGTTCCACGGGCCCGATGTGGACCCTGATAGGAGCCATGCTGATCTATACCGAGCGGTTTACTGCAGTTCAGTGGTTGGGCATTGTCACAGTACTTGGATTTTTCTACTATTTCATTCTGGCAGGCAGGAAAGAGGGCATCAATTTTTTTCGCAACAAATGGATCTTTGCCGCCATCGGAGCCACCCTCCTGGGTGCTGCCAGCAGTTTGTACGATAAGTTTCTTTTCAGTCAGTACGACCGGATGTTTATCCAGGCCTGGTACTCTGTTTATATGGTTCCTGTATTATTGCCTTTTGTTTTTTTCGTCTGGTATCCGCGTCGTAAAGTGTTGACAGGTTTTTCCTGGAATGTATTCATACATTTGATAGGAATCCTCCTGGTGGTTTCCGATTTTCTGTATTTCTATGCCCTTTCTTATAACGGGTCATCAATAGCGGTACTATCTATATTACGGCGAAGCAGTGTCATCATTTCATTTATCTCGGGGGCAGTATTCTTTGGTGAAAGGAACCTGAAACACAAGGGGCTTGCCCTGATAGGAATTTTTATTGGTATTGTCCTGATTGTCCTGGGAACGATAGTTGTGTAATGGATTGATGTCGCCAAGGGAAAATCTTTTCCGGCAAGCGGGAATATAAAGCATAGGCTTACTATATTTGTATAAGCCGTATTGGCACAATTGCTTAATAGGGAATCCGGTGAAACGTTTTTTATGCGTCATTCCGGAGCTGCCCCCGCAGCTGTAATCTCCGCAATTGTTATTCAACAAGTCACTGTCATTATGTGAGTTTGACGGGAAGGCGGATAACAAGGGAGTGAGCCAGAAGACCTGCCATTGCGTCTATATTCAGGTTCGATACCTCGGGGAATTCAGGATCGGACTCCATCCGTAACGTATGGTTTCCCTTTCCCCGCTGTATTATAAAATGAGTAGAAGATGAGGTTACATCTTTTTTGGCTTTCTGCATTGTTGGTATATGGCTGCACAAACAGTAATATCAACAAACCTTCGGATAATGTGCCGCCGGTGAGGCATGGCGCAGAAAATGCTGTTGAAGTTACTTATGCTAAAGGTTTTACTATGGAGGAATCGGGGAAGGGCATTTATATTGTTGTAAAAAATCCATGGAAGCTCGGCGATACATTGACTACCTATTTTTTAACAGATAAAAATTCCGGAACAGAAGCCGTGCGGAAAAGTGATTTTACGATTCCGGTTCCGGTGGAGAATATTGCCGTGCTTTCTTCAACATTTCTGGGCATGTTTCGTTTGCTGGGAGAAGAGGACAGGATCAGGTCGGCCACCGATGCTCGTTTGATCTACGATTCCATCCTGTACCGGAAATATATTGACGGAAAACTAAAGGATCTGGGCGAAGCCATTCATCTCAATGTTGAGGCTGTTATCGGCCAGTCGCCCGACCTGGTGATGAAATATATTTTTGGCACTACCGATGAGACAGATCATAAAATGATACAGGCAGGCATTCCCATTGCCTATAATCTGGAGTATATGGAATCGCATCCCCTCGGACGGGCGGAGTGGATTAAATTCGTCGCAGCTTTTACCGGGAAAATATATACGGCCGATTCAATTTTCAGAGTGATAGAGAGAGAATACCTTTGCTTATCGGAACTGGCAAAAGCGAAAACCGATAAGCCTACCGTTCTCGACGGTTCAAGCTATAAGGGTATCTGGTATGCTGCCGGCGGTAAAAGTTACCCTGCCCGCCTGTATAAAGATGCAGGAGCAGAATACTTCTGGGAAAGGGATACCAGTTCAGGGAGTATCCCGGTAAGTTTCGAAATCATTATTGAAAATCAATCCGATGCCGATTACTGGATCGGTCCCTCAACAGGAAATCGGGCTGAATTGTTACAGGTGGAAAGTCGATATAGCCTGTTAAAAGCGTTCCGGAATGGGAATGTTTATTATTTTGGAAAGCGGGTTAATCCCAACGGGGGCTACGATTATTATGAGAGTGGTGTCGTACGTCCCGATATTCTCTTACAGGATATGGTTTGGGTTTTTCATCCCGATTTGCTCGATGAAACTTATGAACCTGTATATTTGGAAAAGATTAAATGATGGTATCATGATCCGGAGAACTCATTATTTCCTTTTTTTCTCGTTAAGCCTTCTACTCGCAGTATTTTTTATACTCGACCTTTTTCTGGGCAGCGTGCATATACCTGTTAAGGAATCGATACACATTCTTAGCGGAAATTCGGACAATAGCAACTGGTCGTACATATTGCTGCAGATGCGGTTGCCAAGAGCCCTGAATGCGCTTATTACAGGTTCAGGTCTGGCAATAGCCGGTTTAATGATGCAGACACTTTTCCGGAATCCGCTGGCAGGGCCCTATGTGTTAGGAATCAGCTCGGGAGCAAGCCTGGGTGTTGCAATCTATGTTATGTCATCAGGAGTTTTTGGTTTTATCATTGGGGCGGGTATTTACAATTATGGAATGATCCTGTCTGCTGTGGCAGGTGCGGTCCTTATCTTTTTACTGGTTATACTCGTTGCTTCCCGTATCCGCGATTCGGTTTCTTTGCTCATCGTCGGTATTATGTTTGGCAGCCTGACAACCGCCATTGTGAGTATTCTGCAATATTTCAGCCGGCCTGAACTGGTCCATAAGTTTGTTATCTGGACGCTGGGAAGTCTTTCTTCAGTGGGTTGGGATCAGCTTCTTATCATGATGGGTTTTATCCTCACCGGCTTGATAGTCTCGGTTTTTCTGATCAAGCCTATGAATGCCTTCCTGCTGGGTGAGATGAATGCTGAAGCCACCGGCGTGAATATTGTCCGGATCAGGTACCTGATACTTTTCGGAGTGAGTATCATTGCAGGATCCCTGACGGCATTCAACGGTCCCATTGCCTTTATTGGTCTTATTGCTCCGCACATTTCGCGCATGATCTTCAACACCACTAATCACCGTATACTGTTTCCAGCCTGTATGCTTACGGGTACTATTCTTTTATTGGGTTGCGATATTATTTCGCAGGTTCCGGGGAAGTATATTATGTTGCCCATTAATGCCATTACAGCACTAATTGGCGCACCTGTAGTGGTATGGATCATTATTGGTAAAAGGAAAATGAAAACTGCCTTCTGATGCTGAAAGATTCTCTGAACCCGAAAAGTATGTTACATACTCAGGAACTTTCGATAGGGTATACCTACCGGGGCAGCGAGTCTGTATTACAATCCGGACTAAATCTAAAGCTTTTTGAGAGTGATTTTGTGTGCCTTATCGGGCCTAACGGATGTGGAAAATCGACGTTGATACGCACGTTGGGAGGATTACAAAAATCGATGAGCGGAGATGTTTTCATTGAAGATGAAAAACTCACTTCTCTCGGTTACAGCACCCGGAGCCAGCTAATAAATACAGTACTTACCGACAGGACTGCGGTGGATCATATCACCGTAGAAGAAGTGGTTGTTCTGGGAAGATATACCTTTACGAACTGGATCGGATCGCTCTCGGGACCGGATAAAGACTTTATCAGCAATTCAATTCATGAGGTCGGGCTGTCTGGTTTTGAGGATCGGATGCTTTCTACCCTGAGCGACGGCGAACGACAACGGGTATTCATAGCTAAAGCGCTGGCTTCCGATGCTCCCTTATTGCTGCTCGATGAGCCGACGGCACACCTTGATATTTCGAACCGTGTGGAGGTACTCACCTTGCTTAGAAATCTCAGCATTACATCGGGACATACCTGTCTGGTTTCAACCCATGATCTTGACCTGGCCCTGCAACTTGCCGACGAAATCTGGCTCATGCTCCCGGATCAGGGCATGATCTGCTGTACGCCTGAAGAAATAGTTCAACAGGATTACCTGGATGAAGTCTTTGGAAATAACACGCTGTTTTTCAACTCAGAGTCAGGAAATTTTGCCTTACGGGGGGAAAGCATATATAAAATTCAACTTAAAGAAAGCACTTCAATTCCGGAGTATGCGCTGAGGACATTTGAAAGATTAGGATTTATGGTAAGTCAGAAAGCCGGAGCCCTGGCAAGTATTGGAGTGGATAATGAGGGATGGATAATTTCAACCGGCCTTATTGAGATCAAGCGCTTAACTTTGTCTGAAGCCTGTCGCATTCTCAAAAAACTTAGGTTAAGGGTTAAATAGATGAAGCCAAGTAAAACAACAGGGTATCCTTTGCACGATTATTACTCCAGGATTTTTAGGAAATACGACCTGGTCAATCGTTTATTTACTTTTGGGAAAGACAGGAGATGGAGACGGATAACAGCTACTAAATGTCTGGAATTCGATCCTGAAACAGTAATTGATCTATGCTGTGGCACAGGCGATCTGTCTATCATGATCCGTGAATTATCGCTAGGCAAGCTTTCAATTACTGGCTTCGATTTTAATGCTAAGATGCTTGATGTGGCAAGGAAAAAGGCTGAAAAAAAACAGATTCATTCAATTGAGTTTGTACAGGGAGATGTGGCATCGATGCCCTTTGATAATGAGACATTCGATTGTATGACCATAGGATTCGGATTCCGGAATTTAAGCTTCAATAATACCCATATCGCGCAGCACATGTATGAAATACGCAGAATTCTTAAATCGGGCGGAAATGTATTGATCCTTGAAAGTTCGGTACCTGCTAATTTCATGATCCGCTTTTTTTACAGGATATATTTGAAGATTTTTCTTGTTCCCCTTGGCGGACTTATTTCAGGAAGCTGGAAAGCCTATAGTTATCTGGCCGGCTCATCGGCAAATTTTTATAGTATTAGCGAGCTTAAAGAATTAATGGGAGAGTACGGATTTACTATTCTATCTGTCCAACCTTTTTTCCTCGGTTCTGTAAACCTGATTATTGCAAGAAAAGAATAGCAACACCCTTCCTGCCATTTAAATATCAGCTTAATTTATCGTTGGTTTTATTATATTTGAGCTTAAACAGAAATATTTCATATGACCATTGATGCTATTAACCAGTTATGCAAGGATACTTTAATTGGTTTTCTTGATATTGAGTTTCTTGAATATGGAGATAACTTTATTTCAGCCCGCATGCCTGTCGACAGAAAAAAGTTACAACCTTTGGGCATTCTTCATGGTGGTGCATCATTAGCTTTGGCTGAGACGGTTGCCAGCGCCGGATCATTTTTATTTGTCGACCAAACAAAATATGAAGTACGGGGTTTACAGGTTACAGGCAATCATGTTTCGTCTGTCAGCTCGGGAGATGTTATTGCACGTGCTGAAATTTTACATAAGGGAAATATAACGCATGTCTGGGATGTTAAAATTTCAACTGAAGAGGGTCAACTCGTTTCAGTAGCCAGGGTTACGAATATTATTATTGAGAAACAATAGAGGGATCGATCAGATGCAGGAGGTTAGAAGCAAAACATATTCAGTTTTTGATGCACTTGAAATAGTGCTTCATAAAAAATCAACTATGGCTATTTACCGGCTTCCCGGTGAATCAGATGTAAACCTGGTCGTACAGAAAAATCATGAACTCAAAGAACTGAACGATCTTTCGCAAATACCGGCAACCGGAGGATTTTTAATTGCACCCTTCTGGACAGGAGATAATAATAAAACGTTTTTAATCGAACCTGAATTTCTATGCTGCAATACACTTTCCGATGCTCAATTCGACTCTATCAATAAAATTAAACCTGTTTTTCGGAACGGAATTCCGAAAATTGACCTCATAGAAACAAACAAGGCCGATTTTATCGATCAGCTTGAACGGACCATTGAAAACATTAAGTCAGGCGAATTCAATAAAGTGGTCCTGTCGAGGGTAAAAATAATTGAAGGTAAATACTCACCCCATCTGGTCAGCATTTTTAAATTGTTATGTGAATCCTATCCAAATGCCTTTGTGTATCTTTTCCATGTTAAGGGCAAATGCTGGGTGGGTGCCACCCCTGAACCTTTAATTTGTGCGGCAAACGATCAAATATATACCGTATCCCTTGCCGGAACGCGTTCCTACTCGGAGGAAAATACTCATGTAGCTAAGTGGAATCATAAAGAAAGGCTTGAGCAGGAATATGTGACAGAATATATCGAAAAGATACTCGCCGAAAATCATATCTCCAGGTATATTAAAAAGGGTCCCTACACTAAGAAAGCAGGTAAACTACTTCATTTACGAACCGATTTCTTTTTCTCTGCCGAGGAAGCAGGAAATAAATTACCAGCTTTGATCAATACTCTGCATCCGACATCAGCTATCTGTGGAATTCCCATGGAGAAATCACTGAATTTTATAAAAAGTCTTGAAAAACACGACCGTGAGTATTATACAGGGTTTCTGGGGCCTGTTGGTCTGAAGGAGGGCATGCAGCTTTTTGTGAATCTGCGCTGTATGCAAGTGTTGGAAAACCAGCTGGCACTATATGTAGGTGGAGGTATTACTGCTGAATCGGTACCAGAAGATGAATGGGAAGAAACCGAAATTAAGGCTGAAACTTTGCTTTCTATTCTACAGCAGATATAATACATGTTGCATCCCTTCCAGCATATTGCCGACCTGAGTGAAATTTTCCGTTTAGGGGGAGTTAAAAAAGTTGTTATATCACCTGGTTCCCGCAATGCCCCACTAATCGATGCTTTTTATTCCCGGTTTGGAGAAAGTTGTTACAGTATTGTCGATGAACGCAGTGCCGGGTATTTTGCTCTGGGAATGGCACGTTATTCTCAAATACCTGTGGTATTAATTTGCACATCGGGTACAGCGGTACTCAATTACAGCCCTGCCATCGCCGAAGCCTATTACTCCCGGGTTCCGCTCCTGATTATAACTGCCGACAGGCCTGCCGAATGGATCGATCAGCAGGATAATCAAACCATTCGTCAGAAGGAAGTATACAGAAATTTTATTAAAAGAAGCTATCATCTTCCCGAGAATCCGGAAAATCAACAGGTAGTTAAAGAGGTACACCATCAGATATATGAAGCCATACATGTTGCATGTACAGAGCCAAAAGGTCCCATTCATTTGAATGTCCCCTTGTACGAACCGCTTTATAGGGAATTACCTTCTGCATCGAAAGATATTTCATCGGCTCTATCAAAGGAAACTGATAATACAATTATTATTCCTGATAGCTTGAATACAGCATGGCAGAATGCAAAAAAAATTTTATTAGTTCATGGTCAGGATCATCCACAATCCGGGGTGGATGAGGTATTGGTAAAACTTTCGGAATTACCCGGCGTGGTTGTTATTGCTGAGAATATTTCAAATGTAAAAGCTAATTCGGTTATTTCCCATACCGATCTTCTTTTCTCCGACACTCAACCGGATTTGCTTGAGCCACCCGATCTGTTGCTGTATTCCGGAGGCCAGGTGGTGTCGAGGCGATTGAAGAATTATTTACGGGGTTTGAGAAATCTCCCTGCATGGCGCATCGGTCTCGATGATTATCCTATCGATACATTTAAACATCACAATGCAATGTTAGCTTGTCATGCTTTACAAGCCTATTCCCGGTTAGCTCAAATTACCCGAAGTAAAGGGTCTCAACCTGATTATAAAAATAGCTGGCTTGAAGCATCGGTAAGTGCCGGAAAAAGAAAGCTTGATGTACAGGAGAGATTGCCTTTCTCCGATGTTTCAGCAATGAAAATAATACTGGAAGCCATTCCGCAACATAGCATACTTGAGTTGGGCAACAGTAGTGCTGTTCGTCTATTTCAATTTTTTAAGACACCGGAAAATACCGAAATATTCTCAAACCGTGGAGTTTCAGGTATCGATGGTTGTCTTTCGGCAGCTTCCGGAACGGCTGCAAGTTCAAATAGGATGACAGTTGCAGTAGTTGGAGATTTGAGTTTTGTGTACGATTCCAATGCATTGTGGAATGCAAGATTATCGCCCAACCTGCGTGTAATTGTCTTAAATAACAAGGGTGGTGGCATTTTTAGCTTACTGGACGGTCCATCTGCCAAATCGGCTTATGATGAGTTTTTTATAGCCTATCATCCGGTTAATTTACAAAAACTGACCGAAGCTTTTAATTTAAATTATTTTTGTACTAGTGAAAAGGAAAGCCTTAGCCGGGAATTGCCCCATTTTTTTCAACCAGCCGATAAAGCAGGGGTGCTGGAAATAAGGACAAAACCTCAGGACAATGTGAAGGCATTTCGAATGATGTTAGGTAAAGAAAGTCCGGAGGGAAAATAGTAATCAATAACTTGAAATATGGCTCAGGATAGAAATTGGACCGTACTTAAAGAATACAAGGAAATCAAATTTGATTTTTTTGAAGGTGTTGCAAAGATTACCATCAATCGTCCGCGGTATCATAATGCTTTTACTCCCGATACAACAAAGGAGATGTGCGATGCTATGGTACATTGCCGCGAAAACCAGCGAATATCGGTTGTTATTATAACGGGAGCAGGGGATAAGGCTTTTTGCAGCGGGGG
Organism: uncultured Bacteroidales bacterium; assembly: GCA_964592225.1. Classification (GTDB taxonomy): domain Bacteria; phylum Bacteroidota; class Bacteroidia; order Bacteroidales; family UBA10428; genus UBA10428. The sequence goes on from CAZQCO010000026.1 coordinate 10,536, forward strand.
TGATCAGAATGTAAAAGATTTTGCCGGTTATGTTGGCAGCGACGGAGTTCCCCGGTTAAATATTCTCGATCTGCAAAAGCAGATCCGGGCCCTTCCGAAACCTGTAATTGCCATGGTGAATGGGTATGCCATAGGTGGTGGTCACGTACTTCATGTGGTCTGCGACCTGACTATTGCATCGGAAAATGCAATTTTTGGACAAACGGGTCCCAAAGTAGGTAGTTTCGATGCCGGCTTTGGCTCATCCTATCTTGCCCGTATTGTTGGCCAAAAGAAAGCGCGGGAGATATGGTTTTTATGTGAACAGTATTCGGCCAGGGAGGCACTGGAGATGGGACTAGTGAATAAAGTGGTACCGCTTTCCGGGTTAGAAGATGAGACCCTTGCCTGGTGTAAAAAAATCAAGGAGCATAGCCCTATGGCACTTAGGATGATAAAGGCCGGTTTAAATGCCGAACTTGATGGCCAGGCCGGCATTCAGGAGTTAGCCGGCAATGCAACCATGCTGTATTATATGACCGATGAGGCACAGGAAGGGAAAAAGGCCTTTTTGGAAAAACGAAAACCTAACTTTGATAAATTCCCAAAGATGCCTTAAATTGCCTATATGAATCTTTTAATCTGGATTAAAGCTTTCCGGCTACGCACACTTCCTCTTGCACTTTCCTGTTCCGTGTTAGGCAGCTTTCTGGCTTATGCCTCCGGATCATTCCACCTGAAAATATTTTTAATGGCTGCTTTTACTACACTTTTTCTTCAGATACTATCGAACCTGGCTAACGATTACGGGGATGCAATACACGGAGTGGATAACAAAAACAGGATAGGACCGGGACGGGCTATACAGAGCGGACTTATAGGAAAGAGAAGTATAAAAAGAGTTATCCTGCTTTTTGCATTTTTATCACTAGCCAATGGTTTACTCCTGATTTTTATCGGTTTACCCGACATCCGAAGTAAACTATTTTTTTTAGCTCTCGGGCTTATTGCCATTTATGCTGCCATTACGTATACAATTGGTCGAAAACCTTATGGTTATGTTGGACTGGGAGATATGTTCGTCTTTATATTCTTTGGGATTGTAGGAGTGGCCGGAACGTATTATTTACATACTCATACTTTTACACCGTGGATTTTTTTACCGGCATCTGCTATTGGTTTACTTAGTTCGGGAGTACTCAACCTGAATAATATGCGTGATATTAAGAACGACTCTCTTTCAGGTAAACGGACACTGGTTGTCAGGTTAGGTTCGAGAGGCGCTAAAATGTATCATGTAATATTAATTTGTCTTTCCATGGTATTGAGTCTGATATATACAATTAAATTTTATCATTCTATTTTTCAATTTCTTTTTATCCTGACTTTTCCTTTGTTCGTATTAAATATAAAAGTGGTCATTCAAAATACCGAACCAATTGAGTTAAACACCGAACTTAGAAAGCTGGCTTTAACCACGCTTATTTTTTCCATAATGTTCGGATTAGGTTTTATACTATAATGATTAAAGCTGTTATCCGCTATAACGAATTCAGGTTTCGAAGACCTGCTACTACTTCGCGTGGAGCGTTTACAAGTAAACCAGTCTATTATATTGTACTTTACGATAATTCCTCTCCCAACTTATTTGGTATTGGGGAGTGCTCCTTATTCCCTGGTCTGAGCATGGATGATGTGGAAGGATATGAAAAAAAAATTAAGGAAATTGTCGATCTGATAAATAAGGGCTGGTATGAACTCAATATGCCTTTGTATGCATTTCCTTCAATTAATTTTGCCCTGGAAACGGCGATAAAGGATCTGGAACAGAATGGATCAAAAATTTTATATCCTTCGTCATTTACCGATGGAAAAGATTCGATAGCCATTAATGGCCTTATCTGGATGGGAACAAGAAAGGAAATGTGCGCTCAGATTGATCAGAAATTGAACCTTGGCTTTCAGTGTCTGAAGTTAAAAATTGGAGCTTTGGACTTTGATGAAGAATATGAAATTATAGCTGATATCCGAAAACGATACAAGGTTGATGATCTTGAGATTCGTGTTGATGCCAATGGTGCATTTCCTCCTGAAGATGCTTTGGAATATCTGTATCGATTATCTGATTTGGATCTTCACAGTGTGGAGCAGCCTATTTTACCTTCCCAGCTCGACGAAATGGCAGCCTTATGTGAAACGACTCCAATTCCCATCGCCCTGGACGAGGAGCTTATCGGTAAGTACACTGTGGAGAATAAACAACAACTACTTAAAATAATCCAACCGCAATATATTGTTTTAAAACCAGGATTACTGGGAGGAATCAGCTCTTGCACAGAATGGATTGAAACCGCAAACAGGCAAAATATTGGCTGGTGGATTACCTCTTCGCTGGAAACAAATATAGGACTCAATGCTATAGCGCAATGGACATATTCACTTAAAAATTCAATGGCTCAGGGGTTGAGTACAGGAGATTTGTTCGTAAATAATATAGAATCACCCCTTGCACTTATGGGAGAAAAGTTGTATTATTTCCCACAGAAAAAATGGGATCTTTCCCTATTTGTCAATAAATAAATAATCGATGCAAAATAATCTACACGGCTTATTGATCAACAATAGAATTTATCCTATTGATAATCTGCAAAACTTATGCGATAGTATTCGGAAGGATAAGAGTATTCCTGAATGGGAAAAGAAGGTATATGCCTTTATTGAGGAATGGATCGATGAGAAAGATTTCATTGAACAGACTTCTTCAGGCACATCAGGAAAACCGAAAAATCTGAAACTCCCGAAAAAATCGATGATGCTTTCAGCTCAAAAAACCTGTGAACTATTTAATTTGCGATTTGGTTGTTCTGTTCTTTTATGTCTCCCCATCGATTATATAGCGGGGAAGATGATGATTGTCAGAGCTTTTGTTGGCGGATTAAATCTTTTACTTACTGAGCCGTCAAGTATGCCTGATCTGACAGGTTGTGGTAATATTGAATTTTGTGCCATGGTTCCTCTTCAGGCTTATAATTCCTTAAATTCAATCGAAACATTACGACGAATAACAAAACTGATCATCGGCGGAGCCGAAATACGTGACGAATTGGAAGTGATGCTTGGCGATTTGCCAAATGAGGTTTATGCTACATATGGTATGGCTGAGACTTGTTCACATGTTGCCATAAGGAGAATAGGCGGTGCCGAACCCGAACGTTCATACGTAGCAATACCGGGAGTTAGTTTTTCAGTTGATAGTCGTGGTTGTCTGGAAATCGAAGCTGATTTTTTCGAACATAAAATCGTCACAAATGATGTAGTAGATCTGACGGATAAAACTACTTTCCGCTGGATTGGCCGCTTCGATAATCTGATTAATTCAGGAGGTATTAAAATAGTCCCTGAGGAAATAGAAGCTATTGTATCGAAAACCACAGGATTGGATTGTGCTGTAATAGGTTTAGCCGATGAAAAATTGGGTGAAAAAGTTATTCTGGTATTGGAAAAGGGAGGTAGCGAAATTACTGAAGATGAAATAGAATCGGTCCTAAAAGATGAACTCCCAAAACGATATCATCCAAAAGAAATTATATTTGTTGATGAACTTCCCCGTAATCATTCCTTTAAAGTCGACAGGTTTCAATTAAAGCAACAACTTATTAAATAGTGCTTTAAAGCGATTCAATAAATTCGGTAAGATTATTTCTTATTTCAGAAGCTATTGGGCCAAGTGAATTGTTTTCTATAGCCTGCATCGATGCAACAGGGTCAATAACAGATATTTCAATCAGTTTCCCCCCTTTTTCTTGTAGAACTATATTGCAGGGCAGCATCAATCCAATATGCTCTTCGTTCGAAATTGCCGCATATGCGTGTTTTGGACTGCATGCCCCGATAATTTTATACCTTCTGAAATCGATACCCAGCTTTTCTTTGAACTTTTCATGAATATCAATTTCGGATACAATTCCCAATCCGAAAACTTTTAATTTTTCTTCGATAAGTTGTCGTGCTTCTTCGTAAGTTATATTTAACTGTTTTGCAAAGAAATACTTCATTACATACTGTTTTATGGTTTTTTAGCAATCATTCGCAAAATACTGGCATCTCCGTTATGAAAATCCCCTTCTTCAAAATTGATAACACGTTCCTGAAGAAATTCTATTTTCAGCTTATTAAAATCATTACCGAGAGTAAAGGCGTCATATAGCAACTCGGGATTTGAAGGTCCACCTGAATCGTAATTGATCTGCTTTTTCGAAAAAGATTCCAGAATAATTTTCCCACTGGATTTTAAAAGAGTAGCAAACTTTCTATGAATTTGCTCGCGGTGCTCCGGTGCATAATGGGCATAAATAAGAGCTATACAATCAAATTGCAGATCGCATTCCCATTCTGCTATATCAGCTACCTGATAGTGTATCTGCAACTTATTCGTTTCGGCCCAGGTGAGAGCTTTCTGTTGAGCTACCTCACTAAAATCCACAGCATATACATCCCATCCTTTTTTTGCAGCAAATATTGCATTACGACCTTCGCCCTCGGAGGGAAGGAGAATTTTCCCGGGACACTTGTTTTCCAGAAATGTTTTCAGGAATGCATTAGGAACTTTGCCATAAATAAATTCTTGCTGAGCATAGCGCTCATTCCAGAATTCTCTTATGCTTTGTATGTCTTTTATTCCGAAAGTCATTAATTGAATCGCCTATTAGATATCCTATTAAGCCTCCCATTATAACACTCATATACCAGGTTGAAGTAATTGGGCAGGATCCTGTCTTGCAGCCAACAAATCGCCAGTAGAAATAACCACCTAAAAGTCCAATTATGGATAGTGTTACCGGGAGCCAATGTTTTTTAAGAATTCGTTTCATTAGTTCACTTTAAGGACATCGTTGATCGCTTTCCGGAATGAATCTTTTGGCAGAGCTCCCATAGCCATTTGTGGCTGTCCTTCGAGCGGGATAAAAAGCAGGCTGGGAATACTGCGTATTCCAAATATCGATGATAATTCTTTTTCTGCTTCAGTATCTATTTTATATATGTCCAGCTTATCACCAAATTCAGTCTTTAACTCCTCGAGTATTGGAGCCACCATTTTGCAGGGACCGCACCAATCGGCATAAAAATCGATTATTGCTGGTCGTGGACCTTCGTATTTCCATTCTTTGTTTAATTCGAAGTCGAATACCTTTTCCTTGAAAGTATCCTTTGTTAAGTGTTCAAGTGCCATTTTATTTGATTTTTAATATTTAACATTATTTATTCAACTTAGTTCAAATAACATACCAAAACATACATATATCTACATAAATAAATATAATAAATATGATAAGCCCTTAAATCCAGATTTTTATATACTCATTGCATTCATCCTCAAGATATACAATAATTTTATGAAATACTGACAGCTTGTCCAGTATTTGTAAATAAAATCTCAGCAGTTAACTTCTATGGTGCTATATCGACTTCAAATAAAAAAATATTTCTATCATTGAATAACTATTTAACCAATTAGAGAACTTGCATGGTTTTTAAACTCACGGATGATTACATTGAGCTCATTAAGCTTCTAAAAGTAATTGGGATAGCGCAATCTGGAGCGCATGCCAAACTGTTGGTAGAGGAGGGACTTGTTATACGAAATGGAAGTATTGAATATCGTAAAAGAGCTAAAATCAGGAAGGGAGAAAATATTGAGGTGCAGGGGACATCCCTATGTATTGAGTAAACACTAAAAAGTAAGCGTGAAAATCGTTTCTTTTTTAGGATTTGAGTAGGCTGTGATCATTCCGTTATGCTGGCGCATGATCTGGCGCGATAAGGCTAATCCGATGCCTGAACCGGAAGGTTTGGTAGTAAAGAAAGGGATGAATATTTTTTCCAGTACATCAGGAAGTATTCCGGGGCCGTTATCTACAATTTGTAATGTATATCTTCCTCTTTTATTATAAAATGCAAGCATTCGGATTTCAGGCTTTGGCCAGTTTTTCAGGGCATGAATGGAATTTTTTATCAAATTGATCAGTACTTGTTCTATAAGCTGTTCATCAGCTGTAATTTCCATTTGCTCCGGTTCGATATGAGTAGTAAACTTAATTCCCATATTTTTCAATTCATTATCCAGCAATAAGTTGATATTATCAAACAAGGATTTCACCTTAATAAAAGTGAAATTTGGTTTTGGAATTTTTGTCAGGTTACGGTACGTATCTACGAAATGCAATAAACCATTGCTGCGTTTATTTATGGTAACCAATGCATTCTCAAATTCCTTGATACTTTCTTTGTCAAGAGCTGTTTGTTTGTCAATATCTTTTGAATATCCTTTCAACATTTTTTGAAGCGTAGAAGACAGACTGGCAATAGGAGTGATCGAGTTCATGATTTCATGTGTGAGCACTCTGATCAGCTTTTGCCAGGCTTCAGTTTCCTGCTCTTCCAGCACATTTTGAATATCTTTAATGGTTACCAGCGTAGTCAGCTTTTCTCTCACTTTAATTGTAGTAGCATAAATGGCAAGCTGTAAAAAATCATCTTCATCGTAAACCTTCACCAGTTCACTCTCACCTGGTTTTATACTGAACAATACATCAACGAGTTCTTTACTTAATTTTTCAAGTTTACGGATATTGGTAAGTCCCGAAACCTGGAAAAGCTTTTTAGCCGATTTGTTGATAAGATCTATTGTACCATCGGTTTGGTAGGCTATAAGACTTACATCGATATTTTGCAATATGGTTTGCAGGTAGTAGAAGTGTTCTTCTTTTTCTGACCGCACGCGCTGAAAATCGTTGATGACTTCGTTAAGTGCAACGTTTAACTGTTCAAACGATGATCCCATACCTTCCATATTAAACTTGCGTGTAAACTCGCTGAATCTTATCGATTCAAGAAAGGAAGTCAACTCGCGGTTGGTTTTATCGATAAAACGAATCAACGATGATACCTGGAAGAGAATGAGTGCGCCAACAATAATCGGTGTGAAGAAAAAATTTGTATTAAATGAATAATAGAAAAGAAAGATCGAAACTGTTAACAGAATGATCCTCAGAACAAGGTTAAAGCGAAAATTTTTAAAGATCATACTTTTCCATTCTTCGGTATAACGAGGTACGTGTCAATCCAAGTTCTTTTGAGGCCTGGGTTATATTTCCCTGGTTTTGTTTCAGTACTTTTAGAATTATTGTACGTTCTATATCATCCAGGTTATAGGTATCAAGCGCTACATCATCCTGTTTTTTCCGGGAGGAAAAATAGAAATCGTCAGGCTCAAGAATGGATGTCTCGCACATGATCACAGCTCTTTCGATGGCATGTTGCAATTCCCTGACATTTCCCGGCCAGGCGTAATGATTGAGCTTATTTATTGCTGTTGCAGCTATTTTTGATATTTTCTTCTTATATTTTTTTGTATAGATATCCAGGAAATGCTTGGCCAGTATAGCTATATCGCCAGTTCGTTCACGCAGCGAAGGCAGATGAATTTCAACGGTATTGATACGGTATAGAAGATCCTGCCGGAATTTATCTTCCTGAACCAGACTATGAATATCATTGTTTGTAGCACAAATCAGACGAACATCGATGGGAATGCTCTTGTTGGAACCCACCCTGGTTACTTCTCTTCGTTCGATGGCAGTGAGGAGTTTTGACTGGAGCGCGAATGACAGATTGCCAATTTCATCGAGGAACAGGGTTCCTTTCGATGCAAGTTCAAATCGTCCGGGTTTGTCGCTTTTGGCATCGGTAAAAGCTCCCTTCACATGGCCAAAAAGTTCACTCTCGAAAAGAGTTTCGGTAATAGAGCCCATATCAACACTCACAAATACTTCCTGATGCCGCATAGAATTCCTGTATAAGGCTCTGGCAACAAGTTCTTTTCCGGTACCATTGTCACCCAGTATCAGAACGTTTGCATCGGTTTTGGCAACTTTCTGTATGGTATTAAATACCTCTTTCATTTCAGGTGAATCGCCAATAAATTCATGAAATGGCTGATCGATGATGGCACATAATTCTTTCTGACGTGAACGCAGATTACCAGCTTCTTTCTTCGATTCTCTCAACTGAAGAGCCGCATTAAGGGTAGCAAGTAATTTTTCGTTCTGCCAGGGTTTAAGAACAAAATCCGTTGCGCCGGCTTTTATTGCTTTCACTGCTTTTTCTGCATCGCCATATGCAGTAATAAAAACTACGATAACTTCAGGATCTATATCCTTTATACGCTTTAACCAGTCGAAACCTTCTTTTCCACTACTTGCATCTTTAGTAAAATTCATATCGAGAAGAATAACATCGTAATCTTCCGATTTCAGTGTTTCGGGAATGGCATTGGGATTACTCAAAGTTGTAATGAGTTCGACATTAGGTTTAAGCAAAAGCTTTAAGGAAAATAATATATCCTCATTGTCGTCAATAGCCAGAATCCGCCCATTTTTCCTGATCATATCTATACAATCTTTTGTTGTGTAAGCAGGTAAACAAAAGTAATTATTATTTCAAAACTCGTTAAATAATTGAATCTATCAAATGTATTCCCTGATTATAAGTGTCTGAGGTATGATAAAGTATCAATATCATATCCGAATTATTCAATTGAAGGTTGAAAGTTCAAAAAAAGATTGCTTATCATTGTACGAATTCGGACTATTTTTGTAGCAAATTCGAACAATACTATTTTAAGTCTAATAGTGTAAGTAATTTAAATCAAGGATATTATATAGAGTGGCATAATAAATGAATCAAGTATCCTAATTGAATTTTCTTTAAATACTATGTTAAGAACTGAAGAATTAACCAAGATCTTTCGCAGCGATGAAATTGAAACAATTGCTCTCAGCCGGGTTAATTTAGCTATCGACAGAGGAGAATTTGTTGCCATTATGGGTCCATCGGGTTGCGGTAAAACAACTTTACTGAATATCTTCGGTTTGCTTGACAGGCCTTCATCAGGTAAATACTGGTTCCAGGATAACGATGTAACAAATCTGAACGAATTACAGCGGACCAGGTTTCGCAGGGGTAAGATAGGATTTGTCTTTCAGAGTTTTAATCTTATCGAGGAGCTCTCCGTATTCCATAATGTTGAACTTCCACTGCTCTATTTGGGGATCTCTTCAAGGGAAAGGAAGAAAAGGGCAACTGAAATACTTGAGAAGGTCAGACTCACCCATCGGCGAAATAATTTCCCGAGACAACTTTCGGGCGGACAGCAACAACGTGTAGCCATTGCAAGAGCGGTTATTTCGAATCCACAGCTTATTTTGGCTGATGAACCGACAGGGAATCTTGATTCTGTAAACGGTGAAGAAATCATGAATCTTCTTGCTCAACTCAATAATGATGGAACTACCATCGTTATGGTTACACATTCGCCGGCCGATGCTGACAAAGCACACAGGATAATTCAGCTTTTCGATGGGCATATTGTCACTGAGAATATTAAGAAAGCAATGAAGGCAGGATAAAAATGAAAGAAATTTGTATTCCAATCAATAAGCTAAATGAAGCTGAAAGGGCAGAGTTAGAAATCAGGCTTTCAGACAATGATCAGATACAACGTTATCGGCTGGAGTCTGTAAATATGACAGAATTAAAAAGATCTGAGACAATTTCAACACTGAGGGTTGAGCGGTTGCAACAATACATCAGTTCATACAGTAACGAGTGGGAATTAATTCAAATCATGGATTCCAGCGAAGGTGCCAACTATATACATCTTCTTTACCGCAAACGAACTTAATTGTTAATGAAAAAAAACATAATTAATACTACCATGAAGAACAGGATCATTTTTGTAATACTATTTATTTCCCTGGGTTTGTTATCGTTTTCTCAAGATCCCTGGACATTATCAGATTGCATCGATTATGCCCATACTAATAATATTCAGATAAAGCGAACCCAGTTACAGGCGGAAATGGCAAGAGTCAACTTGCTGCAGTCAAAAACTAATATCTTGCCTGACCTGAACGGAAATATGAATCGGGATTACAAGTTTGGGCGGCAGGTCGATCCCTATACTAATGAGTTTATTCTGAATAATTCAATAAATGATAATTATAGTTTAACAAGCAGTGTAAGTTTATTCAATGGATTGCAGAATTATAACAATATAAAAAGTAATCAATTTGCCAGTCTGGCAGCCATTCAGAATGTAGAAAAAGAAAAGATTGAGAAGACTTTTGAGATTTCATCGGCCTACCTCATGATTTTATACCAGCAGGAGTTATTGGAAGTTGCAAGAAATCAGAGGGGAATAACGGAATTACAGGTTGAACGAACCCATAAACTGGTAGAAGCCGGAAGTGTGGCAAAGGGTGATTTGCTGGAGATGCAGGCACAATTAGCTAACGAAAACCTGAATGTCACTAATATGCAGAACGACTTGCAACTTTCACTTCTGAACCTGGTTCAGCTATTGGATCTGGATTCAACGGGTGGATTTTCAATTGTCATTCCTGATACCATCGATCCGGAAAAGATGTTTACTATTCCTGATGTTTCATTAGTTTTCGACGAAGCTTCAAGCTATTTACCACATATAAAGGTTGCTGACTACCAGCTAAAAAGTGCTGAGAAAGATTTATTGGTTCAGAAAGGACGCCGAAGCCCTATGATTTATTTGACAGGAAGTATTTATACCGGATATTCCGATCAGCGCGTACTTTATGAAAATGACCTTCCTGTTGATTATCCTTATGGGGACCAATTCAATGATAATATTGCCCAGTCGGTAAGTGTGGGGATCAGCATTCCTATTTTAAACCACTGGGAGGTGAATAATGGAATTAGTCGTGCACGGATACAGGTAGAAGATTCGAGATATGAACTGGATCAGGTGAATCAACAGCTTTATAAAAATATTCAACAGGCTCACAACGATGCGGTTTCGGCCCGCGAGAAATATATTTCTGCAAAGGAAGCAGTCAATTCCTACAGGGAATCGTTTCACTATACCGAACAAAAATTCAATGTTGGAATTGTAAATTCCGTTGAGTATAATATTGCAAAAAACAACTTCATTAAGGCCGAATCGGAATTATTGCAGGCTAAATATCAATACGTTTTTGCTCTGAAAATACTGGATTTTTACAGAGGAATTCCAATGGCGCTATAGATTAAGGTAAAATAAAAAGGAAGTTGAAACCTGTAATTTAACGATTACAGGTTTTTTTCGAAACACGCGTAAGGTATTTTTTGAAAATCGCTATGAAAATTTCCTGCATGTTCATAGTTGCGTTTCGAGAAGAATTTTTCATCGGCCGGATAGCTGTCAAGAACATCGAGACGAATACCCTTATAATTTTTTTTCTTTGCATATTGTTCAGCAAAATTCATCAGCTTATCGCTGATATCGGTATTTTTCCAGAATGGATGAACAGCAAATCTTTTGATATAGAGTATTTTATCCGGATTACTTTTCCAGTTGATTTGATTATATTCTTGAGGAATTTCATCTGACAGGTTAATCATCCCTTTAGCAATTCCTAATTCCATGAAAATATAAAGAGTTCCTTTTTCTATATCCTCTTTTATCACTTCAGGTCCCGGGTTTGCATCATTCCATTGTTTGAAACCTTTCATATTCATTTCTAAAGTACATTGTTTCAGGAGAAAAAGAATGTCAATCAGATCGGAAGATGAAGCTTGTTTAATTTCCATTGCAAATCGAACTTATCGTTTTCGTATCACGTAAATCTATAATAAATATAACAAAGTTAACTGAAAATTTCCCAGAGGCGTACAAATAATTTTTAAACGCGACCTCGCACAATGCAATTGAGGAAAATTCGTTTTCTGATAATGTGTATATAGTGAAATGGTTACATTTACAAAAAAATCACACATGAGGTTATTTTTTAAGATAGGTATCGTCTGCATGGCATTGTGTGTATTTATTGCAGGTTGCAAAAAAGATGAACTGGTAACTGATGAATTTGCCAGTTTGGAATTTTCCACTGATACGGTTTATTTCGACACTGTACTGGTCACTCTGAGCTCTGTCACACAATACTTCAAAATATACAATCCGTACGATCAACCGCTTGAAATCGATCGTTTATTCTTAGCCGGTGGAGAACAATCATTTTTCCGTCTGAATGTTGATGGAACAAAGGGAGATGATTTGCGAAATATTCGTATTGCCCGTAGAGACAGTATTTTTGTTTTTGTTGAAGCCACTATCGATCCCTTAGATGCGAACAATCCTATGCTCATAAAAGATTCGGTAGTATGTGTTGTAAATAGTAATCAGCAGGATGTTAAGCTTATGGCATACGGACAAGATGTGCACCTGTTTAAAGGCGAGATTTTTAAAACGCAAACATGGATTCATGATAAGCCCTACCTGATAGTGAACAGCGCTGCTCTCGACTCAAATGAAGTACTGACTATTGAACCCGGAACACATATCTATCTGACAAATAATTCGAGTCTTATTGTATGGGGGCGGTTGGAGGCCATCGGAACTCTTGATGACCCGATAGTGTTTACAGGTGCACGTTTCGATGATCGCTATGAAGAATCGGCCGGTCAGTGGGGTACTGTATTTATTCATCAGCGCAGTACCGGTAATATAATGGAATACGTAATTATTAAGAATGCCCAGGCCGGGTTGCAGGTTGGTTATCCCGATGAGGATAGATCTTCTTCCATTGAGTTACGGAATTGTATGATCCTTAATTCGAGTGCCGTAGGTATATATGCTTTTAACAGTAGCATAACGGCATATAATACGATTATTGCAGATTGTGGTTCTATTGCCATTTTAATTCAGATGGGAGGGCATTATAACTTTTATCATTGCACCATCTCCAATGTTTCTGCTTACTATCCTGATTTTTATGCCAATGATTATAAACCCAGAAATTTACCTTCGCTGATATATACGAATTATTTCACAGGGCTCGAACTGGATATGGACTATCGACTGGTTGAAGTGACCTATCCAAAGGATCTGGAATTGAATTTTAGTAACAGCATTATCGATGGAATATTAGATAACGAAGTCTATTATGATAGTATAAGCAGTGCCGGTTTGAGCTACGCTTTCGATCATTGCCTGCTTAAAATACATAAAGATTCAATCCCTAAATTTGATGCAACAAAGTTTATTTCAGTGATCTTTAATGAAGACCCGGACTTTGTAAATGACAGTATTGCACTTGACGAGTACAACTTTGAGCTGAATACAAATTCGGCAGCTGCTGATGCCGGAAGTCTGAATTTAATACAGGGGATCCCGCAACTTCAGTTCGACTATAACGGTAATTCACGCATTATAGATGGTTTCCCCGATATTGGAGCATTTGAACGTAATGAATAATATACGCCTGGGAATAGTATTAGTATTCGCTATTGTTTCTGTGCAAATTCTATTTTGTCAGTCGCCAGACAACAACAAAGAATACAAACGCGGAGATATCAGGATCATGTTTTATAATACCGAAAACTTTTTCGACCCGTTTAATGACAGCCTGACAAATGATGAAGAATTTCTGCCGGGAGGTTATAAAAACTGGACATACGGCCGTTATCGTGAAAAAGCTGTAAATATTTACAAAACCATTGTTGCAGTGGGTGAAACACAACCGCCTGAAATTGTATGTTTTGCCGAGATAGAAAATAAAAATGTACTGCTGGAACTCATCCGCAATACGCCACTCGAAAAGTTTCCCTACGAGATTGTTCATTTCGACTCGCCTGATAAGCGGGGAATTGATGTGGGTTTGATATATCGCAAAGATTTTATCGAATTTGTTCACAGCGAGGCAATTCCTATCTCCTTTTCCGATAATTCATCAAAAACTACACGCGATATATTGTATTTAAAGGCGTTGATAAATTCTGATGATACATTACACCTGTTTGTCAATCACTGGCCTTCCCGGATGGGAGGCGCAAAAAAATCGGAACCCTTTCGTACACAAACTGCAGCTATACTGAGAGAAGCTTTTGAATCTATTTTGAATATAGATTCCTGCGCGCAGATTGTAATTACAGGCGACTTTAATGATGAGCCCTTTGACAGGAGTCTCAAAGAAACGCTAAAAGCCCGGAAACCCTCGGAACCTTTTTTTTGTAACGAGCTGTATAATCTGACCGAAGGTTTGTTGAAAAGATGCAGTTGCGGAACCTATCGCTACCAGGCGTCATGGAATATGATTGATCAGTTTCTGGTATCCGGGGCTCTTTTGAAAGAAGAATATGATTTAAATACATGTGAAGACTGTATCCATATTGCTGATTTTGATTTTCTGCTGACCGAAGATGTGAAGTATGGAGGCAAAAAGCCCTTACGTACTTATGTGGGACCTGCTTACAAAGGAGGCTTTAGCGATCATCTGCCAATATATCTCGATATTTATTATTAGTTTCTTTTTCATTATCAACAGGAGAAATAAAACCTGAATTTCATTTTTACACCTCAGAGAGAATTCACATTTTTGCAGGATGGATTTGCGCTTTATTATTACACTTACCGAGCACAGAATACTCGGTTTTGTATTTGCACCCTACCTTGTTAAACCTGATCGACAAAAGGGGAATTATGTTATTTACGACCGGGTTACCCAGTTGAACCTCTCAACTTATGAAAATGCTATATCTCCTGAAGAGGTGCAACTCGTTAAGATAATTGAAGAGTATAACGATCAGTATCTTTTCAAACATTTTTCAAAAAAGAAAAAACAAAACAGCCGCGATTTTATTGCAGGCATAACAGATGAGTTGCTTGAAAAGCAGATCAGGCCCTTCATTGAAAAACGAATGACACGTTGTCTGGATATACTGTTGTTTAATCCTGTCCCTGTGTATCAGAAATTGTTGCAGAATAATGTGTATGAAAGCGACAGATTGAAAGTAGTTGAGCAGGAAGGTTCTGTGGTTTTTAACTTTATACGGTCGGAACAGGGCCTGAAATATTTTCTGAGTATAGAGCATAACGATACAGAATTACATTTGGCGGGCAAGGAGGGGAGTATAATTATGAATGAACCCTGTTGTGCAATTATCGATGACAAGATGTTTGTTTTTCGTGACATCGATGGAAAAAAACTACTCCCTTTTTTTGAGAAAGAGTATATCAATATTCCCCGTACGGCAGAGAAAAAATACTTTGAGACTTTCATTCGTAATGCCATTAAGAAGTATAAAGTCAATGCACAGGGATTTACAATCAGCGATCTGGATGCTGATCCTGAACCTGCCTTATCGATAGAGCGCGATTTAAGTGGCCGCTATTTCTATGTACTCAAATTTCTTTACGATGATAAAAGTGTGTATTATGCCAATCGTAAAACAGAGCAAAAAGTAACCTGCGAGTTTAATGGTGAATCCGTTCACTTTTATCGGTTGCAGCGCAGGTATCAATTTGAGAACGATTGCATAACAACACTGCTTTCTTTTGGATTGGTGAACCGTGAAGGGCCCTATTTCATGCCACTGGCGAAAAATACTGAAGATAAGAATACCGGTTATGATGTAATTAATTGGATTAACCAAAATCATGAGTTGTTAAGTAAAGCAGGATTCTCAATTACACAGAATAAGTTAGAAAAGGAATATTATCTGGATAATCTTGAGATTAAGATTGAGGTTTCAGAAAAAAATAACGATTGGTTCGATATTCATGCGGCAGTTGAATTCGGGGATTTTAAAATTCCTTTTGCCTCCATATCATCGAACATCCTGAAGGGAGAAAGGGAATTTATGTTACCCGATGGGCAAGTGGTTATTCTTCCGATAGAGTGGTTTGAGAATTATCGCGATATGCTCAGTTTTTCAAAAGTTGAAAAGGATTCCATCAGGCTGGAAAAGCAACATTTCCCCTTATTGAACAAAAACATTAAAGGTTTATCAAACGCTTTCAAGAATAAGCTGTTAAGCCTGATCGAAACTGATGCTCAGTCTGAATTAGTTCCGGAAAATATAACAGCGGAATTGCGCAAATACCAGGTTGAAGGGTATAGCTGGTTGTACAGGCTGTATAAAAATGGATTCGGAGCTTGCCTTGCCGATGATATGGGCCTGGGTAAAACGCTACAGACATTAACTATACTTCAACGTATCCAGGCAGATTCAGGAAAAAGAATTGAATCGATTCCTACTCAACATTCATCATCGGGTCAGCTTTCCCTGTTTGACGAAGACAGGGTTGATTCCGGAGCTGGGTTTAAAACTTCACTCATAGTAGTTCCAACTTCTCTAGTGCATAACTGGCTCAACGAATCGAAACGGTTTGCTCCTGAGATGAGTGTATTAACCTATGTGGGATCGGGGCGTAAAAACATCAAAGAACTTCATGGGAGTTGCGATATTATTCTTACTTCCTATGGCATTCTGCGGAACGATCTGGAACAATTTCTGCCTTTGGAATTTAAGTATATCGCGTTAGATGAAAGTCAGATGATAAAAAATCCGGGATCAAAGACCTACCAGGCAGTAATACAATTACATGCTGAAAACCGTATTGTGCTTACAGGAACACCTATCGAAAACTCCCTAACCGATATGTGGTCACAAATGAATTTTCTGAATCCCGGATTACTGGGAAATCTCAGTTTCTTTCAATCGGAATTTCAATGGCCTATTGAAAAAAATGCTGACGAGAATAAGCAGGAAAAGCTTCTGAAACTGATATCACCCTTTGTTCTTCGCCGGTCAAAAATGCAGGTTGAACCTGAACTACCCCCGGTTAGTGAGCAAATTATTTATTGCGATATGAACGACAATCAGGAAGCTTACTATGAAAGGGAAAAATCAAAAGCGAGGAACCTTGTAATAGAAAAATTATCTCAGCTGGGTTTTCACAAATCAGGCATTGCCATTTTACAGTCCCTGACAAAACTGCGGCAAATTGCCAATCATCCGGCCTTGGTCGATGAGAATTATTTCTCAGGTTCAGGTAAATACGACGAAATTACACGCAACTTACAGAACTTACTATTGGAGGGTCACAAAGCACTTATCTTTAGTTCTTTTGTGAAACATTTGGATCTGGTGGCATCACATCTTGATAAGATCGGGATACAATATGCCTGGTTAACCGGTGAAACTCGTGATAGAGAAGCCGAAATAAAAAAATTTCAGGATAATCAGGATTATTTTTTCTTTCTGATCTCGTTAAAAGCAGGGGGAGTGGGACTTAATCTTACCGCAGCTGAGTATGTATTTATTCTGGATCCGTGGTGGAATCCCGCTGCCGAAATGCAGGCAATTAGTCGTGCCCACCGGATAGGACAGGACAAGCATGTTTTTGTATACCGGTTTATCTCACGTAATACTCTCGAGGAAAAAATACTGCGTTTGCAGGAACGAAAGGCGAGGCTTGCCGATGCTTTTGTAAATAACAGTTTGAAGGGTATTTCACAGGAAGAAGTGATGGAACTGTTCGATTGATCAATTTAAGCCAATCGATTCCCACTTTGAAATCCAATTCCTATTGAGAAGAATTGATCATTTCTATAATAGCTTTCAGCCCCTCTTCCTTATTAGGATTTATTTTGTTTTCTTTAATATAATTTTCAATTCTCTTTTCAAAACCAGGGAACTGAAGAGGAAATTTCTTTTTATTTGTGTCAATTTCAATTATTTTTCCCTCCTTATCGATGACGATATATTTTGGTTTGTACCAATCGAATCTGGCAGGTTGAGCTTCCTCGTACCCCGATGTGGGAGGTTTCGCTGCGATGAAACGAACATCTTCGCTCCGGAATAAGCTGTGATCACCCTTAACTAATTCTATCATATAGCCATTGATGCTTTTAAGATAATAGAAGGGGACAAATTTTATCCCGTTAATAATAACATAATTTATCTCCTGAATATTCGGTATTCCGAAAATATCTCCCTGATATTCAAATTCCATATCGTTGAGATACCAATTGTATCGCATCGGTATACTATCGATATTATTTCCTGAGACAAAAGCTATGGTTCCCGGGATAAGTTCTTCATTCGAAAAGGGATTTCCTACTATATCCTGATATTCCAGGTATCTTGATTGTGATGTACGGATTCTCCAAAGGATCTTATTGTACTCTTCATTCTCTGCTACCTGTGCATTTAAACCGGTAATATGAAATAAAATTAATAGTGAGATACAGATTATTCGCATGATATTCAGTAAAATTTTGGTTTCAAAGAGTTATTTTTTCTGTCTCAATTTAGCGATTCTGATTCAAATACGCAATGTTTATATTTTCTTTTGTTTCCGGTATAAATTATTATGAATTTTAGAGTAACTGGATTAAGGTATAGGGAAGGAAGCAACCTTTTATATAAAAACACATCTATTAAATAATATAACGAGAAGCAGTATATGAAATCTTTATTAGGCCAGGTAACTTTAGCGCTTTTTATTTTTCTATTTATTAATTGTTCGGAAAAACATACATTGGAAGTTGTTCCATTGCCTCCGATCGATTACAATACCATTCATTTCGAACATTCTATGAAGGGCTGGGAATTATATACCTGGCCCAATGGTAACGACTGGAACTACTCCATAATCGTAGGCACCAATACACTGAAATCATACAATTTAGTAACTGAAAACCAGGTAAAGGTTACAGGGATCGATTCGTTGAAGAAAGTACTGGAGCATTTACCACAGGGTGAAGAAATAGTATGGATCGGCGAAGGGTGGCTCTCGCAAATCTGGTCAGATGATTTTAGAGATCTTATGCTGCCTTCAGAGGATATTATTTTGGAAATCAATCAATACTGTCAGAATAAGGGTTTGCTGTTAATGATTGCTTATTAAATTATTAACTTTTAATAGGACTTCCACCAGTTAAAGCACAGGAATAATTTCAGAGTAAATAATGTAAAGGATCGTGCCAGATTAGAACCTTATCTTTCCTGTTTTCAAGATAATCGTTGATATCGTTTTCCTGCCAGTTTATGCGATTGCCATCAATATCATATATGTCGCAATACATACATGATGAGACAGGGATTGTAATTTCATAGAAGAAATCCCCATTCCAGGTATATCGGGAAATATAACTGCCAAAATAATATGGATTGCCTTCCATTTCCAGAATTAACTCATCAAGCCACTCAGGATTTCTATTATCGGAACTTTGTTTTTCACAAGTGCAAAATATCAGCAGAGCTAATAAGAAAAGAAATAGTTTTTTCATGAAGATTCGATTAAGCTGATCAAATTCTGCAGAATAACTAGTACTGCTCTTTGTCGTTCGGGAAATTGAGATTTTTTATATCATCGATATAGTTGGAAACCGCTTTGTTGATCTCCTGGCTAAGATTATGATATCTTCTCAGGAAACGGGGTGAAAACTCAAGATTTATGCCCAGCATATCGTGCAGTACCAGAATTTGTCCGTCCACACCGCCGCCGGCACCTATTCCTATTACGGGAATATTCAGCGATTTGGCAACCTTTGTACCCAAAACAGCTGGTATTTTTTCAAGTACCAAACCGAAGACACCGGTGTCCTCAAGTAAATGCGCATCTTCCTTCAGTTTTTTTGCTTCCTCTTCTGACTGGGCTCTGACAATATAAGTTCCGAATTTGTGGATCGACTGAGGGGTTAGTCCAAGATGTCCCATAACTGGAATACCTGCCGACAGGATACGTATGATAGATTCCTGTATTTCTTTTCCACCTTCCATTTTTACTGCGCCGGCTCCGGTTTCTTTCATGATTCTGATGGCTGAGGCCAGTGCTTCTTTTGAATTTCCCTGATAAGTCCCAAAGGGCAGATCGACTACAACCAGGGCACGTTTTACTGCTCTGACCACTCCGCTTGCATGATAGATCATCTCGTTGAGTGTAATGGGAAGAGTGGTTTCATGTCCTGCCATTACATTCGAGGCCGAATCGCCTACAAGAATGACATCAATGCCGGCAGCATCGAGTATTCTGGCCATAGAAAAGTCATAGGCTGTTAGCATAGCGATTTTTTCTCCCCTGCGTTTCATCTCGCTGAGAACATGTGTGGTAACTATTCGGGTGTTCAGACGTTCCGCCATAACCGGGATTTTTAGTAAGGGTACAAAGTTTATAAATAAAATCCGAGAACTGACATTGATTTTCCTGTTTTTCTCTTCCTAGATTATTATCCTGTCTTTTTGTCATAAAACTGGCCCGATACAAAGACATTGCTTCCGTATTCTGGCAGAAAACGGATAAAATAACTGCTTGGCATAATGATTGAGAAAAAACAGCAAATAATAACAATAAAATATTGTAACAATGGGTAAAATTATAGGAATCGATTTAGGTACCACTAACAGTTGTGTTTCAGTTATGGAAGGTAACGAACCGGTTGTCATTCCTAATAGCGAGGGCAAACGGACTACGCCTTCAATGGTTGCATTTGTTGAGAACGGTGAACGAAAGGTTGGAGATCCAGCCAAAAGACAAGCGATCACAAATGCACATAAAACTGTTTCCTCAATTAAACGATTTATGGGAGAAACTTTTGATAATACCCAGAAGGAAATATCCCGTGTTCCATATAAAGTGATAAAGGGCGATAATAATACACCAAGGGTAAAAATTGATGACCGTAACTATACGCCACAGGAAATATCGGCTATTATTCTTCAGAAAATGAAGAAAACTGCTGAAGATTACCTGGGGCAGGAAGTGACAGAAGCTGTAATTACCGTACCGGCTTATTTTAGCGATTCACAGCGTCAGGCCACCAAAGAGGCCGGTGAAATTGCAGGTCTGGTTGTTAAAAGAATTATCAACGAACCAACAGCTGCTTCGCTTGCTTATGGCCTTGACAAAAAGAATAAAGATTTGAAGATTGCCGTATTTGATCTTGGAGGCGGCACTTTCGATATTTCAATTCTGGAGCTGGGAGATGGTGTATTTGAAGTAAAATCGACAAATGGCGACACGCATCTGGGTGGTGACGATTTCGATCAGGCTATTATTGACTGGCTTACCAGTGAATTTAAAAAAGATGAAGGTATTGATCTGAAAAAGGACCCAATGGCACTTCAGCGACTTAAGGAAGCTGCAGAGAAAGCCAAGATAGAACTTTCCAGTTCAACACAAACTGAAATAAATCTTCCTTATATAATGCCTGTTGACGGTATTCCAAAGCACATTGTTAAGACACTTACACGGTCTCATTTTGAGAAGCTTTGTGATAAACTGATCCAGTCGACAGTAGAACCTTGTAAATTAGCCCTGAAAGATGCAGGCATGAATCCTTCCGATATCAGTGAAGTGATTCTGGTGGGTGGATCAACACGTATACCTGCCATTCAGGAATTAGTTGAAAAGATCTTTGGAAAGAAACCCTCCAAGGGTGTAAATCCCGACGAAGTTGTTGCCGTTGGAGCAGCTATTCAGGGAGGTGTTCTTACGGGGGAAGTAAAGGATGTCTTATTACTCGACGTTACTCCATTATCGCTCGGAATTGAAACTATGGGCGGAGTAATGACAAGATTAATTGATGCCAATACTACCATACCTACCAAGAAAGCCGAGACATTTACCACAGCTGCCGATAACCAGCCTTCAGTAGAAATACATGTATTACAGGGCGAACGACCGATGGCTGCCGGAAATAAAACTATTGGACGTTTCCATCTCGATGGTATTCCACCGGCATTCAGGGGAACCCCCCAGATTGAAGTTTCATTCGATATTGATGCTAACGGTATTCTTCATGTAACAGCAAAAGATAAGGGCACAGGCAAGGAACAGAGTATTCGCATCGAGGCTTCTTCAGGGCTAACCGATGATGAAATAAAACGAATGCGTGAGGAAGCTCAGGCTAATGAAGCCACTGATAAGGAAGCCCGCGAAAAAGTGGATAAAATTAATGCAGCCGACAGTATGATTTTCCAGACTGAAAAGCAGCTAAAGGAATTTGGAGATAAAATTCCTGCCGATAAAAAGGCCCCTATCGAAAAAGCATTGGCCGACCTGAAAGAAGCACACAAAACGCAGGATGTAACTGCAATTGATAAAGCCTCCGCGGAGCTAAACCAGGTTTGGCAGGCTGTATCGCAGGATCTGTATAATGCCACTCAGCAGGCACAGGATGCCCAGCCACAATCCGATGCAACGGATGGCAAGAAGAAAGGTGGAAAAAAAGAAGGAGACCAGGAAGTAACCGACGTCGACTTTGAAGAAGTGAAATAAAATATATTTTATATAGCTAATTAAAGAGGCTGGGAAATTATTCCTGGCCTCTTTTTCATTGAGCCTATAAGCAAATCTTTGTTTTCTTGATGGCACTAATACTTAGATAAAAAATTAAGTTGAAGTTGGTATTTACTTAATAACTATTCAACATACATCTATAACTGGTTAACTTGTTATTACGCAATGTTGCGCTAAGAACCGCTATGTTTCGCAAAGAAAAAATCTTAGGGCTACTTTGCGTATTCATTGCTTAACTTATTGTTGAAGTTTTTCTAATGACCATGTGTTTATATAGAAAACTATCTTGTTGTGTTTCCGTAAATTAGTCGGAAGACACGAAATGAATGCGGTTTTAGGGTAAATTTGAATACTCTTTTTTCAGGTATTTTTGAGAAATTCCAACCTCCCCGGGCAGGTTCACTAGTTCCTGATACTGATTCACCTGTCTGAATGTCAATCAGAGAAATAGCATTTACATCTGCCAATATTTTCAGGCTTACTGTTTCATCACGGAACGATTCCACAATCAAAGAATTATTGTCGTATAAAAAGAGACTGATATTCCCGGGTCCACTCAGTTGGGCCATCTGATCTTCTCCCAGGAGGACACGTAATCTTGTTAAAACAGGTTCCGGTAACCCGTATAAATCGGTATAGTTTTCGGGAATAGTCAATACAAATAATCTACCCTCGTTATATCCGGCTTCCAATAGTATGGGGTAACCCACCGGGCCGTTTATGGCTGAAATAACCTCCCATGAATCATTTGTCAGGTACCTGATCTGGGGTATGAGTATTTCCTTTTCTGCCGGTATCCGCCGGTAATCGACTACAAATTCATTAACCAGCATTTTATTGTCAGTATACCGTATTTCTGCTATATCGTTCAATCCCTTTTTCTCTAATACTTTTAGAAGTCCTGATGTAATAACAACCGTTTTTCCTTCGAGGAGACTTTCCTGTATTTGCAGGATGAGCTGTTCATCGAAGGCTGCACTTTCCGTAAGGAGTATTATGGATTCTACTGATGGATATTCCGGCACAATTTCAACAGGTAAACCGACCATACCCAGGAAGGAGGGAAGGAAATCCTCACCCACTGAATGATAGGGTCTGTAACATTTGATCCCTACCGGATTTCCCAGTTCGCCTATTATAGGATCAACTTTTCTGAAAGTGTATCCTACTGCATGTGCTATAGTAGGTAGCACATTGGGACCAATTTGTCCCATTAATTCCTCCAGGTCGAAGCTGGTACCCTGTCCCTGCCAGGGAGCAGGAGGGAACTGGGACAAAGGCAGTTGTAACTGCCGGAAATCGAAAAGCGTAATTTCCGGGGCTTTGGCAAAGAGTGTTAGCCACAGTTGTTCACCGTATCTGTCGAGATAGGGCGATCCATAGGTATCGACCCAGCCGCCCAGATAACCTCCGGGCTTTATATTTTCAAAATACCGGAATATAGAATAGCCATGATAGGGCTGCAAGTGCTGGGCGCTAATAAATGCATCGCGTGTTTCGGTACCCGTATAGATCCCATCGAACAGAAGAGGTTCGGTTTCCAGGTTGAAACCCAAACCCTGAAAGTGTTCGTACCAGTTGGGGTATTTGATGATTACTTTCACATCGGGATTAACTTTTCTCGCGGGTTTCAAAATAAGATTTTCGGCAGCTTCGGTCATCAATTGCAGCCTGAAATCGGTCCAGCTCAGGGAGCCTTTGGCTTCAATACATCGTTCGCATTTACAATTGGTAAAGAAAAAGTCATCCAGGATAATTTCATCGAAATGCAGGGCCGTATATTCCATGATTTCCTGTACTTTTTGCCGGTGCTCCGGGGTACTGTAACAAAATGTCTGGAACCGGTTTGGTTCATATACGGTATAGGTGATGCCGCCTGCTGTTTCGATACCCTTGTCATTAAAGTATTTTTTTACCATCTCGAGGGTATCTTCCTGCACCATCACCAGGTCGCGATGGGTTTCCAGGTATATCTTATCGACATGGAGATGTGCTGTAATATCCGTCCAGATAGAATCGAGCCAGTGGAGGTCCCCCATTTTTCTTACTTCGTAGGAGCGGACATAAACAGCTACCTTAAAGTTTTTGTATCCCGGCTGACTATAACAAGTTAAAAGACCTGATAATAGAAAAAGGAAAACTAAGGCGCTTTTGAATTGGTTTTTCATAGGTTGTGCTTTGATTGTAAAGAGCGGTATTAAAGATAATTAATTCTGATATTTTGTATGCATTCCCGGACCGGAATGTACAAGATAAAAAAATCACACCACAGTTGTAGATTTATTGTTTTATACCAAAGTCAGAAGAGTCCAGAGAGCGCCGAGGCCATCAATTACTCCGACCATAATAATCATAGGTTTTGCTTTCTTTATTGTTACAAGTACAATAAAACTCAGCAGAATGAAGAATCTGCCATACACTGTTGCCCAGAAGAAGGCTGTCATATCGTTTTGAGCAGCAACAAGATAGTAATAGCCCAACAATATGATCACAGATCCAAGGATCCTGGGCCAAAATTCAGTTGTCTTTTCAAATTTTAGTATCGGTAGTACTACATTGGGTATTATAAGGAATGATATCCCGACAAGCAAAAGATAGATACCAAAAATAAAAACACTAAGTGCAGTTGGATTCATTTTTTACCTCCTTTTTTAAAATAATATACTGTGGTGCGATAGTAGATTATAAACTAATCAATAGTCTTAACTGAAGCAGTCTGCTCACTCTATCAACTGTGCGATTTCTTTTTATAAACGTATAACTCTTCTATTAATACAAGGAAAGATAACAAATTACAGGAATTAAAACAAATTGATAAGTACTACCTCCGGCACCGATTGATAGTAACCCAATCAGATTGAGTAAACCAGATCCAATTTTACGTGTTATAAATATTATATTTAGTATCTTTCATTATGCTCTTCAGCATATTCTTGAACAGATTAAAACAGTATATAGAAATGAAGGAACTTTTTAGATTCATTAAAAAAAATACCCTGCTCCAACAATTGTCTGTATTTACAATTACAGCAATTTTTATTGCGGGCTGTAATCCTGATAACAGGAGCAACAGCAAACTCCGGCTTAATGAGCAGGATTACTTTGAAGCCCGAGGTTTCAATGTGATGGTATTTAGCAACCGGTACAATAAGAATTTTGATGATTCAAAAATGAGTGGAGTAGAGATCATTCATCACGATGTACGCACTGCTACAAACGGCGATGTGAGGTTAAGCCCTACTCCCGGACAATGGGATCCCATACCTGTGTTCCGTGAGAGGAAGGCAAACAGGGAAAATAATAGTATTGAAGTTTCGCTGGCTTATCCCGGGTATAATTTCAATTACTCCATCAGGGCACAAGCTGATGAAAAAGGTATTATTGTGAGTGTTCACCTCGATACACCATTACCTCCGGCCCTGGAAGGCAAAGCCGGATTCAACCTCGAATTTCTTCCTTCGGCCTATTTTGAGAAAGCCTACATAATGGATAGCATCAGCGGCCTGTTTCCATTATATCCCGGTGGTCCTATGGAACTTGCCCGGAACGGAAGAACAGAAGCCCAGCCTATTGCCAGGGGCAAAACTCTGACTCTGGCACCTGAAGACTCGAAACGGCATATTACCATCGAATCGAAAACAGGTGAGCTTATGCTTTTCGATGGCAGGAATAAAGCCCAGAATGGCTGGTTTGTGGTGCGTACACTAATTCCTCCCGGGGTGTCGGGCGAAGTGATACGCTGGCATCTTTCTGCCAATATCCTTCCCAGATGGACACGAACCCCTGTGATCGGACATTCACAGGTTGGATATCACCCCGGTCAGAAAAAAGTAGCCGTTATTGAACTCGACCGCAATGATAGACCATCATCTAAAGCCTTCCTGCTGAAGGTTACCGAATCAGGTAATGTTAAATACAAATATACCGGTGAAATCATGGAATGGGGCAATTACCTCAGGTACAACTACTGTACTTTCGATTTTACAGAGGTTACGGAAGAAGGATTGTACGTTATAGAGTACGATCAGCAACGTACGAAACCCTTCCGTATTGCAGCCGATGTTTACAATAATGCCTGGCAACCCACGCTCGATGTATTCTTTCCGGTGCAGATGGATCATATGTTCGTAAACGAAGCCTACCGGGTATGGCACGGAGCGGCCCATCTCGACGATGCCCTTCAGGCACCTGTGAATTATAAACATTTCGACCTCTACGCACAGGGGCCGGCCAACGATTCACCCTTTGAACCTGGAGAACATATTCCGGGTTTGAATATAGGGGGCTGGTTCGATGCGGGCGATTTCGATATCCGCACACCCTCGCAGTGTCATACCGTCCTGAATCTTGTATACACATGGGAAGTCTTCCGCCCGAAGAGAGATGAGACTTCAATCGACCAGAAGAACCGCTATGTGGATATCCACCACCCTGACGGGAAACCAGATATGCTGCAGCAGATAGAGCATGGTGTGCTGCAACTTATTGCACAACACAGGGCTGTGGGCCACGCCATAAACGGGATCATTGTACCTGATCTTTCGCAATATACCCACCTGGGCGATGCGCTTACCATGACCGATAACCTGATTTACAATCCGGCACTCGATAGCCTGGAATCGGACGGATTTCACAGTGGCACTTTCGACGACCGCTGGGCCTTCACTTCACAGTCGACACCTTTGAATTACGGTTCGGCTGCAGCGCTGGCAGCAGCGAGCCGGGTATTGCGCGAATACAACCATGTTCTTGCCAAAGAATGTCTCACAACGGCAATAGAGGTGTGGAACGAAGAACACAACCGTGATCCTGTGCTGTTCAGACACGGAAATACTACAGGGGGACATACGGAGGATGAGGAGATCAGATGTGCTGTGGAGCTTTTGCTGGCAACAGGCGATCGGAAGTATGCAGAAAGGATAGAGGAACTATGGAGTGCTGTTGAAACCCGGTTCAACTGGAATGCTGTTAATGCAGTTCGTGCCCTGCCTTTTCTGGATGAAGCCTATAAAGAAAAACTGAGATCGCTGACAGTATCGTACCGCGATACGATAGATCACCTCACTTCACAAAATCCCTACAATGTTCCCATTTCAACCGGGGGATGGGCAGGTAATGGCTGGGTAATATATTATGCTCTTACTAACTACTGGTTGCATACGACCTTCCCTGATATTATAGACCGGGAGTATGTGCTGCGGGGCCTGAACTATATTTATGGCTGCCATCCGGGTTCGGATATCTCCTTTGTTTCGGGAGTGGGTACGCATTCTAAAAAAGTGGCTTACGGGAACAACCGGGCCGATTTTTCCTTTATCGCCGGCGGTATAGTGCCGGGGGTGCTGATTCTGCCTCCCGATTTCCCTGAGAACAAAGAAGACTGGCCTTTCCTTTGGGGCGAAAACGAATATGTGATCACTATGGGCGGTGCCTACCTGTTTATGGTGCATGCGGCGATGGAGGTGTTGGGAGAAGAATGAATAATGAAGCTACTTCGTTTCGTGAGGTTAAGTTGCTGGCTTTGTTCACCGAAACTTTCTTCGATTACCGAAGCTAGGCGAAGGTGATAGTGAAGGTGGAGTGCTGGTTGCCAGGTGCCGTAAAAATGGAATGTCACATTATCATTATTTGTCAGCCGGGCAATAGATACTGTTATTATATCCTGTGTTATATATGATTAATTCCATTGGAAGTATACAATTTTGTTTTTATAGCTACTAAAAATATTCGGGTATTTCTCTTCAAGAAATCTCAAATCCTTCAAATAATCATTCTCATTATATTGTAAATCCATATCGAGATCATAGATATAACCTTCTTTTATCCCCGGAATATACGATGTATATTGATTTTTAATTACTTTTCCCGAATATTGATCCGTCTTATTCAGGTCAAGTGTTAATGTTCCAATATAATTTATCTTGTCCGGTTCAATCTTGAAATTCTTATTTATTACTATTTTCAACCAGCTATCACTTCCGAACCGTAGGTATAAATTATCAATTAAAACTACATTCATCTTCGATTTTACTTCAAAAATCAAATAAGAATCAAAGTATTTTTCATCATTTCCATTATTGTTCTGATCTTCCCAACGCCCGCTTACATAATACTTGAACCATCTGGCAAGTATACCCCGCCTGTACACTTCCTTCTTAAGTTCCGGGTCGGAGTTAATAAATTCATCAGTTAAAGCAAAATGTATCTCGGGATTACCTCTGATTTCATCAAATTTTGTATTTTGTGAATGAGAATGTTTTATTTTCAGATGAAGGAAACCAATCGCATCAAATCCTTCTCTGTAATTTACTGAATCAATGTATGATAGACCATCTTGCTGATAATCTATCAGCTTATTAATGTAACCGGCACCGTCGTAATTGTTAACAAAAACATCTCTAAAAGCGCGACATGAAAATAGTAAGAAGCTTGTCACTATAAATAACAATAGTGTTGAGTTTTTAAGTTGATTATTTTTCATAATGCTTTTTATTCACAAGTAATAAAAAAAATGAATACAAGTCAATAGGCAGGGTTGCAATAAATCATACAATTAAGCAGAAGGGGAATTACTATTTGTAAATAATTTATGAATTAAAGACCTGCCTGACGGCGTTAAGGGGCGCGCCAGGGGAGTGAGTTTTAAGTTCGAAGTTCAGAGTTCAATGTAAAAAATATGGAGTTACCTGATGCTGGGTAATGGAAATGTTCAATGTCCAATATCCAATGTTCAATACTTATCTATTTTCTTTATTTGTAAATTGAAAATTGGACGTTGGGAGTTGGAAATTGCTTCGCGATTTGCAACGCAACGGCAAAAGACAAAA
>CAZQCO010000027.1:0-38998 GCA_964592225.1 uncultured Bacteroidales bacterium
TACCCTGAACGGCGTTGACTGCATTATTGGTTAAACTAAGATTGAAGTTTCCAAGTTGAAAAACGCCGGAAGTTAAATTAAGAACTCCGGCTACAGTTGATGTTCCCTGAAGTGATTTATTTCCCCCATTTGAAATTGTAAGATTATAGTAAGTGTAGGATCCAACATTCTGCGTGCCTGAACCATTGTAATTAACTGTGCACGTTGAACAGGTGAATCCGCCCCCGGTAAAATCACCTCCGACATTAATAATGCCGTTGCTGCTAAATGTTATATTGTTTCTCTGATTAGAACCGTTCATAATGATACTACCGGAAACATTCAATGAACCCGTTGATATGCTTATTAAAACATCTCTAATATCTTGACTGGTATTTGGCATTGTGATAGATGCACAATTTAAAACTCCGGTGCCAACAATCAAAGTTTGGTCACCGGCATCGGCAGCAGGAGCGCCAAAAGTTATTGCGTTTGTTACATTTAAGATTCGTCCGCTGATTGTTAATGAAGTTGCATTTACAGTTCCTGTCGCAAATGCTATTGCCCCAATGTTATTTGCGGGAGAAACATTAAGCGTAATGACATGATTGTTACGAATAGTTACTGTACCCGTACCGGCATTTTGTCCGGGATAGGATGTGGCAGCAGCCCAACTTCCGGCTGTTATACATTGCTGCCAGGTAGTAAGTGCATTCCAGTTACCCGTAACAGCGTTTGATTGATAATCTCCTACTGCCTGCCCATATAGTTCAATGCCTAATAAAAAATAAATGCCTGCTGCCAAAGCAGCAATTCGTATTGAGCACATAAATTTGGCCATGTATTTTCCGATATCCTTTCGAAGAATAGCCAAAAACATGAAGATCAGCCATAAACGACTTTTTAGAAAAGAAAATACAAAAGCTATGTTCTTACTCAAGAATCGGAAAATATACACACGCTTCCCTTTATTTCGGTTATGGTTTAGTCTTTTTTGCATTGTGTTTTATGATATTAACAATGCAAATGAATCGTTGAAAACGTATAGCTTTATATTTATAAATTGCTGAATATTTAAAAGATATGTCTTGAATATACCGATCAGGAAATATGTCGCTCGTGCTGAAATATAAAATGGGATAGTTTTCATAATAAGAGAACAAAAGTCAAATTTGTATTATCTCTCTGATGCAATGATACGCCCCTATATATTCAATGTTGTTTAAAAGTCAATGATATAAATACCGATAGTTGATGATTGATATCATTGTTCCGGTGACAGGAATAACAAAATAGTATTGTTTTACATAGTATTAGCACCGTGGCGTACCGTTGCCTAAGAGGCTATGGGACGTCGGCGACAAATCCGTTAAGAAAGGTATTTTTCCAATTGGCTTTGCTATCGGTATTATTTGAATTATAGACTTAATAATCAGGAATAGCATTATTGTAACCTTAATTGGGAAGCTTTTTGTTAAATGAGTTGCGGTAAAAAAACCAGAAGAACAGATAACGAAATTCAGAGAATAGCCAGGCAGTTTCTAATACAGGTTTAATTACATTATTGACTGTATTATCTTCAATTTCATATTTATTATGTTTCTAAAATACTGTTAGACCATCTGAAATTGGTAATTTAGGTTTTATAATTTAAAGTATAAGAAATGAATCTTACCAGGAGATCGAATCCATTTCCGTTATATTTGCGGATTAAGATCTTTCAATTTCATTTTCTCTGAAGCAGCTATTAATCGTATGGAAAATAAAATTCATCTTGCCCACGACTACTTTAACTATCTCATAAGATCAAAGCATCGGAAGGGCCATGGCATTCATTCGCCATTTGTTTACGAATTCGTTAGCCAGGTGGTGTACGACCGAAAAGTGTATCCGGAATATACGGATATCCGCAACATTCGGAACGAATTAAAAAATTCAGGGAAAGTACTGCCCGTGAAAAACATAGGTGCTGGTTCGGACCGGTTTACCGGTGAATCGTGCCGCGTTAAGGATCTGGTTTCCCAATCGTCGGTGCATCGTAAATTCGGTGAATTACTCTTCAGAATGGCCCGCTATTATAAACCTGCAATCCTTATTGAACTGGGAACCTCCATCGGCCTGAGCACAATGTACCTGGCAAAAGGAGCTCCCAATGCGCAGGTGGTGACTATTGAAGGCAATAAGGAAAGTTGTGAATTTGCCCGGTCGGTTTTTAAAAAATACAAAGCCGGCAATATTAAGGCCATCAACGGAATGTTCGACGACTATCTCCCATACTTTGAAGATAACTATCCTTCGCCCGGACTCGTGTTTATCGACGGAAACCATACCTGCGAAGCCACGCTCCGATACTTCAACCACTTTGCAAGCCTGATGGAAGAAGGCTTTATCATTATCGACGATATTAACTGGTCGGACGAGATGCGGAATGCCTGGAAAGAAATAACACTAACCGCAAAAGACCGGGTAACTCTCGATCTGTTTTTTATGGGAATTGTCATCTTTCGTAAATCTGTAACTCCGGGACACTATAAGATTCGTTTTTAAAGAGCATAATATCATTAGTAATCAGATACTTATTCAATAGTTTATAAGTGAGTATTTCATAAAGTAAAAAAGGCCGCTTTTTGCAGTCTCTCTTTCCAATGAACTTAATCCTATTTAACAATCAACACTTACTACTTTCCTTTTAATTTGCCGGTAATTTGCCGGAGGTTCAAGCAGCTCAAAAAACTGATCGAGCTTGGGCAATACAATGATCTCCGTTCTTCTATTTGCAGCTTTACCTTCTGTTGTTGTATTTACTGTTTTTGGTACATATTCTGATCGTTTATAGCATCCAGCGATTTTCTGATATTATCGGCTCCGGTTTTGCTTACAACTGCCAGATCAGATAACCTGTCGAGAAGATTTGTATTGGTACTTTTAAAATATTCCAACTGCTGCTCCAGCAAGGCAACCCGGTTACGTTCATTTGCCAGCTGGTTCTCCAACTGGATAATTTCATTCGAGAAGTCCTTATTTTGTGCTAAAAGAACCGTGTACCTCTGTTCACAATCGTCGAGATTCACCGCACAAAGCTTCGACTTGTCCTGTTCCTGTATAAGCATTCTTTTGCTCACACACGAGGTAGAAAGCAGAATAACCAATATGGAAAGGAAACTATATTTAGTAAACATTATCATGTTTTCATCCTGATCAGGTGTATCTGAATTGACCAGCTTCCACATTTTATTCTTAACTGTGGTTTTTGTTTCCGGATCAAATCTGTGAGCCGGCGTTTTCTTTCTGCATGGCTTCATTTTAAAACTGCGTGACATGTTATTAATGATTTAAGGTTTAACATCTTAGTGTGCTCGTATGTATTTTTTGTCATAACGAAAGTATTCCCTGGTCATTAGGAGTAGATGAAAATGAAGTTAAAATCCGATTAAATTTTCGAGATATAAATAAACTGGGACGTAACTTTTGTGATCACCAGTATATCTTATACTTTTAAAAAAGGACAACTGAAATATTGCATAATCTTCTATGAAAAAAATCAAACTCGAAATTCTTGAAATTGCAAACAATTTTGTAACTTACCTATCCAGGAATAAAACTTCATATTTATAAATATCGCTGGCTTGTTCCAAATGAGGTTGAAGAGTATACAGAAAATCTGAACTAGCAGATTCCCGATAAAAAATACCGGTGATTAATTTACTCTTTGTTCAAAATATTGAAGAAAAGTGTTTATCCATTATTCACTAAAAAAAGTTAACCATGCGTACAAAAAAAAAGCTCAATGACAAATTAGTTATAGTATTGACAGCAATACTCACTATTTCGCTGGCCTTTAATCTTATCCTTGCTGTAAGTAAAAGCGGTAAAGGAGTTTTAATAAATGAAAATACAAAGCTTAATCAGCAGATTGCCCAGTATAAAGATGAATTAAATAAATATCAGGGCATTTCACAATCAATCGACCAGGCAATAAAAGATGCAAAGCTTTCAATTGAAGCCAAAGAAAAGCAGATTGCCAGTCTGATACAGGGTAAACGCAGGTCGGAAAAAGAAAATAAAGTGTTAATACAACAGGTAGATTCTATCAAAGAGCAATATCTGGTAGTAATTGATTCATTGTTGGTGGAACGAGAAAAAAATAAAGTGATCAACAACCGGATAGCCAGCCTGGAAGAAATTGTTAACGATCTGAACACACGGATTGGCGTTGCCGGATGGCTTATAGCTGATAATTTCAGAGTAACGCCCGTTAAGAAAGCCGCCAATAATAAAAAGAATCCCACTGCACTTGTTAAGAAAGTAAATGAATTTGAAATATGTTTTGACATCCTGGAGAATAAGACCTCTAAACCCGGATCACGAAATATATATATTGTTATTACCTCGCCTGATGCCAGGGTAATTTACGATTCCCATGCCGAAACAAAAACCTTTCATCATCCGGAGTATGACAAATTAGCCGAATGCTCCCTCACTGAGGTCATCGAGTATAAAAACCAAAAATTATCGCATTGTATCTCTTTAATTCCGGGATCAACTCTATCGACCGGTTTATATGTTGCCGAATTATTTACTGAAGAGAATAAACTGGGAATGACTACTTTTTCGCTTAAATAATTGTTATTATTCCCATCATTTATTAATAAAATTTCATTGGCCTGTGGTATTCCTGCAGAATTTGAATAGCCTTTGAAGTTAGGCTATGCGACATCAATAAAAAATCGCTTTCTAGTACATGAGTTGATTTGGATAAGGAAAGAGTTTATACTTTTTGTAATCTTCTTCGATAGTATAAAAATAGTAGATCAGCGAAATCTCATGCGCTCCTTTGAAATTGGTGGGAGTTCTGTTTACCATGAAATCATAGGAATAGCTTATTGAGAGTATCTCGTTTCTATAGCCGGCCATCAGGTTGATGGAAGAAATACCTTCTGATAGGTATTGCTTGAAAACAGAGTTATACCTGTATTGAATACCCCAAAAAACAGGTCGGGTAAAAGCATTTACACCCAGGCTGAAGACCTGGAAATTACCATTTTTATAAAACAACGCTACTGGTCCGATACTTGAATATGGTTCTATTTCGCCATATCGTGTAAACATTCGCTTCGCTTTTTTTCCTTTATCAATAGGGAACAGATACCCTATATTGGTTAAAAACAATACAGGCATCCGGTTTTCGCTGCCTGCAAATTCCACAGCCGGACGATTGATATTATCAAAAGCCATGGAAAACCATCCCTGTTCGTAATATATTGCCACACCAGAGGAGAATCCGGCATAGGTAGCCTTTTCATTAAGTGAGGGTTCTAAAGTAGGATTACCGGTGTAGCCGAAGCGATCGTATTGATCGGGGAATTTGTATGAGTTGGCGTGCGTATTAATAGTATTCAATGAAATCCCCAGGCCGCCTTTAATCCATATTTTATGAAATACCAAAAAAGTATGAGAATAATTCGTTTTTACCTGAGTTTCGCTAAAAACCGATGTGCGCCGGTTAACATGTATGCCTATCCCCGACCGATGATTTTGAACCTTATAATCGAGCGATAGGAGAATATTATTTACCAATACATTTGAAACAGTGGGTTGTAATCTTTCAACCAGCTGCATTTGGATAAACCGTGTATCGCCGGCCATAGCCGGATTATAAAGAGTATTTGCTGAGAAATAGTGTGTAAGTATATTTTCCTGACCGGATAGTAAAACAGAAATATGTATAATTAAAAAACCAACGAAATTTTTTCTTACTGAAAATGAATACATGGATTAACGTATTATTGTAACAACTCCTGATTTATTTTGTGGCATTCCATCCCTGCCTTTAAAGGTGACATACCATTGATAACTACCGCAAGGAACATCATTTCCATCTCTTGTACCATCCCAGGGTGCATCCTCTTCATTCGCGTGATAGAGTAAAATACCACTCGGTGAATAAATTGATAATTCTAACTCATCGTATAAACCAAATATCTCAAGGTAATCGTTTATCCCGTCATTGTTAGGCGTAAATGCTTCAGGGACATGAACATCCCAAAAACAATTATTTTCAACAGCTACCGTTCCGGTATCGGAGCAATTATAAAAATTGGACTTTATAAATATGTAGGTACCTGCATTAAAAATTTCAACAGATGATCCTGTAACTCCTAGTTCAGGCCAGGTGACAATTTCCTCAGGCTCTGCAGGAATTTCAATGATGAGTGATTCTTCCAGCTCGAAACAAAGGGTTGTATCAATCAATTCTATAGCTAATGGTTTGTCATTCACAATAACGTTAAGAGTTGACCATTGGCTGGCACACTGGCTAGCGCTATCAACCAATCTGAGTTTCACCTCGTGTGTTCCCGATTCGATCCATGTTACTGAAATAAACGATCCCTCATTATTTATCCCCTCAATATAGTTGGCTCCTTCTGAAATATTCCATTCTGTGGATAAGTTAGTAGGATCTGTTGAATAAACGGTAAAATCGTATTCACAGAAATTCGTTTCTCCATAAATGATAGGTATTGTACTATTAATAAACTCATACCTTGCAGTTACTGCAATATCAACCTTACAATTTGCATCGGATAAATTCAGGGTTTCAATGACTATGGATTGATCAACCGGAAAAGTATAAGTGAATCCTTCAAGGTAAAGTGTATACGGTCTCCCGTTTATCATGTAATTTAAAACAAATTGTGGTTCACCCTCAAAGTGAGCAACAAGAGGTGAAATATCTTCATTGTTGCAACCCACTCCTCCTCCTGTGAAATATATATTGGGAGATAATTCAGTAACTACAATGGATTCATTTTCGACTGGTATTGGTAAAGGCGTAACATCATCTTTATAGCTTACAATAGTATATACACCAAGTTCATATAAATCGAATGTGAAACTATTTTCAGTGGATGAAACCTCAAAAGGCTCTCCTTCAAAGAGATATCTTAAAGCTACAGGTGCAGTACCCGTTATCTCAACTGCAACTGTGGCTACACCATCGCCACATATGGAGAATTCGTGCTGTGGTATGATCAATTCAGGCTGGCTATAGGCATTAAATATTATCCCGTTAATACAAAAAAGAGCCATGAAAATGTAAAGAGTCGAATATCGTATCATTTATTTGTTTGAAAGCAAAAATGCCGGGCAATTGAACAATATCTGCCCAACAATTAAAATTTACTTAATTTATTTACTTGAAATATATATATTTAAATTGATAACGATTTGATAATGATCATATTTCATATCGATTTACCTATCCGTTTTATTGATATCTAAAATTTCGCTACAATATTAATTAAATAAATCCTACAAAAACATTTTCTTCGCAGATGAGTTTATGTAAACAGGTAAGAAAATGAAAATCTATACTAAAAAAGGAGACAAGGGCTCTACTTCGCTCATCGGAGGGAAGCGTGTACCTAAAAATCATCAGCGTATCGAAGCCTACGGTAGCGTTGATGAGCTTATTGCGTTTATAGGTGTGGTTCGTGACTATGTTGGAATAAAAGAAATTATCAATGATCTGGTGCACCTGCAGGACCAACTTATGGTTTGTGCTGCTATTCTGGCTGACGATAGTATCGATAGCAATGCCAGTTTCGTGAAACTTTCTGATGAAGCTATCGTATGGTTAGAAAACAAAATAGACGAAATGGATGCTAAACTGCCCCCATTAAAAAAATTCTTGCTTCCCGGAGGGCATCCGGCTGTTTCATTTGCACACGTTGCACGTACTGTTTGCCGGAGAGCTGAACGGCGTATTGTCACTTTATCGGAGTTTGTATCTGTACCGGAAATTATCCTCCGGTATTTCAATCGCTTATCCGATTATCTCTTTGTCTTATCACGCTTTATTTCACATGAATTAAAGGCTTCAGAAATAAGATGGCAACCAAGGTTGTATTAGTAATTTAAATTTTTAAATTTGCAGCACTTTTTAATAATATAAATTCTCAGATTTATGTATTGGACACTAGAGTTAGCCTCGAAATTAGAGGATGCGCCCTGGCCAGCTACAAAAGATGAGCTTATTGATTTTGCAATTCGATCAGGTGCTCCGCTCGAGGTTATTGAAAATCTGCAGGAGATCGAAGACGAAGGTGAAATTTATGAAAGTATCGAAGATATTTGGCCCGATTATCCGAGTAAGGATGACTTTTTCTTTAATGAAGATGAATATTAATATAGAAGGGACATAAAGTCCCTTTCTTATTTTCTGAAAATATCCTCTTTATCCTGCGGTCTTAACTCGTCCATCCATTTGAATCCTTTCAGCAAAAGTTCATTTAATGGTGCATTTTCAAGCGGATAGAGGACCGCATCCGGTTTATTAAGAAAACTTATAGAATTTATATCACCATCTTTAAAGTGCAATATCAGATTGGAACACTCCGCTTTATTTGCACCGATTAGCTTCTCTTTATCCTTCGGATAGTATACTGTTTGTCCATTTCCGCTAACATCAATCTGGTATAATTGGCTGTTTCTGAAATGACATACCATATTTTTCCCTTTAATTTGATTGTATTTTGTTGTATCCTCAATACTTACTATAAATGAGGAGCGGTATAGATACATTGTTTTTGGTTGGCGATTCTCCGTTTGAATCTCGATGAATTCGGCAGTAATTTGGTTATCATCAAACCAGAGTACCGGCTCATAATATAAGCGGATTACCGAATCGGCCAGGGAATAAGCCATTGAATCGCATTTACCCTGCATATCGCTTTTGAACATCCTCACTCCATAAAAAGCCTTTATCAACTTTGTACCTGATGTATCAACTTCCGAGAGCAATGTGTCGGCATGTAGAAACAAAGTGTCATTTGTCGAAGATACCTGTAAAAAAATTGCTTTCTCGGTTATTCGGGCATACTCCGTAGTTTCGTAATATATTCCTTTCTCACCTCTCAGAATTATATTCTGATCCGTATCCACAATTTCGACATTTTTAATAGCCCTTCCAAAACCTGTAGGTTTTTCGTAATACAAACTATCACCGCGCACAGTTTGTTTTGTATTCCGAACGAGGGCATTCTGATTTAACTGTGAAACATCAGTTTCTGTATTATGCCAGCCTCTTTCGCAATATATATAACTGCTATCGCTGATGATTTCGGTAGGCCCTAAAAAGTAGGCGATCTTAGTTTCCGTATTATACTTCATTCGATCGGAATAGATAGTATAATCGGGATTTATTACTACTACACTATCCTGAAAATCGAATACATCAGATCTTGTAAAGTACTGTCCAATTTCACTTTCCAGTCGATTTTCCAGGTTTACAATAACTGCATGCTCAGTATAATAGCCTATTCCGTCTGAAATATTATAGTCTAAAGATTCCGTTGTAAGAGTAGTTTCACCATTTATAAGTTTCACATTCTCTCTTACTTTGGCAATTTTTGTATTTCCATCGTAATAGAGAAAATCGCCATATAAGTGTACTGTATCACCCTGATTAATGTAAATATTGCTGAAAGCATCGAGTGAGTTTCTATTTGAATAGAAGTAAGCGCTATCGCAATACATTATTGTCCCCTCATGTACAAATACTACATTGTTTATAAGTCGTTTAGTATCTTTACCCAGAATTGCATCTACTTCAGTGATAGCAGCAGAAAATTGAATTTGTGCTTCTTTTTGGGCATGAATGGGAACGAAAAAAAATGATGAAAGTATTATTAGAGCATGAACTACCCTCAATTTCCCTGAGAAGAAACTATTATTTTTAAAAATCGGTTTTACTGCCATCCCTTTAATCGGAAACTACAATCGCAATAGGGTTCACTTATTCTGATATAGGTAGTTTTTATCTTTTCCTCAATCCATTCATCGACAATTTCGTTTTGCCTTTGCTGCGAAGTCATTTGCTTAAGCAATTCATAATCCTGTTTGAGATTAGCCTTATGAGGTTCTGTTTTCGATTTCAGACGAATTACTTTATAAACCAGGTTTCCTTTATCATCGGCAGATTCATAACTATCAGAAATCTCTCCTACTTTCAGATCACGGATGATATAATGCTCTTTGGTTTCAAATTGATCCAATTCAAAACGCGTATTGCCCGTGTAAGGATTAACCAGCAAACCACCGCTTACTCTTGAATCTTCATCGTGCGAATACCGCATAGCAGCCTGCTCGAACGTTAATGAATCCAAACGTACCAGTGTAATAATACTATCCATTTTCTGAACAGCAGCTTCCTTTTCTTCAAAAGAAATTTTAGGTTTCATTAATATATGTCGTGTATGAACACGATCCTCATTACGCTCGATCAGTTGAATAATATGATAACCAAAAGACGATTCCACAATTTTCGATACCTGTCCTTCTTTCAGTGCAAAGGCAGTTTTTGAATAAGCCGGATCCAGTTCAGCCCGTGTAGACCAGCCAATGTCGCCTCCGCGCGAAGCAGAAGGTCCTTCGGAATAAAGAACGGCCAGGGTAGCAAAGTTATCGCCCTTTACAATGCGTTGACGGAGCTCAAGAAGCTTTTCCCTTACTTCAAATTTTGCTTTGTCGTTAGTTGCAGGATAAATCAAAATCTGGTTGATTTCCACCTCGGCATCAATAAAAGGTATACTATCATCAGGCAGCTTATGATAAAAGGCTCGGACCTCAGAAGGTGTAATGGCTATGCCCGATGTAATTTCCTGGCGCATCATCTGCATCAGTATTTGATCGCGTACCGCATCACGCATATCCTCCTTTATTTCAATTATCGACTTCCCAAAATATTCGACAAGTCTTTCCTCAGTCCCTATCTGGCTTATAAAGTAATTTATACGATCGTTAAGTTCCATTTCAACCTGTCCCTCCTCAACAACCAAACTATCAACAGATGCCTGGTTAACCAGGAGCTTCTGCGCCAATAAATCTTCAAACAGCTGGCATTTTGTCGGCATCGGCTTCACCCCCTGGGCCATCAGTTGAAGGTATTGATCTTCAACATCGGAATATAAAATCTGATTCTTGCCAACAACACCTGCAATTTTATCAATTATATAGGGTTGACAATATGTGCTAACCGTAAGTGTGGTTAAAACTATGAGATTAATTGTTTTATGTAATAATTTCACTGATTTTGAATTAGTTGTAAAAATCTTATTTATATAAGCCTGCGATCAATAAATAACAAAATTTCCCCGATTAAGGGCATCGTTGTATATATTAGCTTCTAATTCCTGAATAAGCTGAATTTTTCTTTTATTTAAAAGGATACTCCTGATATCTTCCCGGACTAATTCCAGCGGTGTTACTGAGCCTTCCAGGCGAAAGTCGCTGATCTTTAAAAAATAATAGTAGGTTGAATCTTTTATTTCATAGTTTTTACGATATCGCAGGATATTGTCCGGACGTGTGTAAATTGGAGGCATATCTTTAAGAATATCGACAAAGTATTTCCAGTTTTCCTCGAAGTAATTAAATTTTGTGGCATTAGTATAACAATACTCTTCCATTTGCCGGATATGATCAGCATTATTGGAGCGATACCATGAACGGATTTTATAGATTTCGGGGGCAGAG
The DNA here is from genome assembly GCA_964592225.1 of uncultured Bacteroidales bacterium. GTDB lineage: Bacteria > Bacteroidota > Bacteroidia > Bacteroidales > UBA10428 > UBA10428. Next base: position 11,515 of record CAZQCO010000027.1, read on the forward strand.
CGTGGTACCTGGATAAATATTCCCTTTATAAGATTTTTGTTCAGGATGAAATTAGATGAATAACTATTATAATAATCTTCAATATTCTTTTCCAAAATAATAGTATCAAGCTTTTCACTAATAAAACTCTGCTCGTACTTAAAGATCAGTAATGAAGTTCGATAATCTTCGATCTGTCTCGCTACATTTTTCTCATCGGGTTCAAGATGCTGCTCTGCCTGGAATAATAACAATTGATTCCTTATCCATTTTTCGACATGATTCTTTACAATAAGAATACTGTCTTCTGTTGAAAGGCCTGAAGGTATAATATCCTGAAGCTGGGATAAGAATAAATACCTGTCATAAACCTTGGCTACCGGGACTTCGTTAACTTTTTTACCTGAATCTAAACATCCGGCTAATAAAAATACAAGAAGAAAAATTATTTTACATCTCACACTATGTGTATAAAACATTTCAGTTGCCTGAATCTGATTCTTCTTCCTTTTTAATTTCATTGAATACTTCTTCATTTATTTCAATAGAGTGTTTAGCCCTCAAATCTTCTATCCATAATTGTTCGAGATAGGTTTGATAGTCGGCTGTATAAAGTCCCCTTGCATCGTTGAGTACTTTTGACTGTGGAGGTAAAATTGCATCAACAAAGTATAAAATGATGTTATTCTTATCGCGCGAAACAAGATTCGCTTTAGTTTTCCAAGGAATAGAATCAGCAATAGCATTATCGCCTTTCTCATACTTCAGCTCAACAAAGTTAACACAAGGCAGGGTATCCTGGGGGCAGATAAGCTTTGAAATATCCTGAGCTGTTAATCCTTTCTTTTTTCTCGACTTAGCAACTTTAATCAGTTTTGCAGTAAGCGTACTATCTTTATAGCTGTATTTTGTCATCAGAACACGGGATTCCCACTGATACTTTTCCGGTAGCTCATTATAAAACTTTTGAAGCCCAATGCTATCTTCCACCGCTTTCCGCCAAACCATGTCCTCGGTAAGATTAAACAGCAGAATACCATCGTGGTACTCTTCTAATAAATACCTATAATCACTGTATTTTTTGGGGAGTTGAGTAATCTCATAATCCATGATTTGCTTATTCTTAAATTTAATTACTTCACTGTAAACCGAATTTATTAAAGCTGTCCTTTTGGAATGACGAACTGAAGCAATGTGTCTGGCAATATCGTATTGTGAATAAATGCTATCGCCAATAGAAAAAACTGGTTTTAACATCCCTTTCGCCACTTCAGGATTCCAGTTTCCGGCATACAGGCTGCTATCGACTACATTATAAAGCTCTTCCAGATTTTGTTGATAAAATTTAAAACCGTATTCATTCTTAATTCTGTTTACTACCTGGTTTTCAGTCATATTACGTACATAACTGTTCTGGATTACTTTCTTTTTAAAATTCTCATCACCTTTCATATAGAGCGGAACGCCCTTATATTTTTCAGGCCGCACAATATGAAATCCATAAGTAGTTTGAATTGGCTGTGAATACTGCCCTGAATCAATCGAAAAACAAGCATCGAGAAGCTCCTCAGGTGCATTAGTACTTCTCAGCCAACCGATCCTTCCTCCTCTATTCACTGTTGCACGGTGTTCAGAATATTTTACAACCACACTATCCCATGGAACACCATTCTGAAGTTCGGCATAGGCTTTCTCAATTTTGTTTTTTGCTGCTTCTATTTCAAGATTGGAGGGATTTTGAGGAGTTGTTGTCAAAATGTGCGCAGTAAAAACTTCTCCACGGTTCTTCCGTCTTCCATTAACTTTAATAAGATGATATCCATATTCTGTTCGGATAGGCATTGAAATTTCTCCAACAGGCGTGTTATAAGCAGCCGATTCGAATGGATAAACCATTCGGAAAACAGTGAACCAGCCTAAATCCCCTCCAATAGGCGAATCAGGATCAGGTGACTCATCGAGTATAACCTTATCCCAAGACTCTCCATCAACAAGAATTCTGTTTCGGATGGCCATAATGCGATTATAAACCTTAGCAGTATCTTTCGGAAGTGCATTTTTCTCAAGTTGAAGCAAAATATGGCTGACATTAACTTCTTCAAATGAACGTTGATAAGCTTCTTCCACCAGGGAATCAATTAATTGATTGTTATCAAGATAGGGTTTGGCTAATTGTGTTGTATAGCCTGCCATTTCTTTTATAAATGAACTTATAGTATCGTATCCCAGATCCTCTGCTTCAACAACTTTGAGCTTGTAATTAATAAAAAGATCCAGGTATTCATCGATCGATTTTTTATCCTCTGCTGTAATAGCACTGTTCTTATTATATATCCTCAAAAACTCATCTTTAGTGATCTGATGATCATCAATAGTAAGTAATATTTCCTGAGCTGGTAATAATTGAAAAACGATTATTGCTGCAAGTAATGAGAAATGTCTTTTCATAATTGATTCATTATTTTAATTAATAATCAAACGTTTGTATATATTAATTATTATCTGCTGTAATTGGGAGCTTCGCGCGTTATTGTTACATCATGTGGATGACTCTCCTGGATACCCGCTCCGGTTACCCTTACAAATTTTGCCTTTCTAAGTTGTTCAATATTAGGAGCTCCACAATACCCCATGCCTGCCCGAAGACCACCTAAAAGCTGATAGATTATTTCATTCAGAATCCCCTTATAGGGTACCCGTGCTACAATGCCCTCAGGGACAAGTTTGCTGATTTCTTCCTCCGAGTCCTGGAAATACCTGTCGCCAGATCCCTGCTGCATAGCATCAATAGATCCCATTCCACGATACGATTTATATTTGCGTCCATTGTATATAATGGTTTCCCCCGGCGATTCCTCAACTCCTGCAAATAAGGATCCGGCCATTATAGAATGTGCACCGGCTGCAATAGCCTTAACAATATCACCAGAGTATCGTATGCCCCCATCAGCAATAATAGGCACCTTTCTTTCTTTCATGGCACTGGCAACATCAAAAATAGCTGAGAGTTGAGGTACTCCAACCCCTGCAATAACCCTTGTAGTACATATTGATCCCGGCCCGATACCCACCTTAACCGCATCGGCACCTGCCTTCATTAAACCAGCAGCTGCTTCAGCAGTGGCGATATTCCCAACCACGATATCAATTCCCGGAAATTTTTTCTTGATCTCCTTCAGCACAGAAATTACATTTTTTGAATGCCCATGAGCAGTATCAATAAAAAGGGCATCAACATCTGCCTTTACAAGAGCCTCAGCACGGATATAGGTATCAGGGGCAGTACCAATAGCAGCTGCAACCCGCAACCTGCCTTTTGGATCTTTACAGGCATTGGGTCGATCTTTCGCTTTGGTAATATCCTTATAAGTTATAAGTCCAATGAGTTTATTTTTTTCATCAACTACCGGGAGCTTTTCAATTTTATGATATTGAAGAATATCTGCAGCCTTTTCCAGATCCGTTTCCTGTGAAGTAGTAATAATATTCTTTGAGGTCATAACCTCGCTGATTGTTTTATCCATATCAAGTTCGAACCGGAGATCTCTGTTAGTGACAATTCCAATGAGGATATGCGTCCCGTCAACAACCGGTATGCCCCCAATTTTATATTCCTTCATCAGACTAAGAGCATCACCAACACTTCGCTCCTTTTTAATCGTGATTGGATCAAATATCATCCCGTTCTCAGCTCTTTTAACTATTTTAACCTGCTTTGCCTGTTCTTCAACCGACATATTTTTATGTATTACACCGATACCACCCTCCCGGGCCATGGCAATAGCCATTGGCGCTTCAGTTACCGTGTCCATTGCAGCTGTCACTATCGGTGCATTCAGGGTTATATTCATACTTAACTGTGTCCTCAGATCAACATCCTTTGGCACAACTTCCGAATATGCAGGCACGAGAAGTAAGTCATCAAATGTCAATCCTTCCGAAATAATTTTGTCTGATAAGAACGACATGGCTCAGTTATTATTAAATTAAATGGTGCGAAATTACAAAAATTGACTCAATTAATAGTTCCTGCAAAGGAATTGCTCAAAATTAAACGAATTTACTGTTCGCACAACATGCACATCATAAAACATAGTGAAAAAGTTAGTATTATAATGTCCAAGTATCATAAGGAACTCATTATAAAGAGGGCTTCCGGAAGAAAATATTTTTATCCTTTTAATTCGCGGATATTTAACATTTTTTAGGATTTTTGAAGATTAGTGTATGAATTACTGTTTCTAAATGGATGAATACCTTCAAATATTAAATAAATACTGGGGATTCTCCACCTTTCGGCCAATACAGTCTGATATCATCTTATCAGTTGCAAAAGGGAAGGATACTTTGGGTATTATGCCAACAGGAGGAGGTAAGTCGATAACTTTTCAGGTTCCGGCAATGAATATGGAGGGAGTCTGTATTGTAATTTCACCCCTTATTGCACTAATGAACGACCAGGTTGAAAAGCTCATCTCATTAGGTATTAAGGCAGCAGCACTGCACTCAGGACTTACTTACCATGAAATCGTCACAAAGATCGATAATGCTATTTATGGAGCCTACAAATTTCTTTATATTTCGCCCGAACGTCTGGCATCCGATTTATTTCAGGCCAAATTGCCCCATCTACCGGTTTCATTTATTACTGTCGACGAGGCCCATTGTATTTCACAATGGGGCTACGATTTTCGTCCCTCCTATCTTCAGATAGCAAAACTCAAGAAATATTTTCCGGAATCGCCATTATTAGCCTTAACAGCTACAGCTACACCGGAGGTTATTGAAGATATCCAGGAAAAATTACTTTTTAAAGAGAAAAATGTAATTGAAGGTGATTTTACCCGTAAGAATCTTACATTTTTTGTGCGAAAAACTGATAGCAAGCTGGTTGATCTGGTGAAGGTTGTCAAAAATATTCGTGGCTCAGGAATTGTATACTTGCGCAACCGGAAAAAAACAAAAGAAGTTGCCGAGAACCTGGTTCGTAATGGTATCAAGGCAGATTTCTATCATGCCGGACTCTCCTATGAAATCAGAAACCTCAAACAGGAGAGCTGGACTAAAAATCAAACCCGGATCATGGTGGCGACCAATGCTTTCGGAATGGGAATTGACAAGCCTGATGTCCGCTTTGTTGTCCATATGGACATGCCCGATTCACCCGAAGCCTACATCCAGGAAGCCGGCCGGGCTGGCCGGGATGAAAAGAAGGCCTTTGCCGTATTACTCGTAAACAATTACGATAAAACATCGGCTGCACAAAAACTGGCTGTCAGTTTTCCTGAAATCAAAGAAATTAAGCGCATTTACGGCGCCATGGCCAACTATTTGCAGGTTCCTCTAGGCAGTGGTAAGGGTATTGCCTTTGATTTTAACCTCTATGATTTTGCCAATACATTCAAGCTTAATTCTGTAATTGCGTATAATGCACTTAAGTTTTTAGAGAAGCATGGTTATATTGAATTAACAGACGAAATAAATAATCCCTCCCGGATACTTTTTATTTTAAATCGTGATGACCTGTACAAATTTCAGATCCAGAACCAGAAATTCGATGGTTTCATAAAGCTTTTGCTTCGATCGTACACAGGATTATTTTCCGACTATACGAAAATTGACGAGGACCTCATCGCAAAACGAGCCAATATAAAGCGCGACCTGGTTTACCAGTACCTGGTGAAATTAGGCCAGATGAAAGCCATTAGCTATATTCCATCCCGCAAGACACCTTTGCTGATTATGACAGAAGAACGCCTAGATGAAAAATCGATACATATATCGTACGAATTTTACAACGATCGTAAAAAACGTTTCAAAAAAAGGCTTGACGGCATGCTTCAGTATGCCTTCAGTGAAAATGATTGCCGGAATAACCTGATCCTCAGTTATTTTGGTAAACCGAAAGGTACCCCCTGCGGTGCCTGTGATATATGTAAATCGAGACTGGAAGACGATAATTCCCCGGAACGACTTGCTCAGACGAAGAGCGATATTCTGACCTTGCTTGTTGAAGATCCTATGTACCTGGGCGAAATTCAGCTGGCACTAGACAAAAAAGAAGCTCTAATTAATACTATTATCGAAGAACTGCTCAAAGATGAGGTTGTATATTATTTAGAAGATGGCCGGGTGGCACTAAGCAAAAAGGAATAAATTCAAAGCCGGCAAAACTCGTAACTTTGTCTCCGGTAATCCATCTTCCGGGTTTTTCAGACAAAGAAATGAAAGAAAATGAGTATAAACCTCAGGAAATTATTAATTTTAGAAAAACAGATACCAGGAAGTAGATCCTAATGATAAATAACAATCAGTTTAAGGCAAAGATCAGCAAGGCGGAAATTGAGGAACTTCCCGGAAAAAAATTCTCAGGAGAAATCTTCTATATCGATACCCTACCCGCATTCCATGAGTTTTTCCCGGCTATCCGGGATGCGAAAATACTGGGATTCGATACCGAAACCCGACCAACTTTCAAGAAAGGGGTTACCAACGAAGTAGCCTTACTGCAATTGAGCACCTCAGAACAGGCATTTCTTTTCCGTCTGAATCAGATTGGTATGCCCGATGAATTATGTTCAATACTAGATAATCCCTCTATATACAAGGCCGGTGTTGCTATACATGACGATATAGCAGGTTTGCAGCGATTAAAACAGTTTAAACCGGAAGGATTTATAGACCTCCAGGATTATGTCAAAGATTTTGGAATTGAGGATAACGGACTAAAAAAACTTGCCGCCAATATTTTGGGAATCCGCATCAGCAAACGCCAGCAAACATCAAATTGGGAGCAGGAAACTCTTACTCAGCCACAAATTGAATACGCCGCCACCGATGCCTGGGTATGTTATGAAATCTTCCACATGCTCCATAGGATAAAGCGCATTAATGGCTATGGAGACTAAATTAGTTTTGAAGTCAGGCAAAGATCTGTCGGTTTTCAGACGTCATCCGTGGATCTTTTCAGGAGCTATTAAAAAGATCTATGGAAATCCGTCCGAGGGTGACCTCATTAAAGTTTATAACAATAAAGATGAACTAATTGCCGTGGGCCATTACCAACCCAGCTCAATCGCGGTGAGGATACTGGAATTTACCGATACAGAAATCGACGATTCCTTCTGGTCCGATCGTATATCCAATGCCTGGTCGCTGCGTGAAAAATTAGGATTGACAAACTCGGCTGAAACAAATGTATACAGGCTGGTCAATGCCGAAGGTGATAACCTTCCCGGACTTATAATTGATTACTATAACAAAAACCTTGTCATGCAGATACATTCGGCCGGAATGTACCGGAATATAAACTCAATTGTAACTGCGCTTCAACAAATATACGGGGATAAAATCGATACGATATTTAATAAAAGTGAAACAACCATGCCCTTTAAAGGCCCCATAGATGCAAAAAATAATTTTCTGATGGGAAGTGCTGAAAATATTGTTGTATCGGAAAATAACCTGAAATTCCGGATCGATTGGACAGAGGGTCAGAAGACAGGCTTTTTCATTGATCAGCGTCAGAACAGACAGTTGTTGAAACGATACACCCAAAATAAAGATGTACTGAACTTGTTTTGCTATACCGGAGGATTTTCGGTATATGCATTGGATGGAAATGCCAACCAGGTGCATTCGGTCGACAGCTCAGCAAAAGCCATTGACCTGGTTAACGAAAATGTAGCCTTAAACTTTTCAGATGCGAATCATGAAGCCTATGCCGGTGATGCCTTTAAATTTTTAGAACAGACAAAGGATAGCTACGATGTGATTATTGTCGACCCCCCGGCTTTTGCAAAGCACCAGAGCGCCTTGCACAATGCGCTCCAGGGGTATAAACGACTCAACCAGAAAGCCCTTGAAAAAATTCGGAGCGGGGGAGTATTATTTACTTTTTCATGTTCACAGGTTGTGTCGAAAGAAAATTTCCGTAAATCGGTTTTCGCTGCTTCTGTCAATGCAAACAGGAATGTCAAAATCCTGCATCAGCTTACCCAGCCCGGCGATCATCCTATTAGCATTTATCACCCTGAAGGAGAATACCTTAAAGGTCTGGTACTCTATGTTGAATAAGTTAATCATATGGTTTTTCTTCCATTGTCTCTGGCTTCTTTTTCCCTCTTCTTTATGCCATGCCCAGATCGATGACCATGTCTTGCTTGTAGATGTTAAATACTGGACAGACAATAATGACACTGTTTTTGGAAAGGCATTATATATCAATCAGTATAATTTCCAGTTCAATTTAACGATTTGCGATACAAGTGGTCAACCTCTTTTTTATTACTCTCCAAAGGATCTTGCAGGTTTTATCTATTATGCCGGTAGCCAAAAGTATGAATATTTCAGTATGCTTAATCCCATCGATATGGGCCGGCTATTCCTCCAGGTTGTGTACAGGGGAAATTATTCGCTCTTCCAGCTTCTGGATATAAACTATAAATCGACAGTTTTAAGTTTTCTAGTATCGTATTATTTGTGGGACGATAAATGGATTTATCCTCCATTAACATCAAAATTTGAGAGAGAATCGCTATTATATCATTTTTCTATGTGTCCCGAACTTGAATACAAGATCAAAACCGGACAATACGGATTATCTCAGATTAAAAATATCATCACCGAATTCGAGCAATGCGAACTAACCGATGAGTATGAGTATTTCTATGAATGAATGTGATTGCTGAAATTTATTAAAATTTCCTGATAGTATGATCACATCAGCTTTCACTGGATTTTTCCCTTACTAGCTCAAGTGATTATTCAGTGTCTGATAAAAATTCTCTCCTGCCTGTTTTTCAATCCAGGGCTTATGTCCGCAATTTTTTAATAACTCAAACTGAGAGTTACAGGGCGATTGTTTCAGCGGTACCCTTATTCCCTCCGAAGGATGTGGGTCATAATCGCCATGAATGGCAACAACCGGGCAGGAAATTCTGTTAAAAGAATCCAGTAGTTGGCCATTTTCCCTTAATTCTGAAGCCTCGTTCCAGACAGAAAAATATACTTCCGGATGAAGCTCAATATCTTCTTCTGCACCTTCAACAGGGTCGTAACTATCGGACAGGGAAACCAATGAACCCAACTTTTCAAAAGCAGCATTACGGTCAACCAATGAATTTTTCTCCATTTCCGATAGCAAAGAAAAAAATTCTTTATGTTGCTTAGCATTAAGCCGTTTTATCCGGGTTTCATGAATTACCTGTGCATATTTTTCCTCCAGCGGGCCACAACCAATAAGTATCAATTTACTTAACAGGTCAGGATATTGGGCAGCAAAAAAAATGCTTAACCAGGCTCCCCATGAAAAACCTACGATTATGGGTTTAACTTTCGTGCAAATTGCAACACATTCCATCAATTCCTGGAGTTGTTCATCAATAGTAAGGCCCTTATTAAGTGATTCCACTACCCCAAATCTATCTGATAATTGTTGAGCAACCGGTTTCATTTCACCCACAGCACCGGGTCCTCCGTGCACTAAAATCACGTTAAAAGGAGGACGTCCATATTTTCTGCATGCCTTCACAATTTCTGTAGTTTTTTCAATCCAGCCGACCCGAATATTTCTAAACTTACTTCAGTTCTTTATTACTGATATTGTGTCATGTAATAATCAATATGCTCTTTAATTTTTTCCCATGAAGAGAATGAAAAGCTAAAATCTCTTTTTATTGACGATACATCGAACAATGCCGGTTTATCGGTCCATCCCAGGTCTTTAACCAGAACCTTACTTTCTGATCCCAGTATCGATACGGCTTCTCTTGCAATAGATTCCCATGTAATAAATTTATTACCCAGCCCTAAATACATTTTTCCGGTTTCTTTGCCATCTAAAACGGCCAGGTAAATTTTAGCCAGATCACCTGCCCAGATAAACTGTGTACCATCGTTTTTTATAAGCTCAATTTCCTCACCCCGAACAGCTTTCCCTACAATATCAGCAAACCGCGTATCGGATTGCGTATTGGCGCCAGCTATCACAGGATTGCCAAAGGTATATCCGGGCCGGATTATGTTGAACTTCAATTTATGATTGAAAGCAACAGCATTCAGGTATAGTTCCGTAGCCCCTTTGGTGGCACCATAATAGGTCACAGGTTGTTGCTTGGTATTTTCATACACCGTATTTTTTTCTCCTTCTGCTTTCGCACTATTATCCATATAAATCCAGTCGTTCACCGCAGTGGAAGAGGTATAGATAATTTCTTTCACCCCGGCCTGAGCAGCTAATTCAAACAGCTGTACCGATGAATGTGTATCGTTACGTAACATTTCCACGGCTGAATTGCCCCAGTGCAATGCAATATGTATGCAAGCATCTGTTCCTTCTAAATTTTTAGAAATAATGGTCGCATTATTTATTTCCCCGTGAACCAAATTAACTCCCGGAAGCTTTCTTATAGCAGGAACTTTTTCAGGATTCCGGGCCAGAATAATTAACTGATGTCCGGCATCACTTAAGGCTTTAACCACATATGAGCCTATGAAACCTGTACCTCCTGTTACAAATATTTTCATGATATGATTAATGAACTATAAAAACTAGTAATTTATAAGCTTCATTAAAAACTCCGCTCCAAGTCCACTGGTCAGGAGTCTTTCCTTTTTATTGTTCAGTAATTGCATCGACCAGTCGGTGAATCCGCCATCGACGATTAAATGTTCTTCCCCGTTTTGATGAAGCAGTATATTAAACCGTAAGGATTTATAGTAGCTGAATTTTGTTTTCGCTTCACTGATTTCTACCGGACAGGCAACAATCGATTCTTTTACCTCATTCGCCACTGCTGTAAATGAATGATTTCCACTTTCTTTATCAGGAAAAGATATCAGCAGAACGGATAAATTAAAATCAGTACTTAATTTTTTCAACAATTCCAGATAGAAGTTGATATGGTTTATCAGTCTATCCTTTTCAAAGGTAAAATTACCCCCATCCCTTCCTGCTGAAACCATACAGAAAACTTCGAAATGGGCCGAAAAATTCGGGTTATCAAACGATTGTGCCCTTACTGCACGGTGCATGCAACAAAGATTCACTTCTTCGCCCGGATGCTCTTTCCTTCTCAAACTGGCTTCAAGCGCAAGTACATTGGTAGGATCAGAAACAACTTCGGTTCCTCTGAGTGCGGTGACAATATTATTCTGGTCGACAGGAGCTATTGCAGAACAGGTGCCTAATGGAGTCAGAGGTGAAAGTTCTGCAGGAACAAATTTCCACGATGAGGCCATTTCCATTATTTCCAGCCTGAGTTTTAAAAGTTTCATCGGATCAAGTGAGGACGGTTTCACAAAACGGTTATTCCGGTAACTATCGAATATCATGGAAGGTTTCATTCTCTGGCTTTTGTGCCGGAATACTTCCATAAGCAATGTATTTAACTCCGACAGCGTCAGATTTTCAACCAGATCGTCTATTAAACCGGCACCTTGTATTTTTCTAGAAATACCCGGTGGATTTTTCTTTTTCATTTTTAACATATAGGTTAAACGAATGTGGATTCATTATCCTGAAAAATCGTTGTCTTTATATTAATATCTGATAATTTTGTTAAAACTAAATAAAAATTTTCTAGGATGAAGTTTTTGTCATTTACAGGGCTGGTTTTGTTGTTGAATTACTCTCCTCTCACAGCCCAAAATGCAATCATCATTGATCATACCTGTAACACCCTGTCTGAAATCCCCATTGAATGGATCAATACTGCAAAAGATAGTCTCTATATCGGCTATGGTCATACTTCGCATGGCAGCCAGATTACTTCCGGAATGGATGCGGTTGAATTGTATTACTCAGATGGAACTTATGACTGGAGTCATGATGGAGGTGAAAACGAATTGCACTTGTTTGAGGGGGATGGCTATGGCGATGGCTATTTGGATCATGACATCGGATACACAGGATGGAATGATGAAACCCGTGAGTATCTTAATACATTTCCCTCCTGCAATGTGATAATATGGGCATGGTGCGGAGAAGTGACCCAGGTAGATTTACCAACACATTTATTTGGTCCTATGGAACAACTTGAAACGGAATATCCCGATGTTCAGTTTGTCTATATGACAGGGCACCTTGAAGGTACCGGTCCCGATGGAAGTCTTTTTGCAGCAAATCAACAAATTCGTGATTATTGCATTGCCAATAATAAAATCCTGTTCGACTTTGCCGATATTGAAAAATACGATCCGGATACCTTAGTGAATTATCAGGATTTCTTTGCCAATGACGGATGCTACTACGATCCTGACGGAGAAGAACCCATCAACCGAACTGAAAACTGGGCACAAAACTGGTTGAATAATAATCCCTCGCATGAGCTCACACAGATTTCCGGTTTATGCACTTCATGCGCTCATTCAGTAAGCCTGAATTGTACAAAAAAAGGTATTGCCGCCTGGTATCTTTGGGCACGTTTAGCCGGGTGGAACAACAATACCGGAGACATACCCGTTACAAATATTACTATTACAAGTGAAGGTGGAGTTTCTACTATTTCTTCTTCCGGAGGTACACTTCAGCTCTTTGCCGAAGTGCTCCCCGAAAATGCCACTAATCCTGCTGTACAATGGTCGGTTATGAATGGTTCCGGGCAGGCGAGTATAAGTTCCGACGGTCTGGTCACTGCCATAGCCAATGGAACAGTTATGGTTACTGCATCGGCTACAGATGGTTTCGGAGTATCCGATGAATTTGAAATCACCATCTCAAATCAGGAGGTACTGGTTGAAGAGATCAATATCACTTCTGAAGGCGGAGCGACAACTATTTCTTCTCCCGGCGGCACACTTCAGCTATATGCCGAAGTACTTCCTGTTGATGCCACGAATCCTGCTGTAATTTGGTCGGTAGAAAATGGTACCGGACACGCCAGTATAAGTTCCGATGGGTTGGTTAATGCCATTTCCATTGGTACGGTTACTGCTACCGCATCGGCTACCGATGGTTCCGGTGTGTCAGGTGATTTTGAAATAACAATAGCCAATAATGTAATACTGGTAACAGAAATTACGATTTCATCTGACGGCGGAGCAACAACTATTTCTTCTCCTGATAGAACATTGCAACTTTACGCTGAAGTATTACCCCTAGATGCCACTAATCCTGAAGTTCAATGGTTGGTGGAAAATGTTACCGGCCAGGCGAATGTCAGTTCCGGCGGATTGGTTACTGCCATTTCCGATGGTACTGTTATTATCACAGCATCGGCTACCGATGGTTCCGGTGTTTCGGACGATTTTGAAATCATGATTTCAAATCAGGTAGTACTGGTAACAGAAATCTACATCATATCCGAAGACGGAACAACTACTATACATGCTCCTGAGGGCATCCTTCAGCTGATTGCCGTGATACTTCCTGAAGAGGCTGAAAATCCTACAGTGCAATGGTCGGTGGAAAATGGTACCGGCCAGGCGAGAGTAAGTTCCGGAGGACTGGTCACTGCCATTGCCAATGGTACCGTCACTGTTATAGCATCAGCTACTGACGATTCCGGTGTATCCGATAATTTTGAAATCACTGTCACAGGGCAAAATCCCAATTCTGTAAATGAACCCTCACCAGCAATACAATATTCAATTATCGACAGAATCCTTTACTTCGATAATACTTTTTCATATGTATCACAAGTCAGGATAAGTGATTTAGGTGGTAAACTCATCACAATCGAAAATACCCGGCCAGAAGAAAATACCATAAGATTTGACTTGTTACAGAGAGGATTATACCTGCTCCAGTTTGTATCGGAAAATTCCCGTATTCAGAATGAGTTGCTTTTTATACCCTAAATCAGAAGTCTGATTTTAACCGGGCAGATGCGAGGTAGGTATTATAATGATTTGCACTGTTAATGGTTAATTACATCAAGAATAAATTTATTGCGATACAATTCTTGTTACAATCATTGAATTCTTACCGGATATTCATATTATATAAGAATCCGGTGTTAAATATATCAAAGTCAGAGTGCAGGTTTATGTGATTTGCTTTTATGGTTATATATCCCATCTACTGTTTGCCTTAATATTTCCAAAATTTCCAATTAAACATTAACTTTACTATTTACACTATTTTATTCCAAAAAGCGAATTATTTTATTGAAACTATACATTAAAAATATGGTTTGTATCCGATGCCAGTTGGTAGTGAAGGCTGAATTGGAAAAACTGGGTCTGCATTATGTTAATGTAAAAATCGGAGAAGCAAATATTATTGAGAATGTCGAACCGGAGCAATTAAAGCTACTGGATAGTGGTTTAAGAAAATCCGGACTTCTTCTGATGGATGATAAAAAAAGTATTCTGGTTGAGAAAATAAAAAATGTGATTATCGAACTGGTACATTACTCGGAAGAACAAATCAAAGTGAACCTGTCCGATTACCTTAGCGAAAAACTCAATTACAATTATACCTATCTGGCCAATCTTTTTTCCGAGGTTAAAGGTACAACTATTGAAAAATATTATCTGATTCATAAAATTGAAAAAGTAAAAGAATTGATTGTATATGACGAACTTAATCTTACCGAAATAGCTTACAAAATGCATTATAGCAGTGTAGCCCACATGTCAAATCAATTTAAAAAATTTACAGGCCTAACCCCTTCGCACTTTAAAAAGCTTAAAAATAAGAGGCGTGGCACACTCGAAGATGTGTGAATTATGTAAATTTTGATCGAAATTGTGTAATAATTCTACCGATTTATCCCTCTATTTTTATACTCTGAACAATTTCTTTACAGGAAATAGTTGTGTCTCTGAAAATCATTATTGTTACTAACAGACGTAGAATTAATTAAAGAAACGATGAAAATATTATTAGTGTATCCGCAATGTCCAAATTCTTTTTGGAGTTTCAAACATGCTTTAAAATTCATTTCTAAAAAAGCTGCAGTACCACCGCTGGGATTAATAACCGTATCGGCTATGCTCCCATCAGGATGGCAGAAAAAACTAGTGGATATGAATGTCGCATCTCTCCTCACAAGTGACATCGAATGGGCCGATTATGTCTTTATAAGTGCTATGTACATACAAAAGGAATCCGTTAGCTATATTATGAGTGAATGTATAAAACACAATAAAAAAATTGTTGCTGGCGGTCCGCTTTTTACGCAGGAATATAATAACTACCCCCAGATTGATCATTTTATTCTGAATGAGGCTGAAATTACAATGCCTTTGTTCCTGAAAGATCTGGCATCGGGGCATCCTGAAAAAGTATACAAGACCAGTGAATTTGCAGATCTTTCCGTATCTCCTGTTCCGGATTACTACTTGTTGCAAAGGGAAAAATATGCTTTTATGAATATGCAGGTTTCGCGCGGATGTCCTTTTGCCTGCGATTTTTGTGAAATAACATCACTTTTGGGGCACAAAGTTAGGATGAAAAGTACCAGCCAGATTATGAATGAGCTTGATGCGTTATATAATCTTAATTGGAACGGATCGGTTTCTATTGTCGATGATAATTTTATTGGCAACAAGAAGAAAATTAAAAACAATCTGCTTCCAGCCATGAAAAAATGGATGCAACTACACAAATATCCATTCGTATTTAATATTCAAAGCTCCATTAATCTGGCTGATGATGAAGAACTATTGTCGTCGATGGTGGAAACAGGATTTACTTCTACTTTCATTGGAATTGAAACCCCTGAAGAACAATGTCTTCTCGAATGCAATAAAATGCAGAATAAAAACCGCGACCTGCTGCAATGCGTAAATAAAATACAAAATACAGGAATGCAGGTGTCAGGCGGCTTTATTGTTGGTTTTGACAATGATAATCCGGGAATTTTTCAACGACAAATTGATTTTATACAAAAAAGCGGAATTGTTTCCGCAATGGTAGGGCTGTTAAATGCACCTAAAAACACCCGGCTTTATGAGCGGTTAGAAGCAGAAAACAGGCTGACAATAGAAGCCACCGGAAATAACACTGATATGTCAATGAATTTTATCCCCAAGATGAATAAAACCGAACTTCTGGAAGGATATAAAAAAATTATTCGAAATATTTATGCCATCAAGCCCTATTATAAAAGATTACGACAAATGCTACTAAATTATAATCGGACCTATAAAAAGCAACATATTGACTTTTCGCTTATCATAGCTTTCTTTAAATCAGTTTTTATAATTGGCTTTTTGAACAGAGGAAGAGGTGAATACTGGAAGTTAATCATATGGACCCTTTTCAATCGTCCCTCATTAATTGTCGATGCAATCACCTTCACTGTTTATGGTTATCATTTTAGAACAGTTTACGGATTAAGAAATAGAAATACCTGAAGCTTCATAATATGTGAATGATGTAAATTAAATCATCAATTGTATAATACTTTCCTGAATCCGTCGGCGTACCTTTCATATAATTACTCATAATGCAAACAGATGCAAATCACTGAAATTGAAAAATCGAATGAAATTGAAAAATCGAAATCGCATATCCTGATTGAAATAATCGAGTATGTTCCCAATTCAGTGGTTACTAAAACCATTATCCGGAAAACAACCGGAAATGTTAGTGTTGTGGCTATTGATACCGGCGAAGCACAAGCAGAGAAGATTTCCCCTTTCGACACATTTATTCAAATCATCGAGGGTAAAGCAGAAGTACTAATTGATGGAGATTCGAATATGCTTCAAACAGGTCAGGCTATAATAATCCCTGCCCATACTTCCAATATGGTTAAAGCCAATAAGCGGTTTAAAATGGTTTCAACTGTTATTAAAAGCGGGTATGAAGATGCCTCAATATAAGGTCGTAATCAACACTTGATATTCATTAAATAATTTAACTGAGCCTGTAGGTAAAACAGGATTTATTTCCTCTGGATTATTGGTTTCATGAATTAGTATTAAAACAAATAATATGTCGAAAGAAAAAGAAGGAAAAGAAAAAAGTAATAAAAAAGCACCTGTTAGAAACCTGAAAGAGAAAAGAGCTGCTAAGGCAGCCAAACGTGTAGAAAAAAACAAGTAAAGTAATTCATAGTCTGGCTCCCTAAGGTGGAAGCTATTGGATTTTTATACATTCAATAAGGATTCCCCTTATACTGAATGTAATGTTGTATTTACTAATATAAACATTGGGAAAAATAATGAAATTTGCTTTTATTGGTACATACCCACCCAGGGAATGCGGCATTGGTACTTTTACGAATAACCTGTTCAACTCAATGTTATTTGACAATAAGAGCCGGGAAAATAAGCATGAGGGTTTTGTAATTGCATTGGACGACATTGACCTCACCTATGAATACTCTGACGAAGTAAAACTAATTATCAGACAGGAACACCAGAGAGATTATTTAAATGCCGCTAAATTCGTTAATTTAAGCGGCGCTGATCTTTGTATCCTCGAACATGAGTTTGGCATATTTGGAGGTCAAAACGGAGTATATATCCTTCCTTTGCTTCATAGATTGGAAGTTCCTCTTATTGTAACACTACATACTATACTTAAAAATCCCTCTTATAACGAAAAGGCTGTTTTGCAGCAAATATGCAAAATGGCATATAAAATTGTGGTGATGAGCCATAAAGCTATTGAATTCCTGTTGAGCATCTATAACGTGCCGGAAGAAAAAATTGTTTTTATTGATCATGGGGTTCCCGACATTCATTTTAGCCCGGAAAAATCGAAAAAGGAGTTTAAGCTGGAAAACAAGAAAGTATTACTTACTTTCGGCTTTATCGGACGCAACAAAGGAATTGAGACGGTAATTAATGCATTACCCAAAGTTGTTGAAAAACACCCTAATGTTATCTATATCGTTTTGGGTAAAACTCATCCTAACGTACTGCGCCATTCCGGTGAAGAATATCGTATTTTTTTAATGCGTCTGGTTAAAAACCTTCAACTTGAAAAGCATGTTATTTTTCTTAACGAATTCATAGATGAGCAGGATTTGTTCAAATACTTATGTGCTTCTGATATATATATTACTCCCTATTTAAATGAAGCCCAAATTACCAGTGGGACGCTTGCGTATGCTGTAGGTGTGGGATCGGCTGTTATTTCAACACCCTATTGGCATGCGGCAGAATTATTGGCAGAGGGAAGGGGAAGGTTTTTTGACTTTAACGATTCCAATAGCCTGACGTCTACTTTAACAGAACTCTTAGATAAACCAGAAGTACTAATTGAGCTTAAAAGAAAAGCCTATGAATACGGCCGGAAAATTACCTGGCCAAAAACCGGTGAAAAGTATGTTGCGCTTGCTTCAACTATTCTGAAGGAAGAACTTAAGGTAATTGAAAAGAATGATACTGTACTGGATTTACTCATTCTGCCCCCTTTTTCTTTAGCTCATATTAATCGCCTGACAGACGATACAGGCATCATCCAACATGCAAAATTTGGTATCCCAAATTTAAAAGAAGGCTATTGCCTCGATGATAATGCCAGGGCTTTGCTTATGGTATTAATGGCTTACAGACAGAAGAAAGATATTCGGGCCCTTGAATTGTCGCCCATCTATTTAAGCTATATCCATTATATGCAAAATTCGGATGGCAGCTTTAGAAATTTCCTGAGTTTTAGTAGAAACTTCATGGATGAGGTTGGTTCCGAAGATTCTTTTGGCCGGACTATTTGGGCTTTGGGATATTTGCTGGGCAATGCCCCTAACGATGCCTATTACCAAACAGGAAAATTAGTTTTTTTTAATGCATCTCCTAATTTTGAAAAACTAAAGTCTATAAGGAGCATTGCAAATACAATGATTGGTATTAGTTATTACCTGAAAAGTAATCCATCGGACGACTCAATGACCGAAAGACTAAGAAACCTCGCCCATATATTAATTAAACATTATGAGGAAAACGAAACCCCCGATTGGAAATGGTTTGAATCACTTTTAGCTTACGATAATGGGATCTTGCCTTTAGCGCTATTACATTCAACAGAAATTCTTCACGATAAAAAAATCACCAGAATAGCCATAGCATCCATGAATTTTCTCACCAAACATACACTTAAGGACAATTACTTATCGATAATCGGAAATGAAAAATGGTATAAGAAAGAAGGGGAACGTTCTGTTTTTGCCCAACAACCCATAGATGCCATGGCCATGGTATTAATGTTCCATCAGGCTTTTCATGTAACAAAAGATAAAGATTACCTCAATAAGCTTTATACCTCATTTTTATGGTTTCTGGGTGAAAATGACCTGAGGATGAGTCTGTATGATTTTGAGACCAAGGGATGCTGCGACGGATTTGAAAATTATGGAGTCAATCGTAATCAGGGCGCTGAAAGTTCATTGGCGTACTTAATTTCTCATTTAACTGTATTGCAGGCGCATGAAGAATTTTACCAGTCCGATTAAAAAAGGTATCATAAAAACATTAGTAGTGACAATGGGAAACTAAAATTATAGGTTTTTAAATATAAGTACTATAAAAAGCCATGTTAATAAACAGATATCAAAATAACCCTATTCTCACAAAGAATGATGTACCCTATCCGGTTGCTACGGTGCATAATGCAGCAGTTGTAAAGTACGAGGGGAAGTATATCATGATATTTCGTTCTCATAAACTGAACGGAAGAAGCATACTCGGTATGGCCATGAGTGATGACGGATACAATTTTAAAGTGAACGAGAAGCCTTTTATGGTTCCGGCCACTGAGAGTATCTTTAAAGAATACGAGGCTTATGGCGTGGAGGACCCTCGAATTGTGTTCATAGACGACGAGTATCTTATTACTTATAGTGCATATTCCAGGCATGGGGTGCGTATTGGATTGGCAAAAACAAAGGATTTCAAAACAATAGAAAGGTTTTCTCTGATTACCGAAGCTGACTACCGAAACGTGGTCATTTTTCCGGAAAAGTTCGGTGGTTTATATGCCCGGCTCGATCGCCCTCATTCTGAAATATCGCCCTGGTCTATCTGGATATCGTATTCCCCCGATCTAAAGTATTGGGGCGAATCGCAACTAATTATGAAACCATCACAATACCATTGGGATGAGATGAAGATAGGTCCCGGAACACCCCCTATCAAAACATCCCGAGGTTGGTTAAGTATTTATCATGGTGTGTTTCCAACAATGGACGGGAGTGTTTATAGATTAGGAGTGGCGTTGCACGATTTAAAAGATCCTTCAAAGATTATTGCTGTTGGCGATGAATGGATTTTACAACCCGAAGAAGTATATGAAATTACAGGCTATGTGCATAATGTAGTTTTTACATGCGGGGCTGTACCGGAAGATGATGGAAGCCTTAAAATCTATTGGGGGGGTGCTGACAAAGTAATGTGCGTTGGCACAGCAAAACTGGAAGCTCTTGTTGACCATTGTTTAAACAATCCACGTCAGCCACTTTAAGCGCTAACTTTTAATTAAACTTCACCACATGAAAATCGCAATACTTTCATCTGTTGCCTGGCGAACACCTCCCCGGAAATATGGCCCCTGGGAACAAGTAGCATCTAATATCGCTGAGGGAATGGTTGAACAGGGTATTGAGGTAACATTATTTGCCACAGGCGATTCTCTTACAAAAGGCAAACTGGCATCTGTTTGCGAGCAACCCTATGCCGAACATTCTAATGTAGACCCCAAGGTAGCAGAATGCCTTCATATCAGCAACCTGATGGAACAAGCAGATCAATTTGATTTGATTCATAATAATTTTGATTTTCTGCCTCTGAGTTATTCTCGTTTAATAAAAACACCCATTGTAACAACTATTCATGGTTTTTCTTCTCCTAAAATTATTCCTGTCTATAAAAAATACAACAGCACCGGTTATTATGTTTCTATCAGTAATTCCAACCGCAGTCCTGAACTTAATTATGCTGCAACCATTTACAATGGCATTAACATCAATGAATTTATCTTCAGTCGGGAACCGGAAGATTACCTGCTTTTCTTTGGTAGACTCCATCCGGAAAAGGGGGTTTATAACTCCATCCAGATTGCGAAGCTGTCAAAAAGAAAGCTCATCATATCCGGTTTGATTCAGGACCAGGAATACTTTAACCTTAAAGTAAAGCCATACATCAATAATGATGATATAGTTTATGTTGGCAATTCCGGGCCTCACGAAAGGCTTAAACTTTTGGGTGGAGCATGTGCGCTTTTACACCCGATAAATTTTGAGGAACCTTTTGGCCTGAGTGTGGTTGAGGCCATGGCTTGTGGTACGCCCGTTATAGCATTTAACAGGGGCTCTATGCCTGAATTAATTCTTGATGGAAAAACTGGTTTCTTAGTCAACACGATTGATGAGGCGCTGGAAGCTTTAGGAAATATTAAGTCTATTAACAGAAAAAATTGCACGGAATGGGTTTCTTCAAAATTTAGCCGACAAAAAATGATAGAGGATTATCTGGAGGTTTATAAAAAGATATTGAACGCATAATAAAAAGAGTGCTACGTGTCTTAAAATGTAGAAAGTATAATATAAAAGCCAACACAAACCATCGTTTTTGTAAGTTTTTATGTTCAATTGGGAATCAAAAATAAAAAAACCCCGCTATGGGCGGGGCTCAAAATTTTAAATGTCATTGATATATAAACTATGCTAGTTTAACATTTACCGCATTTAATCCTTTTTTTCCTTCTTGCAAATCAAAAGTTACTTCATCATTTTCTTCAATACTTTCTGTCAGACCTGATGAATGCACAAAGTATTCCTTTGATGAATCTGCGTCTTTAATGAATCCAAATCCTTTCGACTCATTATAAAATTTTACTGTTCCTTTGTTCATAATATGAATTTAAATTAATAGTTGCAAGTTACATCTAATTATCGAGTTATATTCTTTTATTTTCATTTAATTGATCGATTGAAGGTCATTCTTCTGATTTATCCAAAATTAATTCGTTTACAGATATTTTGAAATAGTGATATTCGAATTATGATTTGTCCCTCTGATCAGAATTTTTTTAAAATTGACAACTTGATAATGATTTAGTTAATTGACATATTCTGTAAGCTGTTCCATCAATTTTTTTCTAGCAAAGAAAATTCTGCTCTTTACTGTTCCAAGATTAATATCCAGTGTTTTTGCGATCTCATTATACTTAAATCCTTCATGGTGCATTTTGAAAGGCAATTTGACTTTGCTATCAAGTTTCCTAATGGTTTTCTCAAGTTCCTTCGATGCGTAAACAGAATCGGGCTTATCGGAATCCGAAGCATGTATATAATTCAGGAAAGATTCTTGCTCTTTTTGATTGCATATACTATTCTGACGTAGCATACGACGGTAGTCGTTTATAAAAGTATTTTTCATAATGGTATATGTCCACGCTTTTAGACTAGACTCATAAATGAATTTATCGCTATATTTCAAAGCTTTTAACAAGGTTTCCTGCACCAGGTCCTCAGCATCATCCCTATTGGCGGTCAGGCTGTAAGCATAGCTCATCAGACTTTTCCGGAGGTTGATTAGTTTATTCTGAAATTCTATTTTTGCCATAGTTTTAGGTTAAATATTCCACTATTCAGTAGAATGCAGAATGAAAAGGTTTTATGTCACTATACATCATAAAATGAAGTCGTATTAATAATCATATTTATTTATAAATCGACCTTCAGCTTTTTGAAGCTTAATGGATCCGATTTCAATTAATCTTCATTTTGTTTTTTAATTAATGGCACTATTCCGGCCATCTCTCCGATAATATTTACCAAATCGGAGCCTGTCGGAATAACAATCTTTGCATTCTTCTCGAGTGATGTTTCAAGAGCCTCCAGCTTCCTTAATAATTGAGCGTTTCCAACAAAATATTTATCTGCCGCTTCATTTACCAGTTTAATGGCTGTAGCTTCGCCTTCGGCATGTAATATTTTCGATTGTTTATAACCTTCAGCTTCTTTAATCTTAGCACGTTTTACACCATCGGCAACAGTTTCCGCAGCTGTAGCTGAATCAATGGCCGCAATCTTTTCATTTTCGGCCTTTACCACTTTGTTCATGGTTTCCTGCACATCTTTTGGCGGGTCAATTTCTTTTAACTCCGTACGAACTATTTCAATACCCCAACCCTTTGTCTCTTCATGAAGTGTTGCATAGAGATCAGCATTTATTTTCCCGCGTTCGCTGTTGGCCGATTTGAGCGTAAGTGTGCCTATTATATTACGCAGGGTAGTGCGCGCCAGGTTAACAATCTGCCATTTGTAATTATTAACATTGTAGATCGATCCTTTTACGCTTTCTTCGTCAGCTTTCACCCTGAAATAAACCTGAGCATCGACGCTTGCATTCAGGTTATCGTTAGTGATTATTTCCTGTGGCTCAGCATCTACCATCTGTTCGGTCACATTCACCATATAAAGTCTGTCGATAATGGGAATAATCCAGTGAAATCCGGGTTTAGCAAAATTATTGTACTTCCCAAGCCTCTCAATTAAAGCTCGTTGAGTGGGTCGTACAATTCTGATTCCTATGAGAAAAAGAATTACAATAGGAATTATCAAATACAAATAGTTCATTTCAATTTCCTTTCTATTAAAGAGTAGTTAGTTAATATTATTGACGGCATCAATCATTAACGCCTGCTATTACCTGATAATTGCCTGTTGAAAACTATTCTGATAAGAATTATGAATCCGGCTACTCCAAGTATTAAATGAACTGCTCCGGATGTGTTAAAACCAAAAAAAATGATGCCCCAAATTACCATGAGTAATCCTGCAATGACATACAATGAATTTTTCATGACTTCCAGTGTTAGTTGAGCCATTAATTACAGCTCAATTAGTCGAATAAAATTACTTAAAATGGTTACAGAAAGCCTTACACAATTCGGCGTAAGAGTTACATTATTCACACATTTTGAAATAGATTGTGTCTTTTTGACTGAGATGCTTCTAGTGAGAAGGAGTTAATCCTGTAACTTTCTTGTACTGGTTTGATAAATACACCACAATGCTATAGTTCAGCTTTTAGGATATTTCGATAAGATTGCCTTCATAACATATGAGCAATTCTTTCACCCGTTCAATTTTGTTAGTGTTAATATATTGTTCAATAGTTGCGCCGTTATTTATTTTTTCAATCAAAATGGTTATTAGTCGTCCGTCAATTCAATTCCTGACTAAGAGCACCAATGTAGGCAAATTTACATCAAGTGTTGAAATGGACTGATGTGTGAATGATGTAACTTTTTTCCATAATCGTGTAAAGGTTTTAAAATCAAGTTGTGGCATCTTAGCATTGTCAGTTAAAATAAAATTTATGAAAACAGTTGGAATCATCATTTTGGCAGCAGGGTTGCTGATTACAATTTACACAGGATTCAGTTTTATAACAAAGAAGAAAGTAGCAGACATAGGTACATTGGAAATCACCCGGGATAAAAAACATACATTAGCCTGGTCTCCGCTAATCGGAGTTGCAGTAATGGTGGTTGGCGGTGTTGTATTGTTATACACTGCAAAAAAGAAATGATTTTACCTGTCAGTCAAAGAAGTAATCTATTAAGACATACCTGATTTCCTAAATTGCAGGCAAGTTCTTCACTTTTAAATATCCTGCATGAATGGGTGATTGGCAAGTATGATGATTTTTTCGAAGAGCAGGTGACTAAGTTTGAAAAATAGTTTTTGGATTAAATTCCAATTCATCAGACGCACGATTTTATCTTTTCATCCTTTCTTTCTCCAAACATAATTTCGCATCGTGAAAAGGAAAATGTATTTAAAGATTTTACTTGGTATACTTACTCTTGTGCTATTGATAAAATTTTTAACGATAGTCTTTGTTGAGCCATGGGTAGGTAAAAAAATACAGGTAGCATTGAATGAAAAGGATGGAGATTACATAATTGAAATAGACAAGGTTCATATTCAATTGATCACATCAGGGATAGAATTGGAAAGTATTACAATATGCTCAAAGCAGGAACATGGAGGTGAGCGGGATTTAAACGGGGAAATAGAGTTCATAAAATTCAGAGGAATCAACTTCGCGAAAGTCCTGTTAAAAAAAGACATCTACATCAGTAAAGTAAACATTTCCAATAGTAGTATTACGGGTAAAATTCCATTTTCGCGGGAAGCAATACAGCCAATAGTTTTGCGATTGAACATCCGTATAGGCAGAATACTTATTGATACAACAGACCTGGTAATGGAAAACACTTTGACCGCACAGTCTTATTCGGTGAAAGAAGGCATATTGAAAGTTTACGATTTACAAGTTGATGAACAGGATACCTTATCCCCTTGCATTGTTAAAAAAATTGATTTCGAGGCTAAAGAACTCGTTTCCGTTTCCTCTGACAGTATGTATTCGTATACAGCCCGCGGTATTTTTTATTCCGCAACCTCAAATACTTTAGAGGTAAACAGCTTTTCTATTGAGCCAAATTACACTGAGTACAATTTCACATCGCGGTATGAATTTCAAACTGATCGGATTGAAGCCGGCTTCAGCAATATATGCGTGCACGATTTTTATGCTGCAGGTTATTTCAGATCCAGGAGCCTGATAAGCTCCTATATCGAAATCGGAAAAATGGATATGAAAGTTTTTCGTGATAAGCGAAAAGAATTCCGGCATGTTAACAAACCTGCATTCCAGGATATGATTTACAACTATCCGGGAACTATCCAAATTGATTCAATCGGTCTCACAAACGGAATCATCATTTATACCGAACATGCAGAGGAGGCAAACGAGCCGGGCAGTATTAGCTTAAATGAAATCAATGCTAAAATTTACCAAATAACTAACAATACTATTTACAAAACAGAAAATGCTTTTATAGTACTTAAAGCCAATGCATTGTTCATGGAGAAAGGCAAGATGAGCATTTTATTAAAAGCAAGGGTATTTGACATTCATAATACATTTTCATTGAATGGAACTCTTTCTGGCCTGGAAGCCAATGCATTGAATCCTATACTGGAGAAAAGTGCTTTTATGTATGCTACATCCGGTAAAATAGATTCAATGAATTTCAGCTTTACGGCAAATAACTCTAAGGCAGTCGGCAAAATGACCCTGCTTTATCATGGATTGGATCTCGCAGTTAAGAATAAACGGACGGATGATACCACCGCCTTTAAAGAGAGATTTATTTCATTAATTGCCAATCGAAATGTGATGGATTCAAACCCGATTCCGGATGAAGATATAAGAGAGGGAATTATAAATTATGAAAGAGATTCTGAAAGATTTCTTTTTAATTATTGCTTCAAATCTATCCTGTCAGGAATTAAATCCAGTCTTGCAAAAAGTCCGCAGAAAAGCAATAATTAGTAACTGACACTGTCTATTTGATGTGCTGATCTATTTATTTGGACTCCTCTTTCCTGGCAAACCACATGGTTTCTTTCCCTTCATTTTTCCAACTTGAGCAAGCCCTATATGCCAATACGAATTACTATATACCTATCGCATAGAAGGGTTATGTTAATTGTGTTTTTTTATTGGAATGATGAATGAATTCCGATATTCGATTACCATTTCCTCCTGGAGACCAGCAAACCGAGCAGGAAACCGATACCCAAACTAATTATAATTTGCACCCAATTCAAATGGGCCATGCTTATCGACCTGCTTCCATGCGTCATTCCTTTTATCCATGTCCCGCCGCCTAATAGCAGAAAAACCACTATTATTACCGCAATCGCGATAATATAGATAACTGTCATGTTTGTTGATTTGATTCTTCTTGCGTTCATAATTTTCTCCTTATCTGATTAAATTAAGTTTGATAACCACTGAGATCAGGTTAAGATAAAAATGCCTTAAGCCTACAAACCATTTTTTCGTGTTGCTTCATTAAACCTGTCAAAAAATCAGCTGTGCCAGAGTCTTTGTATTTGTCGGAAATATTGGTGATGTCATTTCGAATCATGCGAATAATAGTTTCGTGGTCGTTGACCAATGTTTGAATTATTTGTTTTGTATTACTAAAGTCATGATTTTCTTTTTCCATATGAGTAACATTCAGAAAATCCTTCAGAGAACCTAAAGCAAAATGTCCGAGTGAACGGATCCGTTCAGCAATATCATCAATCAATATGTCTAATGTTTTATACTGGTTTTTAATAAACTTATAAAGTTTGTGGAAGTTTAGCCCATTGATATTCCAGTGCATATTCCGGGTTTTGGTATAAAGTGCATATTCATTAGCTAACAGTGTGTTGAGAAAAGCAACAATTTCTTCTATGTCAGTGTCGGAAATCTCTATTGCTTGTTTCATTTGTAAATAATTTAGATTTTGGTGGCAGCATAACTTGTCCTGCTTATAAAAAAGAACAACTATATTATTTTCATTAGTATCGTTGATTAAGATACCATGGCTGTCTCAAATGATGTATCTCTTACTCTTTGTTTTGGTCAGGAAGTTATACAGCTGACAGCTGTTTTTTTGCAAGTTTACGTGCCTGTTTAACCCACTGATCCGTTTCGATTCGCCCCGGGGAAATATCTAATATTTCAGTCAGCATTTCTACATCAGTAGGAGTAAGCTTGCTTATCTGGCTGAAGGTATAGATATCCAGCATAT
>CAZQCO010000028.1:0-38822 GCA_964592225.1 uncultured Bacteroidales bacterium
CGCCATTTTCAACAGCCATTTTAATACCAAACAGACATTGCGAACGGGATTCATCGTCAGCCTTCAGCAAAATGTGGTCCACACCTGCTTTAACCGCCATAGCACATGCTTGCGGAAGTGGCCATTTTTTGAGGATCGCGGCCATCCCGATCGCATCGGAAACTATGATGCCATCAAATCCCATTTCACCTCTCAGAAGATCTGTGAGGATCTTTTTCGAAAGGGTAGCCGGATATTCTTCATCATAGGCCGGGTAAATGGTATGCGCTGTCATAAGCGCTGACGCACCTGCATCCACACCCGCCTGAAATGCTGCCAGTTCGACCTCCTGCATACGTTTTTTATCGCCGCGGCATCTATCCAGCACGTCATGTGCATCAGTTGCCGAATCACCACGGCCAGCGAAATGCTTGATTGTTGCGATAATGCCCGCATCCTCATAGCCCCGAACAGTTGCATCGATGAACTTTGAAATAACCTTAACATCGTCTCCAAACGAACGGACGCCGATTTCGGGATTCAAAGGATTAATGTTCACATCGCAGACCGGATGATAGAACTGGGTTATACCCATTGCAGCCATTTGACGGGCCATCAGGTTAGCTAATTTGTATGCAAGATCTACATCGCCAATTGCAGTGATACCCATTGGAGGAGGAAATTGCAGAACACGGCCGGCGGAATAGTCGTTCTTAAAATCACCTTCCATATCAATCGTAATGTGAAGTGGAATTCCCGAATCCCGGTTCATAGCGATATTTTGCATGTTGTTGAGCGCTTCAGTAAGCTCTTCAGGTGTCACGCTCACACCAAAAGCACGGGAGTCGAACCAGGTATGTGCGATGTCGAAATAATCATCTGGCTTCTTGAAGTTGGGATCGATTTGCGAACGTCCCCAATAAAGATTCTTGCATGTTTCCAATGCGTATGGTTCCAAGCACAAGCCGCCGGCATGCAGTTTGGTGACCTGCTCAATCCCTGAGGGTGTCAGTATAGCACCTCGCCAGGTGAAGGTGAGCAGCTGGCCGCATTTTTCCAGCAGGCTCATTTTTGCTATTTTCGCTTTTACAAAATCATCTCTTTCTTTTGACATGGTTTATCTCCTTAAATTTATTGTTTTGTATTTTTTGTAACAATTACCGTTGTCGGATGCGATCCGAAATCCCACATCACAACATGGTTTGCGAATTTAAGATTTATTCATTTATTCACAAAGATTTAGTAAATGTAATTGGAACAAAAATAACAATTCTCATTAATAGTTATATTCATTTTGACTATTTCTTTTTTCTTTTAATTAAGTTGATTAGGTTCAATAGGTTAATTGGTTGGTTTACCGGGTATCAGACTATAGTCTGAAGAATGCTGCTAACTGTAGACTACAAGCTAGGGGTTGCCCAACTAAGTGTAGACTGTGTCTACGTTTTTTGTTAAAAATGAGTCTCCGGACTTATAATGAATGAAAAATTTCTTATTAGTGATTGGTAAATCGAAATGCGTAATCTGTGATCCGTGATTTTTAATCAGTCGTCAAAGTTCAGTGTTCTGTGTTCGGAGTTTTATATTCGACCTTAGATTTTAATACAATCACTCAGTTAATCAATTCCCTAATTACTCAATTAAACAGTTACACGAAACTTTGAACTCGAAACCCGGAACAAGCACTCCCGCAAAGCGGGATTACTCCCTTCGATTCGTGAGATCGCTTTGCTTAGTTAGTTCAACTAACATCTTTTAGTTCGCAAGCTCCCAAAAGTTGAGTTTTACTGAACAAGCAACCATCACCGGGCATCCAGTTCCCTCTCAATCCACATTCTCGTGCAAATACCGGTTATTATCGCTGAGCTTCACGTTTTTTTTGTCATCGTTTATCAGGGAGTACTTCGATATCTTTTTCTCCTTTGAGGGTTCTGTTTCATTCAATTCGAAATTGCGACGTACGTAGGCAGGCTGGTTTTCCAATTCTTCAATACTATCATTTGTCTGCTGACTGTTGAGGTTCATCTCCCGCATTTTCTCATACGTCTTTTTCAAATTTTTAACCCGCTCGGCAGCTTTTTTAACCTCCATGGATTTTTCCAGTTGTTTCGACTGCAGATCGTAAGAATGGGTGCGCGACTCAAAGGGTTCCGTTATATCGAATTCTATTTCACGCTGTGATACGATATTACTGCCCGATCGTTTTTTTGATTTGGGCACGTCCTTAACTTTAAATTCGGAATTGGGTTCGATTTCATTAAGAAGATCTTCTTTTTCACGGGTCTCAAGTGATATTTTATCGAGCTGACGCTTACGGATATACAACTCTGGAATGCTGTTGGTACTAAAACCTGTAGCGATCACCGTGACACATATCGAATTGCCGAGTTTTTCATCGATTCCGTTACCCCAGATCAAATCGGCTTCTTCACCCGTACAGTTTTGGATATAATCTGTAACCTGCCCGATCTCGTCCATAGTTATTTCCTCCGAACCCGAAGTAATATTGATAAGTATGTTACGTGCTCCTGTGATATTATTATCATTCAGAAGCGGTGATTTCAGAGCATTGGTAACCGCCTGAATGGCCCGGTCGGGGCCCGTGGATATGGCCGATCCCATGATAGCCACTCCTGAATTCGTCATCACGGTCTCGACATCGGCAAAATCGACATTGATATAACCGTGAACGGTGATGATTTCAGCTATGCCTTTAGCAGCAATGGCCAGCACATCATCGGCTTTTGCAAAAGCTTCCGATACTTTCAGATCGCCATACATTTCCCGTATTTTCTCATTGTTGATGACGAGAAGCGAATCGACATATTTTTCTATTTCTGCTATACCTTCGAGTGCCTGGTTTATGCGTCGTTGACCCTCGTTTCGGAAAGGTATGGTTACTATGGCCACAGTGAGTACATTAAGTTCTTTGGCTGCTTTGGCGATAATCGGAGCTGCACCTGTGCCTGTACCTCCGCCCATTCCGGCAGTAATGAACACCATTTTTGTATTGTTAACGAGTACTTCTATTACATCGTCGAGGTTTTCAATGGCTGCTTCGCGTCCGATAGCAGGCTTATTACCCGCACCGCGTCCTTCGGTGAGCGATGATCCCAGCTGAATTTTAACCTGTACCGGACTGTTTGCTAAGGCCTGGGCATCGGTATTGCATACAACGAAATCGACATCTTTAATTCCATTCCGGTACATATGATTTACTGCGTTACTGCCACCGCCTCCTACACCAATTACTTTAATAATGGATGATCGGTTTGCCGGCAAATCAAAATTCATCAGATCTTCTTTCATGGTTCAATAATTTAATAAATGAGGCAAAAAATAGCTTATTCCATATCGGCACCTTTTTCTTCAAAGATGTCAGTAATTCTCTTTTTGAAAGCTGCGATAATACCGCTTCCTATACGGTTTTCACCAGCTTCAGCCAGCATTTCTTCATGCTCGGCTTCTTTTTCATCATATTCGGAATCTTCCTTATGTGCCGACTTGGTTTTTGGATCATTCTCTTTATTCATGATCTCCCAGCCTTTCAAGAGTAAACCAACACTTGTCGCATACTGAGGATTATTGATTTCATCGGTTGCATTTCCTGCCAGGTACTCGATCGGATAACCGATGCGTACATCCATTCCCGTATGGAAGCGAACGAGCTGGGCAAGATGTTTCAGCAGGGCACCACCTCCTGTAAGCACTACACCTGCACTAAGCTTATCCATACATCCGCTGTTCTCGATCTCAAACAGTACAGCATCGATGATTTCTTCCATTCGCATCTGGATGATGTAGGCAAGATTCTTAAATGATATTTCCTTTGGTTCGCGCCCGTTGATTCCCGGAATAGTGACTACCTTATCTTCCGGTGCCAGATCGCCCAGGGCTGATCCGAATTGTGTTTTGAGCGCCTCGGCCTGCCGGTGTAAAATTTTGCAACCCTCCTTGATATCTTTGGTAATTACATTACCTCCGAAAGGAATGACGGCAGTATGCCGGATCGAATCGTCGTAGAATACAGCCACATCGGTTGTTCCACCGCCAATATCAATAAGGGCCACACCAGCTTCCTTTTCATCGTCGGTAAGGACAGCGGCCGATGAAGCCAGCGGCTCGAGAATAAGCTGGTCGACACGAAGTCCCACACGCTTTATACATTTTTCAATGTTTTTGGCCGATGCAATCTGGCCGATTACGATGTGGAAATTTGCTTCCAGCCTCCGGCCCGACATACCCACAGGATTTTTTACTCCGGTTTCGCTATCGACAATGAAATTTTGTGGTAGTACATGAATGATTTCTTCGCCAAGGTCGATAGGTATATTATACATATCGGTGATCAGGGCGTCGATATCTTTTTGCACAATTTCATCGCGGTCAGCTCCCAGATTAATGTACCCGCGGTTTTTAATGCTTTTGATGTGCTGTCCGGCAATACCGACAAATACATCGGTAAATTGTATGCCCGACTGCTTTTCTGTTTCCTCGACCGTTTGGCGGATAGCACCTACGGTCTCTTCGATATTAAGTACAACACCTCGTTTAATGCCTTTCGACACGGTTTTGCTCATGCCAATAACTTCGAGCTTGTTATTCTCGTTCATCCGGCCTACAAGCGAAACAATCTTGGTGGTACCAATATCGACTGCTGCTACATAGTTACTTTTTTGCCTCATCATGTTAGTCATATTTTAGTACAAACTACTTGGTCCTTATATTTCAGATTGATATTCAAATATTGATTCCAGCCTATATTATTCAGGCCTTCTTTATAAAAAATCTCAAGCTTATCGAACTTTTCACGGTAGTCATCGATCGGCCCCAGTATTATTATATGCGGTCCTATACGGGGAACCATTTCAAATTCCCCCGATTTGTTTACATAGATCTGCAGAAACTGTGAATTCCATAGCCTATTGCTGTTTATGTAGGATGTCAGTTCATAGATCTCCCTGAGCTTATTATCATTCCTGGAATCGGGCAAACTTCTTACATTTACCGGCTGACCCACTTTAACCGATGATCGGATGTTCCCGTTAACTACCAGTACATGGGGTGAATAGCGCGATGAGAGGTTCAAAACATTGCCTTCCCTGTCGAGATAATATCCTTTACCATTTTGTTCAATTACCCTGACAAAAGGTGTACGCTGACTGATATCGACATGCAGTGTTCCGTTTACACCGGTGTATGCTTTACAGCTACTAACAATCTGGTTCGACTGTATGGTAAATTCAATGCCTTCAAGATCGAGCAGATATAAGGGAACTCCAAGGTAGGCTATATGTTCTGCCTCCAGAAGATTTATGATATCGTCGCGGATCAGGAATCCGGTTTTCAGGCTGTCCTCAATCGACACAACGATACTGTTACAAAGTTGATTTTCATAGCGGTTAGCCACAAATCCCACTGCCAGTATAAGATACAGGAGTGTGACAATCCATATAACAGCTTTTTTCAGTTTTTTCATCGGCTGGCAACTAAGTTTTTAATCGGTTCAACAAGCCGGTCAATATCTCCTGCCCCCATGGTCAGTAATACTTCAGGAGATTTCGATTGCAGCATTTCCAGCAATTCATTTTTCTTACACATATTTTTTCTGTCGAGCAATACCCGGTCGAATATTATTTTTGAAGTCACGCCTTCAATGGGTTTTTCTCTGGCAGGATAAATTTCAAGAAGTATCAATTCATCAAGCAGACTTAAACTTCGTGCAAATTCGCTGGTAAAATCACGTGTTCGTGTGTACAGATGAGGTTGAAAGATCCCGGTAACATTTTTATCGGGGTACAATTTCCTCACAGAGCCAATAAATGCTTCCAGTTCGCGCGGATGATGGGCATAATCGTCGATATAAATGCAATCCGGACCATCATACTGTATGTCGAAACGTCGCTGAACACCTTCAAATCCGGAGAGTGATTTTTCTATCACCGATACATTTGTTCCGGCAGTCCATGCAATGGCTGCAGCTGCAACGGCATTTTCAACGTTCGTCATGCCCGGGTACTGCAACTCAACATCCTTTACAGTTTCACCCGGAGTAATTATATCAAAGGTATACCGCGACTGCTTCAGCCGGATATGGGTGGCATAGAAATCAGACGTGGCATCATTAAGCGAATAGGTATGGAGTTTTCTACCGCACGATTCGAATGGAATATCGATAGCTTTTTTCAGAATAATTTTACCGCCGGGTTTCACCTGTTCAAGAAACTGTGTAAACGATTCCCGGACTTTCTCGGTCGTACCATAAATATCCAGATGGTCGGCATCGATCCAGGTAACCAGGGCAATATCGGGGTGTAACTGTAGGAACGAGCGGTCGTATTCATCGGCTTCGGCTACTACCCACGATGAATTTTCATTCAGGATCAGGTTTGTGTTGAGGTTTTTAATGATGCCTCCCAGAAAAGCACTGCATCCCTGTTCCGAATGGGATAAAATAAATGCCGACATGGACGATACCGAAGTCTTACCATGGGTTCCGGCAATGGCTATCCCTTTTTGTTTGTTGAAGATCATGCCTAATACTTCGGCTCTTTTTTTAATAGCGAAGCCATTTTCCTGAAAATACAGTAGTTCAGGATGATCATCGGGGACAGCAGGTGTGTTTATTACCAGCGTATTTTCTTTATCGAGTAGCTTTTCAGGGATATTCTCCACGGCAGCTTCAAAATGGATAGCTATGCCTTCCTGTTCCAAAGCCTGCGTAATAGGAGAGGGGGTAAGATCGTACCCGGACACAAACCTGCCCTTCATAAAGAAATAGCGGGCAAGAGCGCTCATACCAATGCCGCCTATCCCAATGAAGTATATGTTATGTATCTTATTCAGCTCCATGCTCCTTCTTCTCAAGAATGTTATATATCTCATCGACAATATGAGCTGTCGAATGGGGTTTTGCCAGCTTTAAGCTGTTACTCTGAAGGGTTTTTCTGAGTTCCTTATCGCGCAGAACCTTAAAAACCAAATCCATTAATGTATTTTTAGCATCACTATCCTCAACCATCAGCGCTGCTTCTTTATTTACCAGTGCCATGGCATTTTTTGTCTGATGGTCTTCCGCCACGTTGGGTGAGGGGATTAGAATTGCCGCCCTGCCTGTGAGGCAGATTTCGGATATACTGATAGCTCCCGCTCTTGTCACCAGCAAATCGGAAACATTATAGGCCAGGTCCATACGGGAAATAAAATCCATAACCCTGATTTGCTTTATGTCTTTATCCTGCAATTGCTTTCTGATATCATCGAAGTAATAGCTTCCGGTTTGCCATACAACCTGGATATTTGATGAGATCAGCCGGTCGATATTTTTCAGTATCGCCTGGTTAATGGTACGCGCACCCAGACTTCCGCCCATAACCAGAAGGACCGGAATATCGCTTCTAAGGTTAAAAAGCTCCAGCCCCTCATTTCTGAGACTGTCTGAAATTTTCAAATCACGTACAGGATTACCTGTGACAACAATTTTTTCGGCAGGAAAATATTTCTCCATGCCCGTATAAGCCACGCAGATTTTTTTTGCTCTTTTAGCTAGCAACTTGTTTGTAATACCTGCATAGGAATTTTGCTCCTGCAATAAGGTGGGTACACCTAACTTTGCAGCTCTCCTCAGCGTAGGCCCGCTTGCATATCCGCCGACACCTACGGCAATATCGGGATTGAAATCACGAATTACCCGGGTAGCTTTACGCAGGCTTCGGACTGCATTATAGGCAACAGTCAGATTTTTTAGGCTCAATTTTCGTTTGAACCCGCTTACCGGCAATCCTATTATCTTATATCCTTCTGCAGGGATTTTTTCCATTTCCATACGTCCCAATGCACCTACAAATAAAATTTCGGATCTGGAATTTCTTTGTTTCAGCTCGTTGGCAATGGAGATAGCCGGGAAAATATGTCCTCCCGTACCTCCACCACTGATAATGGCCCTGATATTTTCAAACTGCTTCAACTTCCACCTCCTTCTTTTGTTGTTTCAAACCATTACTCACACTCAGAATAATACCTATCGATGCGGAAGTGAAAAGTATGGAGGTTCCTCCCATACTGATCATGGGCAGTGGCTGACCGGTGACCGGCAACAGACCTACAGCAACTGCCATATTTACCATGGCCTGCATGACAAGCATGAGCGAGAGTCCAAAGGCCAGAAAGGCAGCAAAAGTTCGTGTGCTGTTGCGGACCAGTACCCCCGCACGGAAGAGTAAAGCCAGATATAGCAAAATGACAAACACGCCGCCAAGCAGACCGTATTCCTCTATAATGATAGAAAAAATGAAATCGGAATAGGGTTGGGGAAGAAAATTACGTTGCATGCTGTTTCCCGGACCCTTGCCAAAAAAACCACCTGTTGCAATAGCAATTTTTGATTGTTCCGCCTGATAGTTTCCTTCGCTATCCTGCTCAACATGATGTACTATGCGGTTTCGCCATGTTTCCCATCGTCCGCTCCAGTCCGACTTGACTGCAATTGTTATCAGGATTGCCAATACCGCTGCCATTCCTAAAATCATTAAACTTAGGTAAGTGAACCTGACACGGCCAATAAACATGAGTATTACCGAAACAGTAAAAAGGATAATTGCCGTTGAAAGGTTGGCCGGCATAATCAGGGCACAGATTACCAAAACAGGTATTAAGATGGGTAAAAATCCTTCCTTATACGACCGGATATGTTCCTGTTTCAGCGACAATAGCCGGGCTAAATACATGATCAAGGCCAGTTTTGCCAGATCGGAAGTCTGGAACGAAATATTGGTGCCAGGCAGTACTAAGAAGCGTGCGGCTTCATTGATATTACGACCGAATAACAGAGTAAGCAGTAAAAGAGGTATGGAAAACAACAGCAATAAGTGTGAGATCCGGGAATAAAACCTGAAAGGGACAAGATGTGCTATATAGGCTACCAGGAAACCAAAAATTATGAATACGATATGTTTGAAAAGATAATACCCGACATGCCCCGAACGGTATTGATAGGCCAGGGTAAATGTGGAACTGTACACTGCCAGCAGGGAGAGTATTGAAAGAGATACCAGCAATGCCCAGATGATGCTGTCCCCTTTGAAATATTTTCGTAGTTTCTCAGGCATGTATTATAATTCTCTTACACATTCTTTAAATTTTTCACCCCTGTCCTCAAAGTTTTTAAACAAATCGAAACTTGCACACGCGGGTGAAAGTAAAACCGTATCACCTTTCAGTCCCATTTTATAGGCTTTTGTTACAGCCTCTTTCATCGATGAGGCGTCGTAAATATGTTCCATAAAATTTCCGAAGGCTTTATGCAATTTGGCATTATCAACAC
The DNA here is from genome assembly GCA_964592225.1 of uncultured Bacteroidales bacterium. Lineage (GTDB taxonomy): Bacteria > Bacteroidota > Bacteroidia > Bacteroidales > UBA10428 > UBA10428. The sequence continues at coordinate 9,302 of CAZQCO010000028.1, forward strand.
CCAGACATATAATACCCTTCACTTTTTCCTTGACAACTGATTCAAGCGATGAATAGTCATTTCCTTTGTCTACTCCACCTACAATCCATATAGTGGGATTAGTCATGCATTCCAGGGCATACCAGGTTGAATTGACATTCGTTGCTTTCGAATCGTTAATGAACTCAATTCCGTGGACCTTAATAAATCGTTCCAATCGGTGCTCTACTCCGGTAAATTCTTGCAGACTTTCACGGATTATTTCTTTCTTTATATCCAGGACACGGCTGGCAATACTGGCTGCCATTGAGTTGTAGGTATTATGTTTGCCCTTTAATCCCAACTCGGACAAAGGAATACTCATCTCTTTATTGTTCACATTGACAATAATATTCCCCTTCTCAATATAAGCACCTTCCTTAACCCTTTTCTTCTGCGAGAATTCAAGTTGTTTTGCCCTCATTACAATTCTTTCCAGTTCGGCTATAGTAATTTCATCATCGGAGCAATAGATGAAATAATCGTCTTCTGAAAGATTCCGTGAAATGCGGAATTTGGAATCTACATAAGTTTGCAGATTATAACCGTAGCGGTCGAGATGATCGGGAGTAATGTTAAGAAGAACGGCAATATCGGGTTTAAATTCAAACATTCCGTCGAGTTGGAAACTGCTGAGTTCTATAACATAGTATTCGTAATTTTTTGTAGCCACCTGCATGGCAAAACTTTTCCCCACATTACCAGCTATCCCACAGTTCATTCCGGCTTTGCGGAGCATATGATGCAGCAGTGATGTAGTAGTTGTTTTACCGTTGCTGCCTGTAATACATATCTTTTTCGCATCGGTATATCGTCCGGCAAATTCTATTTCTGATATAACAGGGATTTCTTTTTTAGCCACGAGTTGCATGATCTCAGATTTTTCTGAAATCCCCGGGCTTTTAATAATCTCATCGGCATTGAGAATTAATCGCTCGGTATGTTGTTCCTCCTCCCATTCAATTTCATAATTGTATAGTATTTCCTTATAATGAGGTTTTATCTTCGCGATATCTGAAACGAAAACATCAAAACCTTTTGTCTTGGCTAATACGGCTGATCCAGTACCGCTTTCTCCTGCTCCGAGTATTACAATTCTTTTCTCCATGGCTTACCTGATTTTAAGGGTTACAATTGTTATTACTGCCAATAAAATACCTACAATCCAAAACCGGGTTACGATTTTAGGTTCGGGATATCCTTTCTTCTGATAATGGTGATGAAGAGGTGACATAAGAAAAATCCGACGACCTTCTCCGTATTTTTTTCTGGTGTATTTGAAATAGCTGACCTGAATTACTACAGACAGGCTTTCCACAACAAAAATTCCGCAAAGTATGGGTATCAATAATTCCTTTCGGATAAGGATGGCAAATACTGCAATGATCCCTCCAATGGAAAGACTGCCCGTATCTCCCATAAAAACCTGGGCAGGGAATGAGTTGTACCACATAAATCCGATCATAGCTCCGATAAATGCACCGACATATACCACCAGCTCTGCCGTATGAGGAATGTACATGATGTTCAGATAATCGGAATAAATAAGGTTACCCGACAGGTATGCCAGGATGCCCAGTGTAGTTCCGATTATTGCAGAACTGCCGGCTGCCAGACCATCTAATCCGTCAGTAAGGTTAGCCCCGTTTGAAATTCCTGTAATGATAAGGATGACTGCCAACACAAATACGATCCAGGTATATTTCCGGGCCTTCTCACCCAAGAATCTGATCAGGTAGAAATAATCGAATTCATTATCCTTGAAGAACGGAACATTCACCTTGGTTGATTTGACATCTTTTGGAATTACTTTTGTATTGGGATGAATTTCATTACTTTCAACAATGATCTGGTTACTCTCCACAGTTTCAGTTTCAACAACACGCTCACGAATTACCACATCTCTGTTGAAGTACATGGTAAAACCGATAATTAGCCCAAGCACTACTTGTCCGGCGATCTTAAATTTGCCCCTGAGGCCTGCTTTGTTCTTCTTGAATACTTTGATATAATCGTCGAGAAAACCTACAAATCCCAGCCATACTGTGGCTATCAACATAAGAATTACATATACATTGCTTAAATCGCCAAACAGCAGAACAGGGATTAGAATTGATCCCAGTATGATTAAACCTCCCATGGTAGGAGTGCCCTTCTTTTGCATCTGGCCGTCGAGCCCCAGATTGCGTATGCTCTCACCAATTTGCATTCGCTGCAGGAGATCAATTATCCGTTTACCGAATAAAAGCGAGATGATGAGTGAAGTAATAACAGTCATTGCTGTGCGGAACGAGATGTATTGAAACATTCCTGCTCCGGGGAAATCGAATTGCTCAAGGTATTGAAACAGATAATACAGCATAGACCTCTTATTAGTTACTATTGTTTATCATAAATATTTCCGACACTATCTGTTTGTCGTTGAAATAATTCTTTACTCCTTTGATTTCCTGGTATGTCTCATGACCTTTTCCGGCGATCAGTATTACATCGCCGGGTTGAGCCATTGTACAGGCTGTTTTTATAGCTTCTTTCCGGTTGGTAATAGAGAGCACTTTGTTACGATCGGATATTTCCACTCCTTCCATCATTTCTTCTATAATTGTTTCCGGCTCTTCACTGCGCGGATTATCAGATGTAAGTATTACCTGGCTGCTCATATCGGCCGATATTTTCCCCATTATAGGTCGCTTGGTACGGTCGCGATCGCCACCGGCACCTACAACAGTTATCAGTTGCGAAGTATTGCTCCGTATCTGGTTGATGGTGGTCAGTACGTTTTTTAAGGCATCGGGAGTATGTGCATAGTCAATTATGGCTGTCACGCCTGTATTCGACTTTATGTATTCGAAGCGACCCTCAACGGTATCCAGCTTGCTTATAATGCGAAGGATTTCTCCCGGCTGAAATTCCAACAGACTGGCTGCCCCATATACTGCCATAATATTTGAAGCATTGAATTCGCCAATGAGTTTGATCCAGAGTTCTACCTTATTGATGTTCACCAGCATACCATCGAAATGGCTCTCAATGATTTTTGCTTTGAAATCGGCTATCGATCTGACTCCGTAGGTTTTGACTTTAGCACGGGTGTTCTGAACCATTACCTTTCCGTTACGGTCGTCAGTGTTAATCAGGGCAAAAGCCGATGGTTCCAGGCTGTCAAAAAGCTGTTTTTTTGCTTTCAGGTAGGCTTCGAAATTTTTATGATAATCGAGATGATCGTGTGTGATATTGGTAAAAATGGCGATATCAAATTCCAGCCCTGCGATACGTTTCTGATCGATAGCATGCGAGCTCACTTCCATGAAAGCATATGAACATTCCTCATCGACCATTTCTTTAAGCATGCTTTGTATGGCAATGGAGTCGGGGGTTGTATGTGTTGCAGCAATTTCCCTGTCACCCACCATGTTCCTGACAGTAGAAAGTAACCCCGATTTATGACCCAGCTGGGTAGTTAATTTGTAAAGTAGTGTTGCGATGGATGTTTTGCCGTTTGTTCCTGTAACTCCCACCAGTTTTAATTTGGAACTGGGATTATCGAAATAGTTCGAAACTGCAAATCCCAGTGCCCGGGCAGAATCATCAACCTCAATGAAAGTGATATTTTTGGTTATACTTGAAGGGAGATTTTCGCAAAGAATGGCAATGGCTCCGCTCTGAATCACCTTTTCTATGTAATTATGACCATCGACCTGAGTGCCCTTTACAGCAACGAACATGTCACCAGGTTCTATCTTTCGGGAATCGAAAGCTATTTTATTAATGATAATATCTTTGCTGCCGGTTATTTTGCAGGGAATATTGTGGATGATATGTTCAAGTTTTTTTGTCATTATCCTTCCGTGAAGCTCATTTCAAGTTTTATGGTTTCCCCCGGTCTGATTAAAGTTCCCGGCGGTATCGACTGGTTGCGGACACTTCCACGTCCTACAACCTGTACTTTTAACCCCATGTTTTCGAGCAGATACATGGCATCTTTAAGTCCCATCGATACTACATTCGGAACCAGGTTGTCAATTATATTTTTAGATTCAAGAGATATGTATTCATCTGTTCTGATGGTCGATACCCATTCCGTATTGGGTTGCTCACACAGTTTTTTGATGTCGAGCATATCGAGTACCGTTGAAATTTCAGGTTGATATCCGTTTTTAGAGAAAGGAATTTCCAGCGCCGCACTTCTTCTGTTATTCAGCGGTTCCTGCATGGTAATATCTGTTGCATATAACTTATTGGCGATCTCATAGAAAACCGGGCCGGCGACATATGCTCCGTGATATACATAGTTTTTCGGTGAATAAATAACCACAATGCAGGAGTACTTTGGTTTATCAGCAGGAAAGTATCCCACAAAGGATGCCTGGTACGACTTTACCTTATAGCCGGTATTCTTATCATACATTTGCGTGGTACCTGTTTTGCCGGCAATACCGAAATGAGGTGTTTTCAGATTTTGTGCGGTACCGGCTTCAACAACACCTATAAGCAATTTCTGTACGGCTTTCAGTGTCGATTTGGAACATATCGACGGATTGATCACTTCTGTAACAAATGTGCGCTCTATTTTACCATGATTTCTGATTTCCTGCACAAAGCGCGGTCGTACCAGTTTTCCGTCATTTGCTACTGCATTATAGAATGCCAGCAATTGCAGGGGTGTTAATTTCACCTCATAACCATACGACATGGAGGCCAGTGTTACGCCCGACCATAGCTTATCGCCCGGATAGCGGATAACAGGCTTGCCTTCACCTTTAATTGCAATATTCAGAGGTTCGTTAAGATTCATGCTGTATAATCTGTCAATAAAGCGATGTGGATGCCGGCGGTAGGAACTGGTAATGATTTTTGCCATGCCTACATTCGACGATAATTCAAAAACTTCTTCCACCGTGAGCACGCCATGGCCACCCTGGGGGTAATTATCATCGCGGATGGTAAGATCGTAGTAGGTAAACACACCCTTATTGGTTTCGACCGTATCGTCCATCTTAATGTATCCGTCTTCGACAGCAGCGATAATAGCCGGAAGTTTAAAAGTTGACCCCGGTTCGCTGCTTTGACCTATAGCATAATTGTAATATTCCCTGTAAGCCCCGAAAGTATCGGTCAGGTTTACTATAGCTTTAACCTCACCGGTTTTAACTTCCATAAGAACAACAGTGCCTGCATGTGCCCTATTAGCGATCAATTGACGCATCAGGGCTTTTTCTGCTACATCCTGAAGATTAATATCGATGGTAGTCACAACACTACTGCCGTCATGAGGCTCAATTTCACCGGCATTGTCAAGGGGCATCCACACATTTCCTGCAAGTTTTTGCATTCTTTTAATGCCTTCTACGCCTCCAAGATATTGATCGAAGGCTCCCTCAATGCCGACTATGTTACCTGAAGTACTTTGAGTAGTATAACCTATGGTTCGTGAAGCAAGATTATAATAGGGCTTTTGACGAAGACTTTCCTGATTTACAATTAATCCGCCCCCATATTGCCCAAGGCGAAACAAGGGGAAAGTTTTCAATTTTTTAAGCTGAACATAGTTAACCCTCTTTTTAATGAGGAGATACCGGTTGCCCTTTTTTCTGGCTTCAAGTAGTAACTTCCTGTAGGTTTCAGTAGAGCGGTCTCTAAAAAGACCTGATAGGCAGAGGGCCAGAGAATCGACTTGTTTATAAAAGATCCGGTTGGTCAGAGCCGGAGTTTTCATATCCATTCTAATTTCATAATAAGGTACCGAACTGGCCAATAAACGCATATCGGCTGCATAGATATCACCGCGGTGAGGAGGGATCCGGAAATTTTTAATTCGTGTATTTTCGGCTTTTGCTTTCCAGACATCGTCGTCGATAAATTGGAGATATACAATTTTTCCCACTATAATGAGGGCAAATAGTGTAATGGCCAGATATACAAGACCCACTCTCCATAATATGTCGGTTTTAATTGACATCCTTTATCATTTCTTCTTTACGATTTTGTAGGGTGGCTCACTCGAAAGGGTTAATCCAAGTTGTTTCTCATTTATTAGATTCTGCACATTCGACGGCCTGTTGAGGTTCATAAGCTCCGATGCTGTTGTTATTTCTTCGGCTCTCAGATCTTTAACCTCTGTTTTCAGTGAATCTATCTGCCTGATTATTTTTTCTGCATGGTATCGGTTTGCGATATAGAGCAGAGCCACTAAGACCAGAAACAGAATAAAGGGTATCTGCTTCACCACCGACCGCACAGTGAGTAAACTTCCGTCAATAATGCTTTTAAGAGAAAAACCCGTAATTTCTTCTCGTTCTATCTTTGAATCAACAAATTCTATATTCTCTTTTTTTTGCATTAACTAACTATTTTTTCAGCAATTCGTAACCGGGCACTCCTTGCCCTTATGTTCTTTTGTATTTCTTCATCTGAAGGAACAATTACTTTTCTGTTCACCGGTTGCAGGGGACGAATCACATTTCCATACAAATCGGTTTGCCTAGTAGTATCAAAAGTTCCGTTTCGGAAAAAGTTTTTTACTACTCTGTCCTCCAGCGAATGATAACTAATAACCACAAATCTGCCTTCCGGAACTAGGACTTCAGAAGCCTGGATCAAAAGCGCTTTCAGGTATTCAATTTCTTTATTTACTTCAATGCGTAATGATTGAAAAACCTTGGCGAGGTATTGATTTTCATTGTATCTGGGGAGACATTGTCTTATTGATTCGAGCAGATCGCGGATGAAATTAATCGGATCTTTTTCGCGGTAATCGATAATAGACAAGGCAAGGGCTTTTGCATTCCGCAGTTCGCCATAATTATGGAATACGGAAAAAAGCTTTTCAAACGTATAGGTATTTACCAGTTCTTTTGCTGAGAAATCGGATTTAGTGTTCATTCGCATATCTAATTCTGAGTCGAACCTAAATGAAAAACCTCGGTGAGGGGAATCAAAATGATGCGAGGAAACACCAAGATCTGCGAGCAGACCATCAATGGCTTCTACACCATAGTACTTCAGGAAATTCTTCAGAAAACGGAAATTCTGACGCACAAAAATCAATCGCTGGTCATCAGGAACATTTGCCTCTGCATCCTCATCCTGGTCGAATGCTAACAACTTTCCCTTTTCCAGCCTTTTCAATATTTCTCTCGAGTGTCCTCCGCCTCCGAAAGTCGCATCGACATAAACCCCATCTGGTTTAATCTTTAAACCTTCAACACTTTTTTCCAGCAGTACTGGCAGATGGTAATCCATTATTCATCGGTTTCATCCACCAATCCTTCTGTAATATCTTCTGCCATACCAGCGAATTCATCGTCACCCATTTCAATCTGCTCGTAAAGATTCTTGGCCCATATTTCAATCTTTCCATACTGTCCTGCCATGATTACTTCTTTTTCGACTTCAACCTCGTCAAGTAATCGTTTAGGGATCAGTAGGCGATTGTTTGCATCAAGCATAATTTCTGCCATTCCTTTAAAAAATTGACGAAGAAACTTGTTATGCTCTTTCTTATATGGATTGATCTTTTTGCGCAGGTTCTTGTTCTGTCTTTCCCATTCCTGGTATGGATACAGTACAAGACATTTTTCGAAAATGTCTTTTTTTATGACAAACCTTTCCGGACTGCTACCCGTCATCTGCTTTTTAAAAGCAGAGGGAAGAATTACTCTTCCTTTTGCATCGAGCTTACAGGTATATTCTCCAATAAAGGTTATCATTAGGTTAGTGTTGATCAGGGTAAAAATATATAATTTTTACCCACTTTCAACCATTTACTCCCACTTTTTCCCACTTTGTTAATAACTTTGACCATTTTAAGTCCTCTATCATAGCATTTGTTTTTATTTGAAAGAATAAAAGATAGGACTCGATTAATAGATTTTATGCTATTTTTGAGGATGCAAGGAAGGGTCATTGCTTATTAACAATATGAAAAATTCCATGTCAGAAGAACTTATTCAGCCGCTTGATGTAAAGAAAGTATTCTACAACAAGAATCCGAGGCTGGCCAGGTTGATACCAAATTTTATATATAATTATCTTAAGCGCATAGTACATGAGGATGACCTCAATGACTTCCTTATTAAGCATGGACAAAAAAGAAATCATGATTTTGTAACGGCTATCGTCGAGGATTTCAATGTTACGATTACCAGAAGGGGCGATGAAAATATTCCCAAATCAGGAAGGTTTGTTTTTGCTGCCAACCATCCTCTGGGTGGTTTCGATGGAATAGTTTTAATGAAGATAATAAGTGAGTATTATACTGAATTCAGGTTCCTTGTAAATGATATCCTGATGAATCTGAAAAACATCCAGGATTTTTTTATTCCTATTAATAAGCATGGCAAACTCGCTTTTGAAGCAGCTGCAGAAATAGAAAAGGCATTTGAATCGGATATGCAGATATTAACGTTTCCGTCGGGTTTTGTTTCCCGCAGAATTAAAGGACAAATCATCGATCTGCCCTGGCAAAAAAGTTTTATTTCAAAAGCGGTTAAATACAAGCGCGATATTATTCCGGTACATTTCAGCGGCCGAAATACCAATTTTTTCTATAGTCTGGCCAACTTTCGTAAGTTTTTAGGCATAAAGGCAAATATCGAGATGCTGTATCTGGTTGATGAAACCTACAGGCACAAAAATGAACACTTAACAGTTAAGTTTGGGAAACCCATTCCATGGAAAACTTTCGATTCGAGCAAAAAGCCAGTTGTATGGGCTAAGTGGGTCAAAGAACAAGCCTATGCCCTCGATGAGGTTTACCTTGTGCCGCTTTAACACAATTCTTGTCATTAGAAAATAATTTCTAACTTTGTTTTCCGTTTAAAAAATACCCGTATGAAAGAGGTTATACCTCCTGTGGATAGAGAACTTATTGTTGAAGAACTTACACCCAATAAATTTCTTCGTGTAACGAATAATGGCAATAATGAAGTTTATGTCATAACCCATCACGATTCACCCAATGCCATGCGCGAAATAGGTCGCTTGCGTGAAATAACTTTCCGTTTGGCTGGTGGGGGAACGGGAAAAGAGATGGATATCGACTCCTACGATACAGCAGAGGTTCCCTACAAACAACTGATTGTTTGGGATCCCCAGGAACAGGATATATTAGGAGGTTACCGCTATATGTTGGGAAGGGATTTAAAACTCAACGAAAAAGGAAAAATCAACCTGGCTACTGCTCCTTTGTTTAATTTCACTGATAAATTTGTTAAGGATTATATTCCCTATATGATCGAATTAGGTCGTTCATTTGTACAACCTGCATACCAATCTTCCAACCGGAATAAAAAAAGCCTGTATGCTCTCGATAATTTATGGGACGGTTTGGGTGCTATCTGGAAAGATAATCCTCCATACAAGTATTTCTTTGGCAAAGTTACCATGTACACATCCTATCAGCGTGAAGCACGTGATCTTATTTTATCGTTTTTGCAAAAACATTTCAGTGATAAAGAAAATTTAATACTACCCTATAAACCGCTGCCAATTGAGACAAGTCAAAAAATTATTGATTCTATATTAACGGCTGATAATTTTCAGGACGATCTGAAATTTCTTTCTCAGGCTGTTCGGGCCCGTGGTGAAGTCATCCCACCATTGATTAATGCTTATATTAATCTCTCACCAACTTTAAAAATATTTGGAACTGTGCTTAATGATCATTTTGGTGACGTGGAAGAAACCGCCATTATGGTAACCATGAGCGATATGTATCCGGCAAAAATCGAACGTCATGTAAATTCATACATTAAGGCGACTTAGCTTCCTGCTATCTGTTATTTTTGTTATCATAAATAATGTATTTATCCGAATTCATACCTGCTATATGATTCATTCAGAAACATTATTATGCAAATCAAACGAGGGTAAATGGAGTACTCAATGTTTGTATGAGGATTAGTTGAATTCTTTGGAAAAACTTATATTTGATACTACTCATAACCATCATAAATCATGAAAATCAGCGAACATATTATTGAAGATATGAAGACCGCCATGCGAGCCAGGGATAAGATTGGTCTTGAAGCCTTACGCGCTGCAAAAACAGCTTTTACACTCGCAAAAACCCAGGAAGGTTCGGGTGGAGTAATTTCAGCGGAAGATGAAATACTGATTGTGCAAAAGCTTGTGAAACAACGTCGTGAATCGGCAGAGATTTATAAGACTCAATCGCGGGACGATTTATTTCAGAAAGAAATTGCAGAAGCTGAAATATTGGAAAAGTACTTACCTGTAAAAATGGATCCTTCGGAACTTAAAAGTTATCTTTTAGCATTAATTGAGAAGACAGGTGCTTCCGGAATTAAGGATATGGGAAAAATAATGGGGATTGCCTCAAAAGAGCTGGCCGGAAAGGCCGATGGGAAAGAAATTGCATTGGTGGTTAAAACACTCTTACAGGCATAAGCTATTTACTTCTCATCATTATTTTGATTTATTTCTTTGTAAAGCTTTCCTGATTTAAATAAAAAAAGGGATGCTTTAAACATCCCCTATATCATATCTTGGTTAAAAACCGGTTACTATTAATAGAATCTGTAACGCAGATCTTTAATTTTCCCTAATTCTTTTAATGTTTCAAAGCTCTGACGATTGGCACGGGCGGCATAGCTTCTTTCGATATAACTTCTTGCTAATATGGGGCTGTTGAACTGGTCGTTAGTAGCATTTATGTTATCGACTGAAAAGATATACACTCCATTTTCACCCGCAACAGGTCCGCTAATTACATTTGGAGCAGCACTTGTGGCGGCTGCGATGAGTTTAGGTTCAGCTCCTGCTCCGGGGATTGAAAACGAGGTAAATCGGATACCTGTTGCTGAGCTAACATTGTGTTGCATAGCGTTAGCTGCTTCATCAATTGTGCCAGCCTTAGCCACGATCTCCTTCATTTCTGTAACCAGTATGTCACTTTTCATTTGTTTCATCAATTCGAAACGAATATCCTCTGTAACATCCAGAATGTCCTTATAACCTTTGTGGTAAACTTTGGTAACCACAGCTACAATATATTTACCACCGTACTCCGTAATATCTTTAAGCATATCTCCTTCTTCTGCTTCTTCAAAAGCCCAGTGAACTATATTTCTTGAGTTATCTATACCCTGAACATTATTATCAAGGGGTTGCAGGCCATAAATTGGTATGGCTACCGGATCATTATCAGCTACTGCCTTTTCAAATTTTTCCAGTGTAGTATTTTTACTGGCAAATTCAATAGCCAGTGAATAATAATATTGATCTGTTTCTGCACTGGGTGTGACCTCACGACTCAGAACTCCAACCTGTACTTTTTTTACAGGTTTTGATTTATCCATGATTTTAACCACATGAAAACCTTCTTCACTATAGGTTATTTTTACATCACCAATATGGGCAGCAAAACAGGTATCGCTGAAATATCGTCCTTTCATTCCTTCTTTAAACCATCCAAGATCACCTCCAGACATTACGGTAGCAAAATCGCGTGAATTTTCTTTGACCAAATCTGCAAAATTATAACCCTCTTCAGCCAGGATTTTCAGACTGTCAGCCAAATAACGCATTTCCTGAGCATTGGATTGGTTTGCAGGTAATAAAATATGGCTTGCTCTTACGGAGTCGGAGATATAATTGATTTTGGCTAATTTGGCAAGGTTATATGAATTATTTTCAAAATAGGGCCCATATACGGCGCCCAACTCGGATGAGAACATAAACTCGTCGAGTGCTTCCGGTAATTCACCTTTTTTATAATTCGTAGGATCATAAGGGGGAGAGGTAAAATTTATATATTGTTCAACATCCTCCACTTCTTCAAACTCACTCTTGATATCATTAATCCATAATTCAGCATCCTTAAAATCATCTTCTGATGGTTTTACTTCAAAAGCAACATATTTTAAATCACGGGTTTCTTCCTGTTTGAACCTTTCTTTGTAATCGTTGTAATATTTCTTAATCTCCGATTGGCTTATACTGATAGTGCTATCTGGGATTTCAAAATAACCTCTCTGAACAAAGCTGATATCAACAGCAGTAGTCATATCTTTCTGGCGTCGCTCGATTTCCAGCGTATTTACATAAAGGCCTTTACGTATCAGAGAGTTGTACTTAGAGAACAGTCTCTCTTTGTTTATTATATTCTCATAAAAAACCCAAATCATTTTTGGAGCACCTGATATTTCATCAATTCTGCTTAGAAACTCGGATAGTTGAAGGCGGTTCAGAGTTCCGGTTTCAGGATTTGCAAACATCTGCATTACAAGAGGATGTGGATTCCGGCCCTGGATCAGATCAGAGAATTCCTGGTTAGATACTGACAATCCCAATTTACGGTATTCCTTATCAAGCAGGTATATTTGAATCAGCTCCTGCCATGTCTGGTTCCGTATATTCTCAACCAATGTCTGGTCAAGTGTCGTAGTCTGGTATTGGGCTTTCATTACTTCTTCGATGTATGAAAGTATTTTTTGGTATTCAGGGTAAGGTATTTTTGTACCATTAATTTCTGCAATGTTCATTTTCGATTTTCTGTATAAAAAACCTCCTGATGTAATGAAATCGCCCAGAATAAAAGCAAATAGTGCCATACCAACAACAACTGCCAGCAAAATTCCTGCTCGCGTTCTGATCCTTTGTATAATCGCCATTGAATAAGAATTTTATATTTGAAAAATAGGGTACGAAGATAATAATTAATAGCTATATACAACAGAAACTGATAAAATTTTGGGAGATTAGTCTTTATCGGAAAAGCGATAGGCTAATACCTGGTTAAAAATGTTTGATCGGGTTGTATTGAGAAATTATTGAATTGATCCCTATAATGATTATTGGTGGGTTGAAGTTATTAAATGTATCAGGTCTATTTTTGTTTTTGATACTTTAAGGATTTTAAAAGTAAAGGATTCTATTATTATGTGTTCGTTAAACAGAGGAATATTTTCGTGTCGATGAAAGATAAAACCGGCAAGCGTTTCATAATCTTCCGATTCGGGAATTTTTAGGTGATATTTATCGTTTAAATAATCAATTTCGAGCCTGCCTGAGAATATAAATTCATTTTCGCTGATTTGCCTTTCAATAAGTTTGGTTGTATCATGCTCGTCTTCAATTTCCCCAAAAATCTCTTCAATGATATCTTCGATTGTAAGCATGCCCGATACGCCTCCAAACTCATCGACAACAACTGCAAGATTTTTCTTCTCCTGTATGAATTTTTCCAGTAATCTTCGTGCCGACATAGTTTCCGGTACAAATGGGACTTCAATCAGCCAGTTATTTAAATTTTTTATTTTTTTAAAAAGGGTCTTTGAAGTGATATAGCCAACTATATTATCAATATGCTCTCTGTAAATTAGGATTTTTGAAAATCCCGTGGATATAAATTTCTGATGCAACTCTTCGATTGGTGTATTATATTCGGCGGCAATAATTTCTGTTCTGGGAACCATACAGTCACGAACCCTGACTGAAGAAAAATCAAGGGCATTTTGAAACAATTTCAGATCGTTATCGGTCGATGCCTCATCAGATTCATTTTCGCCGGATTGATGGATGAGATGCACCAGGTCGACCTTGTTAAATACTTGCCTGCTTTTTATTTCCTGGCTATCACTTTTATGCAAACCTTCTATTATAGTATCTGAAAGCCATACAATAAGAGAAGTAAGGGGATAGAATACTATATAGAATACCAGTCCGGGAATGCTGAAAATATTTAATGTCAGGTTAGGAATCGAACGGAAAACGATTTTAGGCAGGAATTCAGCAGTAATTAATATCAGTAGAGTTGAAATAATGGTTTGTATAAGCAGTATTGATATTGGAGATGTAAAAAAAAGCTTAACAACCGGTTCAAGAATGCTGGCCATAAGAATACTATAAAGGACAAGGGCAATGTTATTGCCTACAAGCATTGTGGTAAGAAATTTACCCGGATTGTCGACGAAAACAGAAATAATTTTTGCCGAAAATAGGTCCTGCTTCTTGTCAAGTTCAATCCTTAACCGGTTTGAGCTGATAAAGGCGATTTCAACTCCGGAAAAAAAAGCACTGAAAAGTAAGGCTAACAATATAAATACAAATGAACTCATTTATTATCTACCGAATTTTTTATCCGCAATTTTTTGCGTGCAAGATACAATAGAAATGCGAGAATTGTCATTATGAAAAACATGTATGAGTTCCTGAATCCATGTTTAAAAGTGGAATGGATTCCTGTTGCCAGAGTTATTATTGAGACGATAAGCCAGAAAATCTCAAGAATATTATTTAAGCTAGGGGATTTCTTCATCTCTTACTCTCACGGTTCCACTGGAACCTATTAGTTTATAGTTATCAAAATTCTGATCCGATTGAAAGCCTTTCTCACCAAAGTATACACCGTCTTCATTTGTAATTTTTGTGAATACATTTGAATAGATCTTTTGATTTCCACGATCCCAGAATAGTTCTTCAGTATTTAATTGTTCACCTGTTGTAATATTTTTTCCAACCACACTGTCGCTTGCTATTCCAAGGTTTTTATCCTCGTAATACAAACCATGTCGGGCAGTCACTATCGACTCAAGAGTTTCATTTTTGTCAAAAAATTGTATTTCAATACCCTGGCTGAATTCATAATAGGAACCTTCATCCCCCTTGTTGATATATCGTTCAACAAGAGGAGCCTTGAAGATAACCTGTAATTTACCCGAATCGGTATATTGTACTTCGAAATTTTTACCTGATTGATTGGGAAGATTAAGTTCATTTGAGAGCGCATTGATGGTTTCAATGTCGTTTTTGCAGGAATGAAATAGCCCCATCGCAGCTATCATACAAAAACAGAGCAGCGAAGAGCCTTTTCTGACGTATGATGATTTTGTTCTAATTATTAAATCTGGCTTGTGTTGTTTCATTTATCCAGCATCCAACGGAAAATGTAGTGCCTTCATGCACGTTTTCAAAAAATGCTACCTCCTTATTGGGAAAATAACGGGAGTATGTCAATATCAGTGAATTTGCACGTTCAGTAACCGAAGGATCAATTATTTTTGCTTGCAAAAATTTATCCACTGCTGCCCAGTAAATAGATCCTGGCAATTTAATAGAAGAGCATTCGTCTTTGCTATCTGCATACATCTGACCTATTAGAAGATAGGGTTCACCCCAGCTCGGTCGGAATTCAATAGCCCTGAGAGCTAGTTCACGTGCTTTCAATTTGTTATTCATACTATTATAACAGGCTGCCATACCGAAATAGTAGTCGGCTTTTTTATTTTCCACTGTTTCAAGATTCAGGGCTTGTTGGTAGTATTCAAGAGCTAATTTATAATTGCTCTTTTTGTATGCCAGTACTGCATTTTTAAGAGCAAGATCGGCACTGGGAGCATTTTTTTGAAGAGTTTGTGAAGCAGAAAAATATAATTCTGATTCGGTACAATCCCTGTTCTCTAAAAGTGATACCAGCATTCGGAGAAAACTAACATCTTCTTTTTTTCCGGATATTTCCTTAGTAAAAAAAGAAATTAGTGTATCACAGTCACTTGGACCCTGATTAATAAAATTATCATCAATAGCAGCTTTTAACTCAATTAAATCTTTCTTGGTCGGTTTAATCAGATTTGATACCAAAAGATAATCTCTTATTATTTCATCGGCCCGGATAATACCACTTTGATAAAGAATAATTGAGGAGGAAAAATAGCTGGCCAGAACAGGTTCAGATGTTTTTGTTTTATCAATATCGATAGCTTCTTTCAGGTAGTTGTAAGCTTTTTGAATATTAGTGGTTTCATTTCTTCCATAGCGTAACAGATCAACTCCCTGTCGGCCCCGGACATTAGCGGTTTCACCGAAATATTGTATCCTCCTGTCATAAATTAGCATGAGCGTGTCGAGTAAGTGGTCAGTCTGCTGTTCTGCCGGAGCTTTATCGAGTAAATACTTATATATTTTTACTCCATCGAGATAAATATTCTTTGTACTCAATGGACATTCATCGAAGATTTTCTGCCAGTAGGGCAAGGCTGTTAGATAATTCCTCTGTTTAACAAAATCACGAGAGATTGAAAGATTTCTGATGCAATTAATGCTATCATTTCCCTGCCCGTATTTTGAGCCATCTTCCACACCTTTTTGTCCTGCAGCTGTTGAAAATAAAGCTACCAAAAAGAATCCTGCAATAGTAAATTTATAATATCCCATTCTTAATTGTAAACATTAATCGTATTTTGGTTTCAGGAACCAATAATCGTGCAAGGTTATACCAAAAGTGAAGTTATGATAGTATTCATTAATCAGTCCGAAATCAGTTGTACCCCTTTTCCCAAATTCATAACTCAGGTTAAAAGTGGTATTTGTATATAGTTTCTGGGAATTACGCCAGGGGAGTCCCAGCCCAACACTTAAACCATAATCGATAATATGCTGATCGGCAAGTAAAAGGTAAGTTTTGGTATAATGTCCTCCAAGCCGGTAGTGAATTCGCTCGTAATATTTTGCCCTTGCTCTGTCTGACATAGGTTTTGGAATAATTTCGATACCAAAACGATAGGATGAATAATCGGCAAGTTTAATAATTTGGGGGAGTCCTATTCCTTTGGAAAAATTTTGTTGCGAGTATTCAGCCGTAACCGTAATACGATCATCGTAACTATAGGTAAGCCCAACTCCAAATTTTACAGGTAATTTCAGGTAGGTTATTGAATCGCTGATAATATTAAAGGTATCAACTATAGGATTATACACATGCGATGGGAAGTTTCTGTTGGTAATAGACTCATAGTTTATTTTTATATCGGTACCAAAATCATAGATTGCTCCAAAAATGAACTGATGTTTATGTCCTTTATCGGTTGTGAAACTTGGATATACCTGTAATCCAAGACGATAATAAAAATCACTGGCAATAAAATCTTCCGTTATTTTAGTACTGGCAACCGTGGCATCGGGTACATCGATGGATCGTATGCGTGTCAGGTCACCGAATAGATATCCGGCATTCATTCCAATTGAAAAAAACTTGTGAAATTGAAATGAAGTTCCGAAATAGAACTCATTAAATCCTCCTCTGCCTCTGTATTCAATGGCTACCTCATCCAACGATTCCTCATAATCTCTGAAGTAATACTGAGTACGACTATATGGTGCCAGCCCAACACTGAATTTCCACCACGATGTAACCGGAAAGCCAATAGCCAGGTAATCGATATTCACGTTGTCTGAATGATCTTTTGCTTCCAGGGTAGAAAGATAGGAACTGCGTCCGCTTAAACCTGCATGAAAAAGGAACGATAGAGTATCCTGCGAAGTATAGGAAGCCGGATTCAGATAATTGATCTGGTTGCTGGGACGCAAAGCAATTGAACTTCCACCCATTGAACGGTTATAGGTGAAACCTGAATTAACAAGATCGCCAATTGCAAACCTTGTATATGGATTATTGTTATAATTCTGCCCCGAAACTCCAATGGGAAGTGCGATCAGAAGAAAGCACAAAACCTTATATCCTCTCTGCATTATACTCTATAATGTAATTTAATCCTATAAGTGTTAAATTTGAAACCACAAATATGGGCTTTTTTAGCTTATTATCAAAAAAATGAGCATCGCCACCAGTAAGTAAAACCACGAGCTTATCGTATTTATTGCGAATAGTTTCTAAATAACTGTTCATCTCAAAAATTAATCCGTTTTGTACACCATTTCGTATAGCCCGTTCGGTATTTTCGCCCAGGAAATCGAACTCATCGGAGTATTCAAGCAAAGGCAAATGGGCTGTATGCTCATGTAAAGCTTTGAAACGCATTTTTAATCCGGGGGAGATATTTCCTCCCAAATACTCTTCTCTGGCGGTTTTCAGATCGAAGGTTATTGCAGTTCCGGCATCGATAACCAAAACATTTCTTGAAGGATAAAGCGCACAGGCTCCTGCAATACCGGCAATCCGGTCCTTCCCCAAAGTCTCTTTGGTTGAATAGTTATTTTTAAAAGGGACCGGTGTTGTTGAACTCAATTCGACCGGTTCTCTATCCAGATGCTTCAATATTTTTTTAAGATTTTTTGGCAATCCGGCAACGGAAGCAATGATACAATTATCGATTTTTACCTTATTCTTTTCCAGAAAGCCGGGCAAATTTTTACCTTTCTCTTTATCAATCAGGGAATCGATTATTATCGAACCATCAAAAATGGCAGTTTTAATCCTTGTGTTTCCTATGTCAATCACCAGATTCATATGTAATAAGGTTTATTCTTCAAGTAATTGATTGAAAAGATCAAAGATTCTATCAATGCCCTCTATAGGGCCGATGGTTAGTGTTAGCTTGTTTGTGCTTTCCTTCATTCTGAATAATTGAGGTTTCTGCTGTACAAAGTTGAGAATTTTTGCGAATGTTTTTGAACGATAATAATCAGAATCCTGACTACTGATGAAATGTGCAATTATCTGCCCGTTTTTCAGGATGAGTTTTTCAAATCCCAGCTTTTCGGCAATCCATCGGATTTTAACAATTTTCAATAATGATCGCATTGCTTCGGGAACCGGTCCAAACCGATCGATAAGATTTCCTGCTAATTCATCGAATCCGGTTTCATCTTTCAAAGCATCAATTTCCCTGTATATTTTGATCCGTTCGGTTACGTTCGATATATATTCATCGGGAATATTAACCTCCATGTCTGTTTCGATAATACAATCGGTAAGATAGAATTTTTCCTGTTCCTCTTTTTCGGAAATTTTCCCAGCATTCTGATCGGCATAAACTGCTTTAAATTCGTTTTCTTTCAGTTCCTGGATAGCTTCATTCAGGATCCGGTTATAGGTTTCGAAACCAATATCGGCAATGAATCCGCTTTGTTCAGCTCCAAGTAAATTGCCGGCTCCCCTAATATCCAGATCCTGTAAGGAGATATTGAATCCACTTCCCAGATCGGATAATTCCTCTATGGCCTTAAGTCTTCGTCGTGCTTCAGGAGTCAGGTTTATAAGGGGCGGGGCAATAAGATAGCAGAAAGCTCTTTTATTCGACCGGCCTACGCGTCCGCGTAACTGATGAAGATCACTCAAGCCAAAATTCTGGGCATTATTAATAAATATCGTGTTGGCATTCGGTATATCAAGACCCGATTCGATGATAGTGGTAGCCACAAGCACATCGTAATCGCCATTTATAAAATCGACCATTATTTGTTCCAGTTTTGCTCCTTCCATTTGTCCGTGAGCAACCACTGTTTTAACATGAGGACAAAGTTTTCTGATGAATACTTCAACTTCAGTGATATTTTCAACACGATTGTGAATAAAGAAAACCTGGCCTCCGCGTGATACTTCGAAATTGATTCCTTCCTGAATAATCAACTCATTAAATATGTGTACTTCAGTGACGATGGGATGCCGGTTCGGGGGTGGCGTATTAATTATCGAAAGATCCCTGGCTCCCATTAAAGAAAACTGCAAGGTTCGAGGTATAGGGGTTGCTGTCATGGTTAATGTATCGACATTTGTCTTCAAATTCCGGAGCTTTTCTTTCGAACTGACACCGAATTTTTGTTCTTCATCAATTACGAGTAATCCCAGGTCCCTGAACTTAATATCTTTTCCCAGCAACCGGTGTGTCCCGATCAGAATGTCGATCTTACCGGTATCAACGTCGTCTAAAATTCTTTTCTGAGTAGCTTTTCTGCGCAGTCTGCTGATATGATCCACAGTACATGGAAAATTTTTTAGCCGGTCCTTGAATGTAGTAAAATGCTGCAGGGCCAGAATGGTAGTCGGGACGAGTATGGCAACCTGCTTGCTGTCGGAAACAGCTTTAAATGCAGCCCGTATAGCAACCTCTGTTTTTCCGAATCCCACATCACCACATATCAGCCTGTCCATCGGAATTTTCGATTCCATATCGGTCTTTACGGCCTTGGTAGCTGTTATCTGATCGGGTGTGTCCTCATAAATAAAAGAAGCCTCTAGTTCTTCCTGCATATAAGTATCGGCCGAAAACTGAAAGCCGTCTTTTACTTTTCTGACAGCATAAAGCGCTATCAGATCCTTCGCAATATCCTTTATTTTTTTCTTGGTATTTTCTTTCAGTTTTTGCCAGGCACCGGTTCCCAGTTTGTATATTTTGGGTTCACTGTCGTCCTTGCCTTTATATTTTGAAATACGATGAAGCGAATGAATATTGACATATAAAATGTCATTATCACGATAAACCAGTCTTACAGATTCTTGCAGCTTGCCGTTTATGGTAATTTTCTCAAGTCCCCCGAAACGTCCGATACCATGGTCGATGTGTACAACATAATCGCCTGGTTTGAGATTTCTGATTTCATTGAGCGATACGGAAGCTTTACTGGAATAATACTGATGCAACTGGTACTTATGATACCTGTCAAAAATCTGATGATCGGTATAGCAACAAATTTTCAGGTCATTATCTATGAATCCTTCGTGCAATGTCTGAGATGCATCATCAAAGAGTAACCCCGGATGAACATCATTAAAAATATCGCGCAGACGCTCAATTTGCTTACTATTTTCTGATAGTATTATGGTGGTATATCCCTGGCTGCTATGTGTTTTAATATCATCGCCAAGCAGGGTAAAATTTTTCTGGAAGTGAGGTTGGGGTTGTGTGTTAAAATTGAAAGTAGATGCATCGGGGAATATGGATCTGTTAGCAAATTCAATAGTAGGTTTTTGAGAAATATCAGCAATAAAATCTTCTTTTATATAAATACTTTCAGGAGGCAATTCTTTCCCTGCACCACTTTTATGGAGCGTAGCCTGTATTTCTTCCATGTGGTTCGCAACAAGCTGAAAGTCGTCTGACCATATAACCGGCTGGTAATTTCCAAAATTCAGTATTGAAAGGTAGCTGTTGCTAAAATCGTCGCCATACATGTTTGGAATGATGGAAATAGCCTCATGTTTTTTTTTCGACAGTTGGCTCTCAACGTCGAAGGAACGTATGGAATCCACTTCATCACCGAAAAAATCGATTCGGTACGGATATTCAGCAGAAAAAGAAAAAATATCGACAATGCTTCCTCTTACCGCATATTGTCCAGGCTCGTAAACAAAGTCGACTTGTTCGAAATGGTATGTCTCCATGATTTCCCTAACAAAGCCGATGGAAATGTTTTCACCCTTTGACAGGTGAAGAGTATTACTATCCAAATCAGCTTTTGAAATTACTTTCTCAAGGAGCGCCTCAGGATAAGTTACTATGGCAAGCAAACCATCGGTATACTCGTTAAGCCGGCTTAGAGTATTGGTTCTGAGAATGATTTGTCCGTTATCAGTCTGTTCGTATTGTATCGACCTTTTGTATGAGGAAGGGAAAAAGTGGACTTCGGTTTCACTTAGGCAGTTCAGCAGATCGTTATAAAAATAGGCAGCTTCTTCTTTATCGGAAAGGATCAGGAAATGCACTTGCCGGTATTCTTTTAAAATGTTAGCTGCAACAAGGGCAGCTGACGATCCCGAAAGTCCCTTCAGGAGTAATTGGAAGTGATTACGCTGCCGGATCTCATCTGCAATCTTCTGTATATTAATATGATTTTTATACCTCTCGACTATATCGTGCAGCTCAATTGTCACTTTCCTTCATAAATTTGATTGACAAAAGTCGTTCATTGTATCGTTTAATCCAATACAAGCTATCATCTTCTGCGCAGAGCGTGTTAAATAAACTCATTTCCGGGTTAATCAGAATCGATTAACTTTAGGTGAATTTTAATCGGACAGTATAATGAAGGTATTCAAATTCGGAGGAGCGTCGGTCAAAGATGCCGATGGGGTAAGAAACCTGGCAAAAATTGTTAAAGATTATAATGAGAATCTGATTATTGTGGTTTCTGCGATGGGAAAAACTTCCAATGCCCTCGAATTGCTGTTGCATTACTATTTCAATCGGGACAATAAGCTTATCGGGAGTTACAACAGGGTGGTCGACTTTCATATGGATATTATGAAAGAGTTGTTCTCCTCTGATAGTAAAGTATTCCCTCAAGTCGAGCAAATTTTCAAAAAACTTCATGCCAAAATGCAGGCTGAACCTACCATGACTTATAATTTCGAATACGATCAGATAGTTTCAATTGGAGAAATTATTTCAACAACTATCGTGGCTGAATACCTCAATGAGGCTGGTATAACTTGTGAATGGATCGATATTCGTAAAATTCTTAAAACTGATAGCACATACCGTGAAGCAAGAGTCGATTTTAAGACCTCCGAAGATCTTGTTAAAGGAACTCTTGATAAAAAGAAAACCTACCTGACCCAGGGTTTTATTGCTTCCGATGAAATTAATCAAACTACTACATTGGGCCGTGAGGGATCGGATTATACCGCTGCTCTGCTTGCCTATTTTCTTGATGCCGAAAGTCTGATTGTATGGAAGGATGTTCCCGGAGTATTGAATGCTGATCCGAAATGGTTTGATGATACAGTGAAACTCGATAAGATAAGCTATACCGATGCTATTGAGCTTGCATTTTACGGGGCAAGCGTTATCCACCCCAAAACGATCCAACCCCTGAAGAAGAAGAATATTCCTTTATGGGTAAAATCGTTTTACCAACCGGCAAGCGAGGGCACCATTATAGGAACCGATGATTATGAACGACTTATACCCAGTTTCATCTTTAAAATGGACCAGGTATTAATTGATGTATATCCCGAAGATCTTTCCTTTATTGCCGAAGATAATCTGAAGCAAATATTTCAGGTCCTCGCTGAGCAGGGCCTTAAAGCAAATCTGATGCAGAATACTGCTGTACGATTCCGGATTTGTGCCGATAACGATCCTATGAGAATACCAATTGTTGTCACAAATCTTCAATCGCGTTTTCAGGTATCTGTTCAGACGAATCTGGAATTAATTACCATCCGATATTTCGATCAGGCAACCATAGACCGGGTAATGATCAATAAAGAGATGATTCTTGAACAACGAAGTCAGACAACAGTTCAGCTTCTTGTCAGGGATTTAGGTTGATATAATATTTATGTACAGTTTTGTAGCTAATGTAACTTAAATTTACAAATCGAATTGTTACATTTGAAATTTACAATCCGCTATAGTAACTAAAACCAAATAATAAAAATGATGAAAACTCCCGGTTTTAAACTCAAAATACTGATAGGCTGCGTAACTGTTTTATTTGTATCGGCAAGTATTACCAGTTTTTACTCATGCTCAGTAAGCTCCAGTCATTCGGACAAGAACGATACACTTACTTCACTTTATAAGAACTACGAAGATATATTTAAAATAGGAGTGGCACTTTCTGATAAAGATTTGGACGATTCGATGAATATGGCCGTAACGAAAAGACATTTTAACTCAATTACAGCCGAAAATGCCATGAAGTGGGAGTTTATACATCCGGAACCCGGTCGGTATGACTTTAAGTCTGCCGATAGGTTTGTGCAGTTTGGGGAAGAAAACGGGATGCAGATTGTGGGTCATGTATTAATATGGCATTCTCAAACACCCGATTGGGTCTTTAGAGATGAAGCCGGCAACAAGGTTAGCCGCGATACCCTTCTGAACCGCATGCATAATCATATCCATACCGTTGTTGGACGATATAAGGGAAGAGTTCATTGCTGGGATGTTATTAATGAGGCTGTAGGCGATGATGGCACAATACGAAAAAATAGCTGGTATGAGATTATTGGTATCGATTATGTACAGAAAGCATTCGAATATGCCCATGAGGCCGATCCTGAAGCTGTATTGATTTATAACGATTATTCCATGCCTACGGCAGCGAAAAGAGATGTTGCATTGCAATTGATCCGTGACATTAAAGATAAGGGTGGAAAGGTTGATGCCATTGGTATGCAGGCCCACTACCATCTCGATTATCCTACCCTGGATGATCTGGAGCAGGGTATTATTGCCATATCGAAAGTGGGATGCAAGGTAATGATTACCGAAATGGATATTAATATATTGCCTCATCCCTGGGACTTCCAGGGAGCCGATGTCGCATTTAATTATAAGTTTGACATCACTACGAATCCCTATCCCGAAGCGTTGCCTGATTCCATGCAAAAGGTCCTAGCCGATAGATACGTCGGTTTATTTAAGATTTTTATTCGTCACCAGGATATAATAGATAGGGTAACACTTTGGGGTGTGCAGGATGGAAGTTCATGGCTGAATAACTGGCCCATAAAGGGCAGATCCAGTTATCCCTTGCTGTTTGACAGGAACTACCAGCCAAAGCCTGCCTTCTGGGCTGTTGCCAACGCAGCGGAAATGAAAAATAGCACAGATGAATAAAAATAAGACTACTCATTTAATTGCCAGACGCATGTATTTAAAGAAATAATGTTTCGGATGAAAAACCCGTTTTTTTTGCTTAAAAGACATGGGTATACAACCTGGTTTTTAGTTATAGCAAATACAAAGAAGCGGATCTCTCCTTTATAAGAAGATTTTAATCATAATTACCCGGAAGTTTATCAAATATTAGTATCAATTCATAACAAGTTACGTATCCCTAGTTAAGCCTACTTATTTAAAATGTTGAAAATGAAAAACCTTGAAACTAGTCTGCAGGAGGAACTGTATCTGGAAGGAACAGATCTGTTACCCTCGGTTACATTCCTGAGGGAAGGTTCTATGAGGATTGAGGGGAAAATTATTTCCAATGATATCAATTCATTTTTTGCTCCCCTGCACAATTGGATTAAAGATTTGAGGAGCAACAAAGTTATTTTCGATGTTGATGTGGAATATTTAAATTCAAGAGCTTCTGTACAACTCTTTAAATTGCTAAAGACTTTAAACGATAATTTGATAATTCAACATATCTGCGTGTTTTGGCACTATGAGGAGGAAGATGATGAACATTTTGAGAAAGGTAAAATTATGGATGAAAAATTGAATCGCATCAAATTCTTCTATAAAAGTTGTGTAAGATAGACGAACAGGTAAGCAAATCATATTCCCTGTTTTATAAATAGCGGGTAAAAAGACAGCTTAATTTTGCAGTAGTATGATTTGAAGAAAGGAATAAAAAAAGAGGGGGCTTTTAATTTTAAAAGCCCCCTCTTTTTAAATTACCTGAAGATGCAGGAATTAAATTACTGGCATTTTGTAAAATCGAGATTATTCAATAATGATTCTGGAAGTAATAGATACTTCGTTATTGATCAGATGTATGACATACATGCCAGCTGTCTGATCGAGAGTGATATTAGTTTGAGCATTTGTTAACTCTTGTGTATATAGTACTTCACCTGTAATACTTAATACTTCAAGTGTATATGCTTTATCAACACTAATTATAAATGAGCCGTTCGATGGATTTGGGAAGATACCGATGTTGGCATCCATTTCGTTCAGTCCGGTAACGATTCCTAAAGTGACTACCTCATTAACATCTGCACCATCGACAACTACAGTACCATATTCTCCAAAGTATCCATCGAGGGTTACAATATAATTGTAACTGCCATTTTCAAGTTCTATTGATGCCTCACCGCCAACAGTTGTCAGATAGGTTCCATTTATGCTGATATTAGCGCCATCAAGCGGATTGGAGCTTTCATCAGTAACTGTAAAAGTTACAGTAGATTCAGATTCGTAAGGAATTGCAAAACCAGTAACTTCAGCTCCAAAGTCATATAATAATGAAGCTGCCCCAGTGGTAACATCTATAGTATATAAACCCCCTGAACCCGCATATAAGGTTCCATAGAGAATATCGTTATCCCTGTCGAAAGCTATATCCTGCGCATAGTTAATGTTAATTCCTAACAAACCAATAACAGTTCCGGCACCGGTTGCTTTATCAACAGAGAGTAAATTGTCATTTACCAGATCAACGGCGTACAGGTTGCCCACAGCATCGCAGGCAATACCAATTACTAATCCATCGTTTATGGTTCCAACAAGAGTGGCAGCAGCAGTTGTAAGATCGATTGTATAAAGTAATGAGTTAGATCCGTTATAAGCGGAAGCGTACATAATACCTGATGTAACATCATAGGCCAGTCCTGTCATATCCGGTCCAGAAATGGAAGCGATATTTGTTGGTGCGCCTGTTGCCGGATCGGCTGTCAGAAGCATATTTGTCGTGGATTGAACAGCATACCAGGTGTCATTGGCCCAATCGGCACCTGCCCAGAAATCATCAGTACTTGAAACAATGGAGGTTAGTAATCCGTCAGGCAGGGTTATTGATACCGGACCCTCAGCAACTGAACCACCATATGCGTTAAAGCCGTAAGCAATCTGAATGTCAGCAACATTTATTTCTATTTCTAATGTATCATTTGAAGACTCTCCGTCATCGGTAACTGTAACTACAGCCGTTGCTGTATAAGTACCTGCGTCAGGCGAATTCCAAACAGGCATTTCAATTACAGTTGTTGTGCCAACATTAATCGGGTCAGATACATTGACTGTTTCACTGTATCCGGTGCCTTCAATAACAAGATTGACAGAGTAACTGCTTTCTGTATTAGATCCGAAGTTTCTTACAGTTACTTCAGGAGTTACATTGTTACCATATGTGATAGAAGTGGGAGTAATTTGGGTAATCCCCAAATCGTGGTCATGTACGACTGCAGTATAAGGAATTGCAAAACCAGTAACTTCAGCTCCAAAGTCATATAATAATGAAGCTGCCCCAGTGGTAACATCTATAGTATATAAACCCCCTGAACCCGCATATAAGGTTCCATAGAGAATATCGTTATCCCTGTCGAAAGCTATATCCTGCGCATAGTTAATGTTAATTCCTAACAAACCAATAACAGTTCCGGCACCGGTTGCTTTATCAACAGAGAGTAAATTGTCATTTACCAGATCAATAGCGTACAGGTTGCCAGCAGCATCGCAGGCTAAACCAATAATCAGACCACCTACTGAGCTGGTTCCAACAAGCGTGGTAGCTGCAGTTACAAGATCGACAGTATATAGTAATGAATTAGCTCCGTCGTATCCGGAGGCATACATTA
This sequence comes from uncultured Bacteroidales bacterium, assembly GCA_964592225.1. Classification (GTDB taxonomy): domain Bacteria; phylum Bacteroidota; class Bacteroidia; order Bacteroidales; family UBA10428; genus UBA10428. The sequence goes on from CAZQCO010000028.1 coordinate 36,276, forward strand.
TTCCTGTTGCTACATCATATGCCAATCCTGTCATATCCGCACCTGGCATAGTTCCAATATTCGTTGGCGTACCTGTTTCAGGATCGGCTGTTAGGAGAATATTTGTTGAATACTGACAAGCATACCAGGTACCAGCAGCCCAGTCGGCACCTGCCCAGAAATCATCTCCACTTGCAACAATAGAAGTCAGGGTTCCGTCGGGCAGAGTGATTGATACCGGACCAACAGCAACTGAACCACCATATGCGTTAAAGCCGTAACCAATTGTAACATCAGCAACATTTATTTCTATCTCTAATATATCATTTGAAGGCTCTCCGTCATCGGCAACTGTAACAACAGCGGTAGCGGTATAAGTACCTTCGGCAGGGGATGACCAGACCGGCATATCGATTACAGCTGTGGCACCAATGGCAATACTGGTAGATACACTGACTGTTTCATCGTATCCGGCACCGTCAATTACTAGATTAACCGAATAGCTACTTTCTGCATTGGTCCCAAAATTTTGAACCGTTACCTGAGGAGTTGCATCATCTCCAAGTGTTACAAAGGAAGGAGTAATGTCAATGACGCCTAAATCATGAGCTTCAGGAGTTGAAAGCATTAAATCATCAACAGCCCAGCCGGAATATGTAATCATAAAATCAACCGATCCCATAAAGAATCGGATCTGGAAATTAGCATTACCTGCGGCATAGGCAGTAACATCAAATTCGTAATAGGTCCAGACAGATTCCTGGAAACTTGCACCATTTGCCCAGATTTCAGCCCACGAACCACCATCGTACACTTCAACTCCCATATGATCCCAGGTACTGCTTTCGCAACCTGAGAAGCTCCAGAAGCTTAATGTTACAGCTGTTTCTCCTGAACAATCTATTACAGGTGAAGTAGCCTCGGACCTTGGCATATCATTTGGGTAGTCAGTTCCTAAGGGGCAGGCCATAATACCATTATCACCAGAGGGTGAATGATCTTCAGCGGGTTCGGCAACTGCTGCGTTAATTTGCCAGGAGGTACCTAATGTCCACCCAAGGTTGGAACTGAAATCATCCTCAAATAGTATGGCTTTCACACCATATTGCTGATTCATGCCAACAGAGGGTACTAAAATATCATTCGCTTTAGATTTGGTTGAACTGGCCAAACCAAAATCTTGTTTATTTACTTTAGTTTTCGCTGAATTGGCTAAACCGAAATTCTGTGCACTAACCATCGATGTACAAAGAGCGATGGTAATAATCAATACAGGTAGGTTTTTTTTCATGTTATGAGATTTAAAAATTAATATTTATTGTAAAAGCAAGATTTGAATCTCCGAAAAAGTAATATTCATAACTTAGTAATTGTCGTTCTGTAGATATTGGAATTCATATTCGAAGCTTATTCTTTTACTATGTTTATTTGATTTCTATAGGGTTACAAGGCGGTAAGTTAAGTTGAAAATATCATATGGTAGTTCTTTTAATAGTTATTTTTTTATTCATTTTCTCCCTTCAGCTAGTTAATATTATACAATAGTATAATCGGGAATTCACTATTTCATGATTAATAAATGAGCAATTCTCCTGGATTGTGCAATTGATAGGTTTGTATGAATTAATACTAATTAAAAATAAGTTGCAATATCACTCTTTTGGTTTTAAAAAAAAATAGAATTATTTTTCTTATAAACAAAATGATTTCACTGCTATTCCAAAAGATGACAAATATACTTTAATAAATTTAAATTTTATAATCCTGATAATCCGTTAAAGATTCAGATATTAGAATTAGTTGAATTATTGGGCTATTGATTTCAAATTATTTCATCTGTAGTGTCTGGTAATTAAATAGTTAAAACTGCCCGATGATAAGCGAATACGCGACAGTCTCGGGAATTTTAACCTCCCATCCTTCCTTACCTTGCTCAGCCGAAGTCCCGAAATTCCGATTATCTGGAATGGGACGATGGCGAAGGGTGGTTTAACTATAGAGACGGCACAAGCGAAAGACGCTTGCGCCATGTGGTGCCTGCCTGCCGATAGGCAGGGGTTATAGTTTTTTTTGCATCCGATTGCTTGCTGATCTTAAAACTATTCCTGTTTTCTTCGAACATGAGATTGATAGCGTCGGCAAGGTTTTCTTTTGCTTCCTCAAGCGTTTCTCCCTGAGTATTAATGCCTTCAATTTCCTCAATATAAGCTATATATCCTCCTTCTTCACAGGGCTCATATACAGCAGTAAGTTGAATTTTTTTCATCGTCATATTTATTAGCAAAACAAAGTTAAGGAATATTGCCCGTAAGTTTACGAATCATTTTATAAAATGAATTTTGGTTTATCGATTAAAATACAGCAGGATCAGATAGATTAGAATAAAAAACCGAAAGCTTGAAAATGTTGTTTTTATTTTGAAAGCTAAGAATCATAGAACTCCTGACCGCAATATGTCTTGCATTACATGAATACAATGCCAGCTGTAAATTTACCTCCCTACCGTTACTCATCGCCAACAAATGGCACTTCGTGAGGGCTTCGCCGTTCTTAAAAAGCCTGCCTATC
>CAZQCO010000029.1:0-14355 GCA_964592225.1 uncultured Bacteroidales bacterium
TTCGAAGGAGGCAGGTTTTCTGTGGGAATGTTCTTCCCCTGCAATCCTATATGCAACAATTTGTGTTCCTTGTTCCAGGGACAATCGGCCAGCTCGTAATTGATAGAAAAAGGATGATCACCCGCAGGTTGGGGGTAATCGTAAGTGAAATAGTTAATCATTTCCTCGATACGTACTGCATCTATAGGCGGTTTTTGTCCGTAATTAATAAAGCGGCGGACATTGCTGTAAGAGGCAGCATCCACATCGATAGAAAAAGTAGATAGCGGATTGATCTTTACATCTTTGTATCCGTTCTCGTGAATAGTGGAGTAACCTTCGGTATTATGCTGTATATAGGCCATATCGTAGCTGGCCGGAGCTGACCGGACACTGCTTATAGAACCGGTTAGGCTACATTTTTTTCTTTCTCCATATCCAACTACCACAACCTCCTCCAACGCCTCCATGGAAGCAGTCATCTGAACATTGATAGTGGTGCGTCCCTTTACTTTTACTTCCACCGTTTCGTATCCGAGATAATTAAATTGAAGTACGGCATTCTCAGAACTTACTGTAATGGAATAGGCCCCGTTAATATCGGATACAACCCCGTTGGATGTACCCTTTTCAAGAATATTCACTCCGGGCAAAGGCTGACTGCCGGATTCATCGGTTACAATCCCCGAAATACTTATCGAGGCATTACAATTCGTTACCAATACCAGTAACGAAAGAAAAACTGTTGTTAATAATGCAAATTTCTTCATGGCTATAAATTTTAAGTTAAACATAGATTCGTATTTTCGTTTTCTGGTATCAGGATACAGGTCGTGAAAAAAATCCATAAAAATTGCCGGTACTTTTTCAGTTTTTTTTAGTTCCTTTACTTTAAGTATCAGGATTACAATTGCTTAAACCGATTGATAGTTTCACACAGAAATAGGGATTTTGAGGAATTAAGTGATGAGCAGCTCATTGCCCGGTACCTTTCAGAGAAGGATATTGAACTACTGGGAATACTCTACCAGCGATACATCCATTTGGTATATGGTGTATGCCTGAAATATTTTAAGAATCGGGAAGAAAGTAAAGATGCCGTAATGCAGGTATTCGAAAAACTTCTGGTTGAAATCGAAAAGCATGACGTAGTATCATTCAGAGGATGGCTTTATGTACTTACCAAACATTACTGTCTTAGACAATTACAGACAGAATCGTCGAAGCGGAAAAAATTTCAGCGATTTTCAGAGGAACATTTTATGGAATCGACCCTTGATTTGTCTCCTTTGGATGAAGTACCTGAAAAGGATATGAATGATGCGCTGAACCGGTGTATTGAAAAACTCAGGAACGAACAAAGACAGTGCATACAACTTTTTTACTTTCAGGAGAAATGCTACCAGGAAATTGCCGATACCCTGCAAATAGCATTAAGCAAAGTAAAGAGCTATATTCAGAACGGAAAAAGAAACCTGAAGATTTGCCTGGAGAACGAAAATGGACAAACGAAGCAGACATAGTAACAACAGCCTGGAAAAATACCTGAAGTATTTTAAAAATTTTCTTTCAGGCAGGGAACGGCATGCTCTGGAAAAGGACATGATGCGGGATGCATTCGAAGAAGAAGCATTCGAAGGATTATCGCAACTAGAGACCGGTGAATTCAGTAGCGATATGGCCGAGTTACAGAAGAGGATAGAAAAAAGAACCCGGTCCCGTAAAATAGTTGCCATCCCATTGCTTAGGTATGCAGCAGCTGCTGTTCTAATTCTGGGCATCGGTACCATAGTAATTCTTGTTCGTCAGACATCAAAAAACGCAACAGAGCTGGCTGAACAAAAGATCAATGAAGATACCATGCTGCAGCAGAAAACCACACTGCACCCCGAAGATGATAGTTTAAAGAAAAATATAGCCTACAAACCCGATACTAAAAAAGAAAGTAGAGCAGAAAGAATACAGGAAATACCGGCTGAGAAAGAGGCCCATGCAGTGCAACAGCCTGCTGTAAGTCCCGCAATGGATATACAAACCACTTCACCCGATGAGATTTTGTATGATACCGATTTTGAATCTGATGAAATGCCTGAAGCAGAGCAAAGTATCCAATATGAAGCTGAAGAAACTTATACAGATGAAATGGCAAAATCAGAAACCACGGTACGGGAAAGTACCCGGGCAAAAAGAGTATCACAGGGAAAGAAATCAAGACCTGCCTCTTCACAGCATTTACCAGCTGAAAGAAGTACCGTTACAGGTCGTGTTCTATCAGCTACGGATGAAACACCTTTACCTGGTGTAAACATTCTTATTAAGGGTACTACAACCGGTACAGTTTCCGACATCGATGGAAATTTCCGTATTGAGGTACCGGTCAGCGATTCTTCTGTTTTACAGTTTGCCTACCTGGGTTATACCACTGAAGAGATGGAAGTCAGCGATATTGATGATATGACCGTAACCCTAAATGAAGAACTGATGGCACTCGATGAAGTAGTGGTCGTAGGGTATGGCAGTATGAAAAGGACTAGTGTCACCGGTTCGGTGGTCAGTGTTCAGGCAGAAGAAGAATCTGCGGTGGCTCCGCTTATAATCCCTCCAAAACCGGGTATAGGATTACCGGCCTATAAGCAATACATGCGGGAAAATACCCGCTATGAGAAATTGCCTGAATTTAATAAACCCATAACGGTGAAATTGAGTTTCAGGGTGAGTGAAGACGGAAAAATAAGCACCATTGTTATTGAGAAAAGTGAAGATCACTCTTTCGATGAAGAAGCTATACGACTTGTTAGAGAAGGACCGTCGTGGTTGCCAGGAACAGAAGATGGCCAGGTTGTAACACGAGAAGTAACTCTGAAAGTTAAGTTTCAGCCTAGAGATTAAGGACTACATTTCTACTATTTAAACATAGCCCCAGAATTTACTGAAACAAATATTTAATTATCAGTACCTACCGGAAAATATTGATTTGCACTTCCGCACGCCGGACAACTATCTCTGTGTACCGAAAGTAACCGACCACAACTTTCACAACTCCACTTTGTATTCTCGGCTTTAATAAATGGTTTTAATCCGAATTGTTTGATATAGTTGAGGTTTTCAATCATGCTCATGCCATACCGGGTCTTGTAGCGCTTATCGAGCTGTCTGAGACGGGAACAGGGAAACAGGCGGCAGTCGTAGCAAAAATTAGTAGAACGGGTTTTGTGTTCTTCGCAATTTTTAATCCTGCATACCGCACAATGATAAGGTTTATTTTCGTCCGGTCCGTTGCATCCGCTGCAGGGTTTTCTTACGCGAACGTAAGCTATACATAGTTCACAATTCATGCCGCAGGCTGCTATCTGATGTTGTCCGTAATTCATTTAATCAGTATGTATACTTTACCCTCGGTTTTTATCGTTTAACTATTTAAAAAGCAATGTAAATAAATACATTGAAAAAACATTGCCCTGCTCCGGGTTTTTACTGAATTTTGTTAATACAAGCAAATTTGCAATACAAAGACTTAATTTGAACAAACGATGCCGTTATGAGCCAACCGGAATATATTTCATTCTGTGGCGATATTTGTGCCATGTGTCCCAGGTATATTGCTACACAAAAAAATGATGAAGATGAGCTGGCGGCTATAGCTGAATTATGGTTCCGGCTGGGATTTCGAGAAACTATCGTGAGCAATGATGATATCCGATGCAACGGATGTACCAGAGAAAAAAAGTGTTTGTATTCTATTGCTGTCTGTGAGCACCTTAAGGGGAAGAAGAACTGTGGGGAATGTGAACAATATCCATGTAAAATAATAGCTTCTGTTTTTAAAAAATCGGAGCAATATGCTATTACGTGCCAGAACAAATGCAAAGAAGAAACATACGAACAATTATTTCAGGCTTTTTTCATGAAAGAAGATATCCTGACAGCTATTCATGCGGCTAAATTTGACGAATCAGAACATGGAGAAAAATAACTCCGGTCAGGAATTATTCCCGTTCTTTTGTACGGAATATATTTCCTGCAAAATATCCTTATACTTCTCGTCAATGAACTTTCTTTTCACTTTTAAAGTAGGTGAGAGTTCGCCTGTGAATGGTGTCCATTCTTCATGCACCAACCTGAATCGTTTAATTTGTTCTGTTTGCCCTATCTCTTTGTTCATCTCATTCACTTCGCGCTGATACCTCTCAATCACTTTCGGATTCTTAATTAAATCTTCATTGTCGCGAAACTTAACGTTATGTAATGAGCACCAATTGTGGAGGAATGGAAAATTTGGTACAATCAGGGCACTGGCAAATTTTTCATTTTCCCCTACAACCATGATTTGCTCAATGAAAAAAGATTCTTTGAATATGTTTTCAATAACCTGAGGGGCAATATACTTACCACTGGATAACTTAAATATTTCTTTTTTCCGGTCGGTGATTTTCAGGTACTTTTTATCTATCATAATACCAACATCTCCGGTCTTGAGCCAGCCTTCTTTGTCAAATACCTCTTTTGTCTGATCCGGATCCTTGTAATATCCCATCATTACCGAATCGCCTTTCGCCAGTATTTCACTATCCTCTGAGATCTTTATCTTCATGCCCGGTAATGCCGGTCCCACTGTCCCAATCATCATCTCTCCGGTATCGTATACATTTGCAGCTATCACGGGTGAAGTTTCGGTCATGCCGTAGCCTTCGACAACAGGAATTCCGGCAGCATTGAAAATCCGGATCAACCTGGGTTGAAGTGCTGCACCTCCCACAACAATAATATTTACATTGTTGCCAACAGCAAGTCGCCATTTTGAAAAAATAAGTTTATCGGCCAGTTTCAATTTCAAATGATAGAACCATCCGTTTTTATGATTGAATTCAAACCGTAATCCCAATTTTACTGCCCAGAAAAAAAGCCGCTTTTTAATCCCCTTTAGATCTTTTCCAACCCCAATAATGCGATCATAAATACGTTCAAGGACACGAGGTACGGCAATAAATATGGTAGGTTTTATTTCTTTAAGATTCTCGGATATTGTACCCAGGCTCTCTGCATAATAGATAGAAACCCCGGTATATTGAAAATAGTAGTTGATGGTTCGCTCAAATACATGACTAATGGGTAGAAAACTCAGCGCTTTGTCCTTTGTTCCGAAATGATAGATCTGACCAATCCCTTTTACATTACTAAGAATATTTTTATGAGAAAGCATAACTCCTTTGGGGTTCCCGGTGGTGCCGGAAGTATAGATCAATGTAGCTAAATCGTCGGTAGAAACACTCTTTTTTATTGTTTCGAGTTGAGCATGATACTTTATAGAATTCGCTTTACCCAAATCAAGAATATCGTTCCAGTTTTTTATACCGGCAAGCTTATTAAAGCTGTAAACATCTAGTATGGAAGGCGTTTTTTTTGCAATAGGCTTTAATTTCTGATACAGACTGTTGTCGGAAATAATCAGAATTTTTGGCTGGCAATGATTCAGTATAAATTCGTAATCCGAATCGCTAAGCGTAGGATACACTGGAACATGAATCATGCCTGCCTGATTGATTGCCATATCGACAAAGTTCCATTCGGGCCGGTTATTGGAAATTGTGACAACATGATCTCCTTTTTTCAACCCTAAGGCGAGGAGACCATAACTTACATTATGAGAATTTTCAAAATAATCCTGAATGGAATAGTTTTTCCATTGTCCCTCAATTTTACAGGCAAGTATATCAGGTTTTGCCTGAAAGTTTGCATGCGCATTTTCAAGCAGATCAAAAATCCGGGTAATTTCCATAGAATAGAGTTTTATCGGCGGTACAATATAATTATTTTCAGATAAAGAAAACAATTATTTTCGAATCTCCGAGTATTGAACTCAATTACCTTACACTATTCTCTTAATGAGAAACAGCCAATTGTAACTTCATCCCCCGATAAATCAAGAACAATAAAGTTTTATTGAAGAAACTCTCTGGCTTTTTCCAGCACTTTAGTTAAGCCCGATATATCAGACCCACCGGCTGTAGCAAAGAAAGGTTGGCCTCCGCCCCCTCCACCTATTTCTTTTGCCAGTTCTTTTACAATTTGTCCGGCATGCCATTTTTTTTCTTTCACCAGATTATCGGAGATCATAACGGCTATGTGTGCTTTATCATGTATCTCAGCAACAAGCACAAGAAACAGATTTTCAATTTCATTCTTCATCTGGAAAGCGAGATCTTTAACAACTGATGGCGAATCGGTAGCTATCTTCTGCGCAATAAAATTAATTCCCGAGTGTTCTACAACCTTATCCTTCAGATTGTTCTTGATCCGTTTTACTTCATGACGACTATACTCTTCCACTTTCTTACGTAGCTCAGCATTTTGATCGGCTAGTGAGGCTACACTTTGTTTCAGGTCGTTCGGTGCATCAAGCAAAGTGGTAATTTCTTTTAAAATACCTATCTGATTATCGATATATTCCTCCGCTTTTCGCGCTGTATAGGCCTGAATGCGCCTGATACCAGCAGCAATTGAAGCTTCCGATATGATTTTGCATAATCCGATATTTCCCGTCGAACTCACATGTGTGCCTCCGCACAATTCAACGGAATCGCCAAACTTCACCACCCGAACATGATCGTTGTATTTTTCGCCAAAGAGTGCCATAGCACCAAGTTCACGTGCCATTTCCAGAGGCATGTCCCTGAATTCTTCCATACTGAAATTCTGGCGTATCAAATCATTTACCGTGTGTTCAATTTCAATTAATTGTTCGTCACTTATCTTATGAAAATGCGAGAAGTCGAACCTTAAATAATCCGGATGAACCAGTGAACCTTTTTGTTCAACATGTTTACCCAGCACTTTACGCAATGCATAATGTAGCAGATGCGTGGCAGTATGGTTATTGGCTGTTGCCTGTCTGGCTTCTTTATCGACAACAGCTTTCATGGTTAATTCAGGATTTGAAGGTAATTTATTCGTAATGTGCAGACTTTGATTGTTCTCTTTAACAGTGTCCAGAATTTTAATACGCTCCTTATTCACTTCGATGTATCCCTGATCGCCTACCTGGCCACCTGCTTCACCATAAAAAGGTGTATGATCGAAAACAAGATGGTAAAAATCCTTCCCTTTAGATCTTACTTTTCTGTAGCGTACCAGATTGACCTCAGCCTCAAGCAGATCGTAGCCAATAAATTCCTGCTCTTCACTGGTTCTAAGCACAACCCAATCTGAAGTATCGCTTTCCGAAGCCTGCCTCGAACGGGATTTTTGTGCTTCCATTTCACTGTTGAACTCGACCAAATTGACATCCATCTCGTTCTCCCGGAGAATAAGCTGTGTCAGGTCCAGGGGAAATCCAAAAGTATCGTACAACTCGAATGCTTTTCTTCCGCTAATAGTGTTTGATCCCTTCGAAATGGCTGAAGTCATCAGTCCCTCCAATAACTTTATTCCTGAATCGAGAGTTCGCAGAAAAGCATTTTCTTCATCCTGTATAACATTTTCGATCAGTTTCTGCTGTTTGCGAAGCTCCGGGAAAGCATCGCCCATTGTAACTGCCAGTGTGTCGACGAGTTTATAAATACCGGGCTCTTTCATTTCCAGTAAATTATAATTGTATCGTATGGCCCGGCGCAATATTCTTCGGATCACATAGCCGGCCTTAATATTTGAAGGCAACTGTCCGTCGGCTATGGCAAATGCTACAGCCCGCAGATGGTCAGCTACAACACGCATGGCAATATCCGTTTTATCTGATTTACCATAAGGAATTCCCGTAATCTGAGCAATATTTTTAATAATCGGCTGAAAAATATCGGTGTCGTAATTTGATGTTTTATTCTGAAGAACCATACATAGCCTTTCAAATCCCATCCCTGTGTCTACATGTTGTTGATTTAGATAAATCAATTTGCCGTCTGCAGTACGGTTATATTGAATAAAAACAAGGTTCCATATTTCAATAACTTCCGGATGCCCGGTATTTACCAACTCAGCACCATCCTTCTTTTTTCTCTTCTCATCGGATCTGAGATCGTAATGAATTTCTGAACAGGGTCCACAAGGACCAGTATCTCCCATTTCCCAAAAATTGTCCTTTTTGTTGCCCGATATAATTCTGTCGACATCTCCGTTTAATTGAAATTTCCACCGTTCATAGGATTCTTCGTCTCTTTCAAGGTCCTCCGATTCATCGCCTTCAAAAATTGTGACATAAAGCCTGTCCTTTTCAATCCCGACCACTTCTGTCAGGAATTCCCATGCCCATGCAATAGCCTCGACTTTGAAATAATCGCCAAAAGACCAGTTCCCCAACATTTCAAACATGGTATGATGATAGGTATCGTGACCCACTTCCTCAAGATCGTTATGTTTACCTGATACACGTAAACACTTTTGTGTATTGGCTATTCTCTTTTCTTCAGTCTGGCGAATTTCAAGAAAAATATCCTTGAACTGGTTCATTCCTGCATTGGTAAACATCAGTGTAGGATCATCCTTTACAACCATAGGGGCAGATGAAACAATTTTATGCCCTTTTGAGATAAAAAAACCGAAGAATTTTTGACGAATTGCTATGGAATCCATGTAACTCTTTAAATTAATTTGATAAATTATCTACGAAAATATAAACATTACTCCTACTAAAGAGTTTGTAAAACTAATTTTTTTCTTATAGATTTGTTGCTATTCACCTAAACGCTTAACACTTTACTTGCTGTACTTGAGAATAAGAAGAAAAAAATATTATTTTAATACTTCAACATTATCTTTTGTCGAAGTTAGCAAATCAAAAAGGACTAAAATACTTAAGGGTTTATTAACTTTTATTGCGATTAATTCACTTGCTGTTGTATTCCTTCTTTTGCTCTATTCATTTTTTGATTCACCCGAAGTATCTATTCAAAAATTACGGGCAAAAAAATATTATACAAAATATGCTAGTCTGACTTATAAAGTTGATAGCCTTACCAGTAGTTTACATTCATCTCATTACACAAACGATCAGATATACAGGAACATCCTTGAAATGGACTCTCTTCCGTTTAGTATACGTTCGGCAGGTACGGGAGGCCACGATCCCTATGCTTCTCCTATGAAAAGTTTTTCAAACCAGTTTTTCAGTAACCTGATGAAAAAGATTGAAAATCTTAAAATGCAAATTAACATTCAGGATGAATCGTATGAAGAGATTATGATTGCCGCCTTAAAGAAAACTAATGAATTAAGACATATTCCAGGTATACCTCCCGTCAATTGCACCGATCATGTATGGATAAGCTCGTATTTTGGAACACGTAAAGATCCATTCTCCTTCATACATAGAGTGCATCATGGAATCGATTTTTGTGGCCCAAAAAATACAGAAATTTTTGCTACGGCCGATGGAATTGTAACCTTAGTAGAGCATTCACGTAAAGGCTATGGAAATGAGATAGTTGTTGACCATAGTTTTGGCCATTGTACAAGATACGCTCATTTAAATAGTATTATGGTTCAGGAAGGGCAATTAATTAAGCGCGGGCAGTTAATAGGCCTGATGGGCAATACCGGAAGATCGACTGGGACTCACTTACATTACGAAGTTTGGTATTTGAACCAGCCTGTAAATCCCCTTTACTTTTTTGCTGATGACCTGACATCGGAAGAATTTGAACAACTGGCAAAAAATACTGAATAACTTCATTAAGAATCAAATGGCAAAGCACAAATATAAATTCAATCCTGAATCACTTAGTTATACTAAGGTTGCAAAATCCACAAAGCAGAAGGTAATTATTTTTCTTACCTATTTCTTTGCCAGTGTAGTTTTATCAATTCTTTATTTTCTGGTATTCTCTGTCTTTTTCGACTCACCCAAAGAAAAGGGTCTTAAACGGCAAATCAGTGAATTAAAAGTGAATTATCAGATTGTTAATGACGAGTTAAGCAAAATAGAGGCAATTCTTACTGACCTGCAGGAAAGAGATGATAATATTTATCGAACTATTTTTGAAGCTGAACCTATTCACTCCACAATACGCGAAGCCGGTACAGGTGGCACAAACACATATCGTGATTTGGAAAAACTCGAGAACTCAGAAATAGTAATCGATGTGAAATCGAGACTCGATAAAATTATGAAGAAGATTTACGTACAGTCTACTTCATATGATGAAGTTATCGATCTGGCAAAAAACAAAGAAGATATGCTGGCTTCGATTCCTGCTATTCAACCCATTTCAAATAAAGACCTGAAACGCACTGCCAGTGGCTGGGGCTATCGTATTCATCCTATTTATAAAATCAGAAAATTCCATTATGGTCAGGATTTCACAGCTCCTACGAACACTGATATATATGCCACTGGAAATGGTGTTATTGAATCTATAACCAGTTCAAAAAGAGGATATGGAAATCATATAGTGGTAAATCATGGATATGGTTACAAAACCCTTTATGCTCACCTTAACACTTTCAACGTCAAACAGGGACAAACTGTTAAAAGGGGCGATGTAATTGGATTTGTTGGCACCTCAGGACTCTCAACAGCTCCTCATCTTCATTATGAAGTTATGTTAAACGGCAAAAAAGTAAATCCTGTAAATTACTATTTCAACGATCTCTCCGCGGAAGAATATGAAAAGATGATCGAAATTTCGTTGAAATCGGGACAGACATTTGATTAATAATTACTATCCTGTTTGCAAATTCCTTCCAATCTCTCATTTTTTCGTTCTTACTTTGCGAAAGAATAATTTCGTATGACTGTAGCTTTAAAATATCCCTTGTTTTTGCTGAGTTTTCTTTGGATTCATGCCTCAGGCATCTGTAATACTGATTCAATTACAATTTCCGATACACTTATTCGAACTGATTCCTTATCACAAAACTTAACTATACCTCTTGCTTCAGATACCCTGGCAGTTGATTCTGTTTTACCACCCATCGATATTCAGGATGACAGTCTGAATATATCTCTCAGTGATACTTTAGGCAGTGCCGATACATTGATCTCTCAGGAAGTTAATAAACCTGATACAGTGAGTATTGTTATGGTGGGCGATGTTATGCTGGGTACAAATTATCCATCCTCCAGCTATCTGCCTCCGGGAAATAATTGTTACCCACTTCTAAATTCGGTAAAAAATTTAATTCAGGATGCCGATATCAGTTTCTGTAATCTCGAAGGAGTATTTGCAGGAGAATCCGGAACTCCGAAAAGTTGTAAAAACCCGGAGAACTGTTATGTCTTCAGAATGCCTGATGAATATGTCGATTGCCTGGTTGATGCCGGATTCGATTTACTGAGTGTGGCAAATAATCATGTAAACGATTTCGGAATTGCCGGTAGAGTAAATACCATTCGGGTTCTTGAAAATGCAGGACTCCGCTTTGCCGGTTTTACTAACCGCCCTTATACAATATTCGATCAGGGTGGACTTACCATAGGATTTTGTGCATTTTCGCCTAATAGCGGTGTAATGGATATTAGAAATTTAAATCAGGCCGAATCTATCGTCCGTCTGCTTAATGACACCTGTGATATCATTATTGTTTCAATGCATGGTGGTGCTGAAGGACGCGATCATCAGCATGTTACACGCAACACAGAAATATTTCTAAACGCCAACCGGGGGAATGTGTATGAGTTTGCCCACCGGATGATCGATGCCGGAGCTGATATTATTATCGGTCACGGGCCCCACGTTACACGTGCCATGGAAATATATAACGATCGGTTTATAGCCTATAGTCTCGGGAATTTTGCTACCTATTCCCGCTTTAATATTTCCGGACCTAATGGTATTGCTCCTCTTATTAAAATATGGATCGATTCCGACGGAAAATTCCTGGGAGGTAAAATTATCCCTATTATGCAGCCAAAGGAAGGTGGAACATTTCCTGATCCGGACAGGAGAGTAATTTATAAAATTCAGGATCTTATCCGTATGGATTTTCCCGAAAATATGCTAATTATAGACGATGAAGGAAACATTACTCCCTGAGACAGTAATTATTTTAAGCATAATTAAATTCTGAAGAAATCTCTTACGAAAATCCTTTCGAAACAAAAATAGGCTTTTTCATTTCCTTAATAGGTGTGTTTTCATCCTTTAAGTAGATTGATGTAAATTATTGGTTTATTTACATTTATTTATTAAATTAGAAACCAATTTATTGCCAAAGAATAATTTTGGTCCTATGCCATACAAAGAAAAGAAAATCGAAAAATTATATTATTCAATTGGTGAAGTTGCGAGAATGTTTAATGTTAATACATCACTGATTCGCTTCTGGGAAAAAGAGTTTGATATTATAAAACCCAAAAAAAACAAAAAAGGTAATCGCTTCTTTACCAAGCAGGATATAAATAATCTGCAACTTATTTATCATTTGGTGAAAGAGCGGGGAATGACACTTAGTGGAGCCAAGAAAAAAATTAAAGAGAATAAAGAAGATACCGAAAACAATTTTGAGGTTATTCAATCACTTACCGAAATAAAAAACTTACTGCTTCAAATTAGAGATAATCTCTAAGGTAACATAAGAATAAATTGTGTTGCTTTCTTATCCTTATCAGGAATGAAAATTGCAGAAATAAGAAAAGTACTTGAAGACTTCGCTCCTTTAAAATTACAGGAATCGTACGATAATGCAGGTCTACTCACCGGAAGTAACGATTGGACCGTAAGTGGTATATTGTCTACTCTCGATGTCACAGAAGAAGTCATCGACGAAGCCATTAAATATGGCGATAACCTCATTGTTGCTCATCATCCTGTTATTTTCAATGAAATAAAATCGATTACAGGAGTAACAATTACCGAACGTATTCTCATTAAAGCAATTAAAAATGATATAGCTATATATGCAGCACATACAAATCTGGACAATATTTATAACGGAGTTAATAGCAAAATCTGCGAGAAGTTAGGCTTATTGAACTGTCATATCCTCGATAGCGGTAAAGATAAATTGGTTAAAATAGTAACTTTTGTCCCTGAAGTTCATGCTGCAAAAGTCAGAGAAGCATTGTTTTCTGCAGGAGCCGGACAAATTGGCAACTACGATAAATGTAGCTATAATATCACCGGGCAGGGCACTTTTCGGGGAGGAGAAGGAACTACACCCTTTGTTGGAGAACAAGGTAAATTGCATGTTGAAAATGAAATACGCATTGAAACTGTTGTCCCAAAAGACAAAATTACTGGTTGCATAAAGGCTATGATTCATGCACACCCCTACGAAGAAGTCGCCTATGATATATACCCTATTGAAAATGAATACAAAGAAGTCGGGGCTGGCATGATTGGAGAACTCGAAATTCCAATTCCACATAAAAAATTCCTGGAACTTTTACAAAAGACTTTCGGTATTCCTGTTATCCGATATTCAGGAAATATTAAAAAAGAATACAAAAAAATATCAGTTTGCGGTGGATCAGGAAGCTTTCTTCTGAAAAAAGCCATCCAGGAAAAATCTGATGCCTTTATAACGAGTGATATAAAATATCATCAATTTTTCGATGCAGAACAAAAAATACTGTTTTGTGATGTTGGACACTATGAAAGTGAGCAATTTACGAAAGAAATATTTTATGATTTACTTAATAAAAAATTCAGTACATTTGCCGTTCATTTGTCGAGCATAGTTACTAATCCGATAAAATATTTTATATAAAATGGCGCTAGAGAAAACAAAATCTACTGAGGTATCAGAAATAACAGTCGAAGAAAAATTACGAACTCTTTATCAGTTGCAGGTTATTAATTCCGACGTTGATAAAATCAGGACTCTTAGGGGTGAACTTCCTCTCGAAGTACAGGATCTGGAAGATGAAATTGTCGGACTTGAAACCCGTATGGAAAAATTTGTTGAAGAAGTTAAAAGTCTGGAGCATAATATTACTGGAAAGAAAAATGAAATCGCCCAGGCTCAGACCGCAATTGAAAAATACAAAGAACAACAAAATAATGTCAGAAATAACCGTGAATTTGATTCACTTTCAAAAGAAATAGAGTATCAAACCCTGGAAATTGAACTCTGTGAAAAAAGGATTCGTGAGTTCACGCAAATAATAAAAGATAAATCAGTAATTATTGACGACTCAAAGAATTTGTTCGAAGAACGTAAGAAGGATCTTGAGGATAAAAAATCAGAATTGGATGAAATAGTTGGAGATACCAAGAAAGAAGAAGAAGCACTTTTAAAAAATTCAAAAGAACTTGAGTCAAAGATCGAAGAAAGAATCCTTATTGCCTATAAAAAAATACGTAAAAACGCTAGAAACGGATTGGCAGTTGTAAGTGTTGAACGCGATGCTTGCGGAGGTTGTTTTAATAAAATTCCTCCCCAACGGCAACTCGATATAAAATCAAGGAAAAAAATTATTGTCTGTGAATATTGCGGACGTATATT
>CAZQCO010000029.1:14455-37680 GCA_964592225.1 uncultured Bacteroidales bacterium
TGATTTGACACAAAATTTCCCAGCGAAAAAACCACCGGATAAGTATTCAGGGTATCTCCCGGTAGGTACATAAACCGGATAGGTTGCACCACATGAGGATGCGATCCAATGATAGCATCGACACCTTTGCTGAGAATGAATTCAGCCATGTTCTTCTGATTCGAATTCTCTTCCCTTTCATATTCATTTCCCCAATGAATGAAAACAATGATAAAATCGGGATCAGCAAGCTTTGCTTTATGTATTTCGTAGGCGATAATAGATGTATCAATCCTATTGATCCTGCAGGGAGGTTGTATCTTTAAGCCATTCGTGCCATAGGTATAATTCAGTAATGCAATACGAATTGAATTCTTTTCGAAAATTAAAGGATGAATACTTGCCTGTTCCACTGAGTCGCGATAGGTACCAGCCCGATAAAATCCTAAACTGTCGAGCATATCTAACGTACGGATAAAACCGGCCTCACCCCTGTCAAGCGCGTGGTTATTTGCTGTAACAAGAATATCAAAACCTGCTTTTTTTATTTCCTCAGCCAAAGCATCGGGACTCGAAAATTGAGGGTATCCCTTATAGGGAGGTCCTGCCAGTGTAACTTCCAAATTTCCAATGGCAATATCAGCATCGGATATATAATCCGAGATATAATGGAATACTGGTTCATAATTATAGGATTGTGTAACAGAATTATAGGCCCCCTCAATTTGGGTATCATGTCCCATAATATCACCGGCAAATATAAGAGTTAAGGAATTTGTATCGATTACGGGTATTGTATCCTCTGCCTTTATCTGTGTACTAACAATGAATAAGAATAAAGTGTAGGTCAATAATAGTAGCCTTTTCATAATCAAATAGAATGTATGTGGAAAACAAATCGGAGTTGTTTTTCGTATCCACAAAAGTAATTGATTACAAGTTTAAGCTTATTATATTAAATTAATGGCATAATTTTGGTAACAGGTTCAGAAATCTAACAACAATGAAAACAATACGAATAATCTTGTTCTTAGTTCTTGGCTTGACAGCGGGCCTTTATTCCTGTGAACTTCTGGACGATCAGACTGATTTATCAGTAGCCGAACGGCTTGAAGGTAGCTGGAAAGTAGAATATGAGAACAATCCCTATAAAAGTACCGCGGATGCTTATCCGGTTTATATTGATATCAGCCCGGTAGATTCTAACACCATTTTAATTTCAAACTTCTTTCAACTAGGATCGGATATAAATGCAATTGCTAAAATATCTGGGATGACTTTAACCCTTCCCAATCAAACCATTGGAGATGGTTTTACTATTTATGGCTCAGGAACAATTACAGACAACTATAAAAAAATTACCTGGCGCTACTTCGCTGATGAAGGAAGTGGTATCTGGGAGGAAATAAATTCTATTTATACTAAAGCAGCGTACTAACTTTTAGTTAAAATATCGTAAATTAAAGTGTTTAATTTTTCTACTCAGTTTTGGAAAATCTTGTCGAAATCAATAGTATCCTTGTTCCGGTCGATTATTCCGAATACAGCATATTAGCCTGCCGATATGCCCTGAAAATAGCGCATAAGGCTAATGCCTGTATTACAATTTTTCATTCGTTTTATTCTCCCGCCTATGACCTGATTGCGTTGACCGGTAATAAAAGTACTCAGAACAAACTTTGGGATGAAGTTACTGCCAAGCTAATGATAGAAGAAACTAAAAATATCGATTCTTTTCTTCAGACAGTAACCCAACAAAAAGAGTGGAAAAAATTCCCTATCACTAATTTAAGAAAAGAGGTTAAGCCCGGATTAGCGAAAGATGAAATTCAAAAATTTGCTAACGAATACGAACCGGACCTGGTTATCATGGGAACAAGAGGAAAAGATAAAAAAGAAAACTCCATTCTGGGCAGTATCACTGAAATAGCCATTAAGAAATTAAAATATCCTGTTATCGCAGTACCCGAAAACTATAACTTCATAGGAGAACAAAATCTCAAAAAAATACTCTTTCTTACTGATTATGACGAATCAGATTTTATGAGTATTAAGAAACTGATGGGATTTGCCAGGCTTATGGATCTTTCTATTTATTGTTTACATATTGGCAGCAAAGCCGGAGAACCGGAAAAACTGAAAATGGAGGGATTAAAGGATTATTTTAAAAAGTCCTATACAGAAGTTGATGTTCATTGTGAAATACTATCAGATAGAGAAAATATACTTACCGCTATCGATAATTACATCAAAATAAATAAACTTAATATTATTTCAATCACAACACGAAAAAGGAATTTATTAGAAAAAATTGTTAAACCGAATTTTACGCGCCGATTATTCTACCACAGCAATATACCTATAATGGTTTTTCATTCTTAAATATTTGGATTGATCTGCCAGAATATCAAGGCATAGAGACCAAATCTCACAAAACGGGATAGTGAGAATAGAATAAATTTATTAAAAGGAAACCGCACAGAACCAATCAACATAGAAACACCTGAAAAAGGCAAGGGAGTCATTGCAGCAATAATAATCAGATACATACCGAAAGTCTGAAGCCGGTTATCGAGTTTAGTCAGAAACCTCCTTTTGGCCCAACGAAAAAATATTGACCTGTTAAGATTATGTCCTATAAAATAGCCGATAATACCCGCACAATATGATATTATAGCAAGCAAAGATACCCTGTAAATAAATGCAATTAATTGATCATCGCGCAGAGCCCAGATGATGAATATTTCGGGTGGAATTATTCCAACTACAACCTCAGAAACAAGAAAAATAAAAATAACCAGGGGCTCATTATCAAACAAAGGTTGAAGCCAACTCAGGAAATCTAAAACGATATATTTCTTGAATAAAAGATAAATCAGTATAAAAACTCCTAACCAGAGCAATCCCTTTGCCAGATTAAAAATTACATAGTATGCTTTTGTATTCCTCATTATTGGTAGATCTCTATTATCCTAATAACCGGGCATCAATCAGCGTGAGTGCACAGTCGTACAGGATATCGATATGGTTCTCATATGCAATCCTGACCAACTCAGGATTTTCAGTTCCCGGATTAAATAAAAGCTTTTTAGGTTTAAGCTGTAAAATATAGTCATAATACTCCTGTTGCTTCTTACTATTTATATAAAGTATAATTAGATCAATATTTTCGATTACTGGTTTATCTGTAATAATTGGACAAGTACCGATCATTCCTCCGCGGCTTCCTATAGGTATTACTTCGTTCCGCTGAAGAAGCAGTTTTCTTACTGCATTATACGAATATTTTTTTGGATTCGGACTTGCTCCAATAATCAGCACTTTACCCATATCGAATCATTTCTATAAAGGTAGAAATTTTCTTATTGAGGCTGAAGCAAATTAATTGATTGCCTTAAATTAAAACCAAATAATATCCGGAACGTTGCGACTGATCAGTTTTTTTTCTCTATGAGTACAATGGCATGTGCCGAAATCCCCTCTTCACGACCAATAAATCCAAGTTTCTCGGTTGTCGTAGCCTTAATACTTATCGAATTGGAGTTAATGTTCAAAATGGGAGCCAATGCTCTTTGCATCTCAGGGATATAGTCTTTTAATTTTGGACGTTGAAGCGAAATGGTTGAATCTATATTTACTATATTAAAACCTTCTGCAGTAATAAGTTCTATAACTTGCTGTAATAATAACTTACTATCAATATCCTTAAACTGTAAAGAAGTATCAGGAAAATGAATTCCAATATCGCCAAGACAGGCAGCTCCCAGAAGAGCATCGCATATAGCATGAATCAGCACATCTCCGTCGGAATGAGCTATTGCTCCTTTTTCTGAAGGTATATGAATACCTCCAAGTATTAATTTCCTGCCTTGCGACAATTGATGCACATCATAACCAAATCCGATTCGATATCCGGAGTGCATAGAGTGCTAAAAAGTGAATCCTAATGTGAATCGCTTGGTCCTGTCAAGCGGACTAGTTCTTCCCGTTGCAATCAGATAGGAAAAATCGAGAGAAAAAATATTCAGTTTAAGTCCTACACCTGCGGTAATAAATTTTCTATTACCCTTAAACTGATGTTCATGGAAATATCCTGCTCTCACAGCAAATTGCTGCCTGTACCAGTATTCAGCCCCAACGGAAATCATTATTTCATTCATTTCTTCCTTGAATCCACCCGGAGCATCATAGAAGGATTGTATCATGCCGGGAATGGTACTGACATCGTTTGGTCGTCCTGCAATTAGCGAATCACCTTCCATTCGGGGAGGTGTGGGAACCAGTAATTTATTAAAATCAATAGTTGCGGTAATGGCATTGTATTCGTCCAGATTTATTGTAAATCGGCCCCCAAGTTTCATATTCGTAGGAACAAATTCCTTAGTGTCGCCCTCGGAGTAAGACATCTTGGTTGCAATATTTGAGATGTTCAATCCAAATGCCATTTCAGCATCGCGATCATCGATTTGTAAAGGCCGCTGGTAGTATACTGCCAAATCTGCTCCCACTGAAGTACCCGGATTATATTCAATATTATTCAAGGTTCCTGTACCACCTGCAATATCAGAATAAATAAAACGAAACAGCAAACTCCCGCTGAAATATTCGGATAAAAGCAGAGTATAAGCTACATCGGTAGCAAATTCATAGGGTTTACCAGAACCCATAGGATCACCAGTAGCTGAGGTATAATTTATAGTCCCTAAATCAAAATAACGAAGTCCAAGACTTGCTGATTGATTTTCAGCAAATTTATAGTATCCGGATAAATACAACAAATTTAGATCGGTAACACCAAGATTTGCCAGCCAGGGTGTGTAGGAAATTCCAAAGCCCATACGTTCTTTCATAAAAACATATTTCGCCGGATTCCAATGTTGTGAGCTTAAATCGGGTGTTGTTGCCACACCGGCGTCACCCATAGCACCTGCACGGGAATCAGGGGCAATAGTTAAAAAGGGGACAGTAGTTAAAATAGCATTTAATTCACGCCCTGCAACATCAACATTATCACCCTGTGCCATCGATAACAACGGAGTTATTATTGTAATAATTACAAGTAAAGCCTTTTTGATCATTTTTATGAGAATTTATAGTTCGCAAAGATAAAAATTAATTGTATAACGTATATTCTAGCGCAATATTATTAGCTTTTGATTAATATAAGCAGTCCCTAAAGATGTTTTCACTCTAAGTCTGTAGGGGTATATTCCCGGACTCAAAATACTATTTCCTGAACTTCGTAAATTCCATTCCAGCGGATTCGAAACATAACCGCTTTCATACCGGGTTTCACTGATTCGTGCAACCAGTCGACCTGAAAGATCGAAAACTTCAAGGGTGACTTCGTGATCTTCGTCAGGAGCATTATGCGTGTACTGAAAATAGGTGTATTCGTTCGCCGGATTGGGATAATTGTATACTGATTTAAGTATCATGTCATCACCATTTTCAACAATAAAACTTATGGAAGCCTCTGAGGAGTTATTAAAAACGTCCCATACCTTTAATGAAAGAAAGTGCTCTCCGTTTTCAAGATCTCTCAACTGGTAACGTACTATCCCCGATTGATAATCGTCGACAGTGGCCTCATAATAATCATTTAGTATATATTGTTCCTGGTAATTTTCATCAAGTATAGCTGCAATATCATGTCCTATACCCACTCCTGAAGTATTCATACCCATTTCATCGTATAATTCGGCGTATATATATGGTTCGTTATTCGTTATACCTCCATTAATAAACCTATTATCATTCATGAACAAATCAATAAGCGGCCCATCAAAGTCATCTGCTGCATCATCGTCGGTACCTCCTATCAGAACTTCTCTGAATTCGCCCTTGGCATCAATCGATCCATTTTCAGCATAATAACTTATTTTCCCAAAATCAATATTATAGGATATATCTTTAGGAACAACAAAAGTGAATTGGAACCGACCGTTTGAGACTGTGGCCTTTCCTCTGTATAAAAGATTTTTCTGATCTTCATAAACAAAGGGATACATGTCCGGGTCGTTTGCAAAAGTTGTTACCTCAACTTTTTTATCATATACGTTCGGGTAAACAAATCCGTTGAAATCCTCCATAATTGTGCTGTCATCATATGCTACATAGCCTGAGATTGTAATCAGACTAAAAGCTTTGAGAGTATCCAACTCCTGATCTATTGAAACATTGTTAATACTATCGGTACATACCCGGAATTCGGGATATGCAAGTCTTGTTGCCGGATCACCAAGCAATACGAAATTCAGTTTGTTAATCTCAGCATTAAGATCATTCTTTGACATCCGTATAATGTCACCAAGCAGGAATTGTTTTCCTTCATAATCCTTTTGGAAAATATGGGATAGAACAGCTAATACTAGTCTTCTGTTCGAATCGGAATAGACAACTCTTGACGTACTGAAAAGAGCTATAGCTCCTCCATCGGGATTAATCAGGGCTTCTTCTCCGGCCGTTGTCTTTGCTATAATGTTGTGAATATCCGATTCCTCGGTTGCCACATGATCGAACCTGCTAAACTGGCATGTAGCTGTGATAAAAAGTGGAAGCACATCCCCGTTTTCCATTCCAATTACATCCTGTTTTTCCAATATTCTCTCGCCTGTAATTTGATTTTCACTACCATGACCACTATACGTAAATACTAATATTCCTCGATTAAATAAATTTTCTAATTCTCGGTTCACCTCAGGATAAGTTGAGCCTGAGGCAGTATTTACCTGTGGATAGGCATCGAGATAAACTTTTTTTATCTCAAAACCCTGGTAATTCTGTTCAATATAATCGGCAAATTGGTCAGAGTGCTCCATATGTGTATTATAATCTCTCACTCCTCCCGGGTCGTATCCATCATCGCCGACAAAACATAGCGTTCTCCTCCAGTCACTGAATTTAGAATTATCATAAGCAATGAGTTTATCAACAACATCATCGGCCTCATAATCATTACCATCATTCAATTTAACAGATAGTCTGCCAATGCCAATGTCAAGATCACCTACAACTTCACCTTCACCCTCACCGAGCATGCCATAAAAATCGTCAGAAACATAGCTTTCCGTTGGTTTTAATGATTCTTCCGACTGATACGTAAGGATATAATTTGTATTCCCCTGGGTATACATATGATTGTTAAAAGATCCATCACCAAAAAGCAAGACATATTTTAATGAATCTGCTTCGTTGCTCTTCAGATACTGATGACGAAGAAAATCACGTATCGCACAAATATCCGGAGTTCCTGATGAGAACTCATTATATATCATTTGTGGAGTAACAACCAAAGTTGAAAATCCATTCGTTTGCTGGCGATGTTCAGCAAGCCTCTCAGCTTGCTCCAGAAAAACATCGGGAGCAATAATGATATATTTATGAGCCGGAAGGGCTCTTATATTCTGATTTGCAATGTCTCCTACTCCTTTTTCATTAGAATTGATAATCGGTGTCGGAAATGTACCATTGATATTCAAAGCGACATACTGCCGTATTTCATTTGCTGAAGCTTTAAACCGGTATTCATTTGAAGATAATTCACCCTGAATAGCAAAAGTATTGTTCAGATAAGTTATGTCCCAAATTCTGGTATTCGATGTTGCATTTTTAACAGTGAACCAGGCTATATTGCCATCTCCAACTGAATTCAAATCTCTGAAAAATAAACATGCAGTGTTTAGTATAATATCACTTCTCACATTAATGGTTATATAGTCGATAAATGCCAGATCATTTAAATCAACTTTACCGTACTCTAATCCAACAGCTTGTTGTTTAGCAGAGGAAGTGTATTCATACTCAAAAAACTTATTATTCGCGTAGGTTAGCCAACTATATGCCGCATTTATTTTCGGAATAGTGAATGTAAGTACATCTTGCTCATTTATTTTTAGGTGGGCTGATCTGGGATCTACTGAACGCCCGGCAGCCTTGCCTCTTACTTTTATTGCTGAATTTGTTGAAAGATTTGGAAATGAAAAAACTGTATCAAACGGCTCCTCACTAAATCGATTTGAATACCAAACCCTACCTGATCCGATAAGATTATAATATTCTTTTTCATAGTAAGCATAATCTGTATAAGTTCCTACATTGATATTCTCACCTAAATTGCGGTTATCGATCGGATTAATTGTTTTTGCTACTCCATGTGATGTGGTCAGGAAGTAATATATAGCGTTGGAATATGAATGGAGTTTCTGACTAAATATATTGTTAACTGTATCATAGGACCATGTTACAGGTCCCTCGGCATAAAAAAGAATATAATCTCCTTCATTAAATATTCCATCGCTGCCTTTATTCATATAAATCGGCACTTCTACAAGATCAACAGGTTTGGGATCGTTGTTCCAGTAGCTAAGTTGTTCTCCTCCATTTCCGAATATCCTGATATTGGATGGATTTGAGAAGTCCATACCTGAAATATCAGCATAACTTAATTTATATATATCTGATTCAGTTACCTTAATTTTATACCAATAACCGCTTTCCAGCAGAGAACTGTTCGCTGATTTATCCGGAGGATTATTAGATTTTCCCCTCTCAACTTCCTTTGCAGGAGTTGAGGCTATTTCGAACGCCATTAATCGTTCAAGTCTCCCGGTTGCCTTATTTATCGTTATTGCAGGAATAGAAATATCAAGGACTCTGGTATTATTACCTGAAGTAAAAGCATGAATTGATACTTTATCAGAGGGTAAATCCGCTGGCACATAAACTCCTGTTAAAAGGGTATCAGGTATAATCTCGTAGGTAAGATTTCTCAATTCGAATCTCTTATTATCTTGCGAAATTTTAAGCCGTGTTGCATATTTTGGAATATAATCAGCAATATAAATTGCATTTTCGAACCGAAAATATTTTAATACCTGGATTTGATCTTCTACTTCTGAAATAATCTCTCCATTGGGTAACCAGTTAACCTGATAAATACCCTCTTGTCCATAGCTCAAGGGATTAAAAAAACAAATGAAAAAAAATATTCTAATAAATCCTTTCGCTCTGCGCAAAGCTAGTCTCATATTTACCTGGAAGTTTAATATGTAAAAACGACTTCTTTTGTCTATTATTGCTCCGAAAAATAAGATAATTAATTTACAATTTCATCGTTTGATATTTCATGTTGCATTATTCTAAAAAAATATACTTCTTATTCTTTGTCGTAAGTATTATCCAATTACTTACAACAAATGCACAAAACATTCATTTTTCAAATATATCGGAAAATCTTTTTAAACATAATCCTGCAGCAATTACGCGAACGGAAAAACTTGCTATTCAATTAACCTATCGCAACCAATGGCCCGGCAGTAGTAGCTTTAATACATATGATGGAGCGTTCCTTTATCACTCCGAACAATTAAAAAGTACTGCAGGAATCCTTGTATTACGTGACATACAAGGAGATGCTATAATAAATGTAACCGGATTTGGAATTCTCTATGCTTATCAGGCCCGGATTGCCCGAGAATGGTTTCTGGCAGGAGGACTGCAGGCATCCTATACTATCTATTCTACTAATTTTAGCAGTTTGATTTTTGAGAATGGTCAATATCCTGCATTACCACTTGATGAAAATCAGCAATTTCTAGATTTTTCTGCAGGTCTTGAACTCTCCTACCGGGATATTTCGAGATATGGAATATCTGTTTCACGACTAGGATCGTTTCAGCCAAGTTTTAATAATCTGCCAGGTTTACAGCTAAATTTGTCCTATCAGGGAAAATACCTGATAAGTACTAGTTATAAAAGAATTACAACAAAAATAGAACCTTTGTTCTTTTTAGCCCTACAGCAGAATAGCAGCGAATTACTTTACGGATCTAGAGTGGATATTAGTGGATTTCTTGGAGGAATTTATGTACGTCAAAACCTGAAATTTCAATTTGATGCTATAATTATTTTGTTAGGAACTCGTTTTGAAAATTTTTCATTATTTTATTGTTATGATATAAATTTGTCTGGAGCTAATTCAAGATTTACAAATTTAGCAGCTCATGAAGTAACTTTTTTGTATGATATGCAGTATAAAAGGAAAAGAAATAAGAGAGGGGCAATAAAATGTCCCAACATTTAGTTTAATATAATGGAAAATCGTATATTAGAATAAGTAAATATATTAAATATCAATAAAATCATTTTACCATGAATTTTAAGCTGTCTGCAATTGCACAATTAGTCGTTGTGGCTTTTATTTTGGTTTCTTGTGGTGGTGGCAAAAAAACTGCATCATCAACAACAGGATGGAAATATAATGATCCTGATAACGGTGGTTTTGAAGTGAAGTATGGCTATGAACAGGAATTAGGCCCTGGTCTGGTTATGATTGAAGGTGGTACCTTCACCATGGGAAGAGTTGAACAGGATGTTCTGTATGACTGGAATAATGTGCCACGTCGCGTAACTGTCAGTTCATTTTACATGGACGAAACAGAAGTTCGAAATATTGACTATCGTGAATACCTGCATTGGATACGAAGAGTATTTGTCGATTATCCTGAAGTTTACAGAAATGCTCTGCCAGATACTCTAGTCTGGAGAAGACCAATGGCATACAATGAACCTTATGTTCAATACTATTTTCGTCATCCTTCATATAATGAATACCCGGTAGTAGGAGTTAGCTGGTTACAAGCCACTGACTATGCTGCATGGAGAACCGATAGGGTTAATGAAAATATACTTGTTCGTGAAGGAATCTTGAACCCGGATCCTAATCAGATCAATGAAGAAAACTATAATACTGAAGCATACCTCGCGGGTCAGTATGAAGGTCTTGTCAGGGAAAATCTACCTGATTTAGACCCAAACAAAGATACACGCCGAGTTCGTCTTGAAGACGGTATCCTGCTTCCTCGCTACAGACTCCCTACAGAAGCTGAATGGGAATATGCTGCTCTTTCTCTGATAGGGAATTCCTTTGAAGAAAGAATTTATGAACGTCGAATTTTCCCGTGGGATGGCCATAATGTCAGAATGGACAGTAAAAAAGCACGAGGCGACATGCGAGCAAATTTTGTAAGAGGTCGTGGTGATATGATGGGGATTGCCGGTGATCTTAATGATAACGCAACCGTTCCAGCTCCTGTTAATTCATATTGGCCAAACGATTACGGATTATACTGTATGGCTGGTAATGTTAATGAATGGGTACAGGATATTTATCGTCCCCTATCTTTCGAAGATGTTGATGAATTCAACCCTTTCAGAGGTAATGTATTTAAAAAGCTCGCAACTGATGAGGAAGGAAATGTTGCAGAAAAAGATAGCCTGGGAAGATTAAAATATGTTGAAATAAGTGTTGATGAAGCAATCAATCGATGGAATTATAAAAAAGCTGATTATCGTAACTATATGGATGGGGATTATGAATCAAGTATAGTTGAAGGTGGTGACTGGAATTCAGGTACCGGAACCCAGGAAAGAGGTTCCAGCAGAATGTATAGACAAGATATTGGTGATGAAAGTTCTCTGGTTACAGATCGTTCAAGAGTATACAAAGGAGGTTCATGGAGAGATCGGGCTTACTGGATGACTCCAGGTGCCCGTAGATACCTCGATGAAGGAGCATCACGCGATGACTTAGGATTCCGTTGTGCTATGATCAGAGTGGGTAGTCCGGGTGGTAACTAAAAATTCAAAGAAAATATCATATATTAAGGCTGCCATTTGCAGCCTTTTTTTATTTAACTATGACAATATCAGAATTTTATAAAAAATACTTCAGCCCGGGAATAATCTCAACCGACTCAAGAAAAATTTCAAAAGGTTCGATATTTATTGCGCTCAAAGGAGATAATTTTAATGGAAATGATTATGCCATTCAGGCACTCCACTCAGGTGCCTCTCTTGCTATAGTCGATGAATTAATTGAAGGATATGATGATCAAATAATAGTGGTAAAAAATACACTTTCCTTTTTACAGGAACTTGCACATTATCACCGAATTAAAAGTAAATTTAATATTATCGGACTGACAGGCAGTAATGGAAAAACCACCACGAAGGAGCTTATACACATTGTTCTATCAGAAAGATATAAAGTGCAATCAACACAAGGAAACCTGAACAATCATATTGGGGTACCTCTATCTCTTCTTTCAATCGAATATGAAAACGAATATTGTGTCATAGAAATGGGAGCCAATCATCCGGGTGAAATTATGACTCTATGTGAAATAGCCGAACCTGATAGTGGTCTTATTACGAATATTGGCAAGGCACATCTTGGAGGATTTGGAAGCTTAGAAGGTGTTATAAAGGCTAAATCTGAACTTCGCGATTTTATCGTAGCTCGTAATGGAAAATTATTTTGTAATGGTTCAGATAAATTGCTTCAAAAAATAGCTGGTAGTTACAAGAATTGTCTATTTTATAACTCCATTGGTAGCATTTGTACAGGCAGGATAATCACATCTACTCCTCACCTTATTGTTGAAATAACGGATAGGAATAATAATTCAGTCATTGTCAATTCTCATTTGTATGGCGGTTATAATCTTATCAATATTCTTGCTTCAACATGTGTGGGGATAGATCATGGAATTACTCTTGAGGAAATTAAAATAGCTATTGAAGAATATCATCCCTCCAATCTCCGGTCTCAGGTTTTACAAATAGGTTCATCGACAGTTATTATGGATTGTTATAATGCAAATCCATCTTCAATGGAATTGGCCCTGCAAAATGCAGCAAATTATAAGCTTGACAGAAAGATTGTAATTCTTGGTAGTATGAAGGAGTTGGGGAATTATACCTATAAGGAACATAAGAAACTGGCAAAACTTGCTGAGGGTTTCGGATTCGAAGAGATCATTTTATTTGGAGAAGAATTCAAAGACATTATTCCAAGCAAAGGAATATCTACTGATTCTTTTACTGCACTTATAAATTATCTTCAATCAATTGAATTGCACCATTCTCTGATTCTAATAAAGGGCTCCAGAGCAAACAGACTAGAAAGATTACAGGATATAATTTCTAACTATCATTCCTTCAGGAGTTGACTTTTTGAGACTAATGCCTCTTCAAGTATACTCAAGAATTTTATTGGTAAAATCGGTTTTGAAATGCATACATTAAACCCTGCTTCCTGGCACCGATCCTTGTCATATCTGATTACATCTGCAGTAAAAGCAATGAAAATAGAATCAGGTAAAAGTGTTCTACATCTCCTAATGACTTCGAGACCGCTTAAATAAGGCATAACAATATCTAGTATAACAATTGAAATAGTCCTGTCTTTTATTAATTTTTCTAATGCTTCCTTACCGTTTTTTGCATGAATCAATGTTGCCCCTGTCCTGCTTAATACTTTCTGAAGTAATAAAAAACTATAAAAATCATCATCTGCAATTAATATTTTTTCACTACTCCAGTTATATTTTCTGTGATTGATCATAATATTTGAGAATTATTCTTCTTTACAATTTATTATTTGAGCTTTCAAGCAGTTCATTTACCATTTCAATAAGGTGTATATTATCAATATATCGGCTTAAGTATAAATCACATCCGATTTGGAGAAATCTACTGGTATCTTTTTCATTATCGGTTCCTATGATTCCTATAACAGGGATGCCTGGCACAATATTTTTAATTTGAGATACAATCTGATAATTCATTCTATTGACAAACGACTCCGATATTATCACAAGGCAAAGCTTACACTCGAGTGTAATAGATGTTAATGCCTGATTGTATGTAAACGCTCTTAAAATTGTTGCTCCTGTTCCAGAGAGCAATTCAGAGAAATACAGAAAATTAACGTATTCATCATCAACACATAATATACTTCTTCCTTGCAGACCTTGCTGTAAAATTTCTAAGTTATTTAGTGCCTTATCAAGAAATAAATTACTTACGGTTGATAGGTTTTCCATGAGATTCTTTTTATTGATTAATACTTAGAATTTCAAAAAAGTAACCCTCATTGGTAAATGTTTTTATAATTTCTTTTAATTATGCCTTCCAATACAGAGATCATGTAATTACTAGTAAGAGTCCAAAATAGTAACCTGTACCGTAAATCATAACAAATAATTAGCAGGAATAAACAACATATCAAATGAAAATATGACGTTATCATTGAATATTCTAAATCAAAATTATATATTTAGCCCCAATCCATAGAAATAAAGAATTCGTTGCAACTACTTCTTATGAGATCACTGTACAAATTGATCTTCATTACAATATTCATATTTTCTTTTTACATAATTGTTAAAGGACAATCTTTTGAATGGCAGACAGGCGTTCGTGGCTTCTTTGACAACCGTGAATACGACAATCATTATGCGAAATCTCAAACTATATTCGGAACCAGAGGATTTGTTTTTACCGGGATTAAGCTAAATCCTGAAATTGAAATTGGAGCCGGTTTAGATATGTTGTATGAATTTGGTGATAAGTTGAGAAAGGATAATTTGGAACCTGTTTTATACCTCCATTTCAATAAAGATTTCGTAGATTTTTATTTCGGATCTTTTCCACGCAGAAATCTGATTACGCTACCTCGTTTACTTCAGTCCGACACTATTCAGTATTATCGGCCAAATTGTGAAGGATTGTTTCTGAAACTCAAAAAACCATGGGGATTCCAATCTGTCTGGATCGACTGGACATCGCATCAGGGGGATACAATTCGTGAGGTATTCCAGATTGGAGGTACAGGGATGATTAAAAAAGATGTATTCTTTTATCGTCACGATTTTATTATGACACATTTTGCAAGACCTGCCAACCAGTTGCCAAATGACCAAATACGCGATAATGGGGGAATGTACGCAGGAGCAGGTTTCGATCTTACCCCTTATTTGTTTGATTCAATTACAATAAGTACAGGATATTGTTTCTCCTACGATCGTGTCAGAGACGTATCTGATTTTTCCTTCAACCACGGCTCACTTACAACCTTATATATTGAGCTACTAAATGTAGGTATCCGAACTTCGATCTACGTGGGAGATGGACAAATACAAATGTGGGGCGATAAATTATACAGAGCTAATTATTATAACCGAATTGATGTAGTATGGTATTTTTTCAGAAAAAAAAATATTTCAGGCTCAGCGGAATTTTCCTTCCATGTGGTCGATGATATTCTGGATTTAAGTCAGACATTAAAGATTTATGCCACAATCGGAGGTAAACGAACATTAAAACCGAAGTAAACTTTTTAAAAATCCAATTGTTCGAATCTCTTGTATCCCTTAATAAAGAATTGATAAACAATGCTTTTAGGATAAATCCTTGAAACCTGTTTCTTAGCAATTATTCGATTAAAAATTTTACGCTTGTTTACCAGCAAAGGCAGGCTGATATAAAAACGTAAGTGGGCACGTATGACTGATATACAAAAAGATACTTTCCCCTGTAGTAAGTATGCCATTGCAGAAATGCTATCAAGTAGAATTCGTGGAACTAGAATTGAAAGAAAACCAAACCTGTGAACATTTTTAAAAAGAAGAAAAAGACTGTTCCTGTAATTATAATACAGTTTTCGGGGATTATCATTTGGTAAAGTGCCACCACCAATATGATAAACCACCGAATCGGGACAATAATAAATAGTATATCCTAAACGTTTAAGGCGCCAGCATAAATCAATTTCCTCCATATGCGCAAAAAAGTCGCCATCAAATCCACCTGTTTTGGAATAAGCTGAAGCCCTTAGAAACATACAAGCTCCGGAAGCCCAAAATACTTCCTTCAACTCGTTATATTGACCTTCATCTTTTTCAATGTTTGTAAGGATTCTTCCCTGACAAAAAGGATATCCATACTTATCAATAAACCCACCGGCTGCGCCTGCATACTCAAAATATTCCCTGCGGTTAAATGATCGGATTTTAGGCATCGCGGCAGCGATGGTTTTGTCTTCATCCATCAGTTTTATTAAAGGACCTAACCAATTCTCGGTAACTTCAATATCAGAATTAAGTAGTACATAATACTCTGCATCAATTTGCGGAAGAGCTATTGCATATCCACGAGCAAATCCATGGTTCTTATCAAATAATATTATTTTAACTTCGGGGAAATTTGCTCTGATATACTCAACCGAATCGTCGGATGAATTATTATCAGCAATAATTATTCTGTTGGAAGAATCGGTTGAATACTTTATAACAGAAGGTAATAGTTGTTTGAGATAAGTTTCTCCATTCCAATTTAAAATAACTATGGCAACCTTAATTCTCATTTATTTTTCTGTATTTGGTTTGTATTCTTCGGGTTTATATTTAAAACGATTATGCGACCATAGCCAGTATTCTGGTTGAGTGCAAATTAATTCTTCTACTTTTCTGATATATTTTTCAATGATTTCGTACGAACCTGATTTAGCCGGTTCATTGCTGATTTCCTCAAAAGTAACCTGGTAGTATCCCCGCTTCGGACGATGAACATTCATAAATATAACAGGAAAATTAAACTTTCTGGCCAGTTTACCCATCCCCGTTATTATGGGGGTTTCCTGATTCAGAAATGTTGTCCAGTAATCAAGATCACCTTTTGGAGGCCTTTGATCACCAACAATGTAAAGAGCAAACGGTTTTTTATCCGATAATAAGGTCTTTATCACACGAAAAGTTTTTTTCATCGGTACCGGAACAGTGCCATATTTCGATCGTATGTTAAAGAATAACCGATCGAAAAGTTTATTGGACAAAGGTTTGTAAATACCATAAAGTATATAGGGAGTACTGCTATTTATATTGCAGGCCCACTCCCAGTTTCCGTAATGACTAATAGCAAGTATTATACTTTTACCTTCATTATAAAATTTTTGCAGCAAATCCGGATTTGTGTAACTGTAACGTCGGTTACATTCTTGACTATCCATGTTAATCAGATAAATGCTTTCAATAAAATAATCACATAGATATTGATAAAAACGTTTTGCTATCAACTTTATTTCCGTTTTATTCTTTTCCGGAAATGCTTTACCTAAGTTTTCAAATACAATCTTCTTGCGGTATCCGATAAAATAATAAAGGATAATATAAAGGAAATCAGAAAAAGAATAAAGTATATTCAGAGGCATTAATGTAATAAGCCATAGTGGGAAAAGTATAATTTTATCTGATACCCGAAGATTACTTGCCATGTTTATACCTTCATGAATTCATTAACTTTTCGCTGAAATTCATCGAAAATAGTGTTGTTTGATGCAACAATTTCATTGCCAAAAATATAATTTTCACCTCCCTTGAAATCACTAACCCTGCCTCCTGCCTGTTTTACTATAAATGCGCCGGCAGCAACATCCCATGCATTAAGGTTATATTCATAAAATGCATCATATCTTCCGCAGGCAACGTATGCCAAATCGGTAGCTGCCGAACCTAATCGTCTCACACCGTGGGAGTATTGAAAAAAATGTTTTAGGGAATCCATAAAGGATTCCATACGTACAAAGTTATCATAAGGAAAGCCTGTTGCTATTAATGATTCAGCCACTTTATTAGTTTTTGAAATATGAATCTCTTTATCATTGAGATAGGCTAGGGTACCTTGGTAACTATAAAACAATTCTGACATGGTAATCTCATAAATAATTCCGATTAGTACATCTCGTCCCTTCATAAGTGCGATACTAATGGCATAAGGAGGTGAACCATGAATAAAATTGGTGGTTCCGTCCAGGGGGTCTATAATCCAGTTATAAATCTTATCCTGCTTTTTAATTGTTCCTTCTTCGGCAATGAAACCGGCTTGGGGTAAAATCTTATGTAATCCTTCAGTCAGAAGCTTTTCAGCGCTCCTATCAACATATGTTACAAAATTATGTTTCCCTTTGGCTTCAACTTTATCGATTGTAAATTTTGTTCTTTCTCCGGCAATAAAGGTTCCTGTTTGCCTGACAACCTCACAAGTTTCTTCACAAATTTTCTTCAGATCCATACACCTACTGATTTATCACTGGCAAATTTAATGTGATAATTAAGATATAAAAACAAATGAGCCGAAGGAATAGCAGCAAAAACAGGAGTTATTGTTCAAAAAGTTTTCTTTTATAATATTCATGCAATACAAATTGTGATCTGATTTCCTTAGTGCCATCAGAAGAAATATAAGGATTATCCTGATCCTCGTTTATAAGTCGGGCTTTAACATTATCCTTCAGTTGTATATCTATCATTTCCTGAATTTCACTTTGAATTTCTTTATTAAAAATCGGGCATGCAATTTCAATTCGTCT
Source organism: uncultured Bacteroidales bacterium (assembly GCA_964592225.1). GTDB lineage: Bacteria > Bacteroidota > Bacteroidia > Bacteroidales > UBA10428 > UBA10428. The sequence goes on from CAZQCO010000029.1 coordinate 32,646, forward strand.
GTCAAGATTACGCACCATGCCATCGGCAGAAGAGATATAATACAGATTATTGCCATTGTTCCGGAAAATAAATATCCTTGAGTGCTCCAGAAATTTGTCGACAATACTTATAGCGTTTATTCTTTCACTCATCCCAGGTATTCCGGGAATAATAGAACATGCTCCACGAATAATAAGGTCGATGTTGACACCCGCATTGTTCGCCTGATAAAGCTTATAAATCATCTCCTTATCGACCAATGTATTAAGCTTAAAAATGATTCTGGCTTTTTTACCGGAGCGAGCAAATTTAATTTCGTTTTCGATAAGCTTATAAAGACGTTTACGCATATATAACGGGGATACAATAAGATGTCGGTAGTATTGATTTTGATGTGTATTGGCAAAAAATTCAAATACTTTTTTTACTTCACTGGTAATACGTTTGTCTGCAGTGAATAGTAAAAGATCGCTATATACTTTAGCAGTCCCTTCGTGAAAATTCCCGGTACTCACACAGGAATAAAAAAATGGCTTTTTATCCTCAATTCGCTTAATGCACAATAGTTTTGCATGAACTTTTAAACGCGGAATTCCAAAATATATATTGGCTCCTGCTTCTTCCAGTATCCTCGACCAGTAAATATTAGTTTCTTCATCAAATCGTGCCTGAAGTTCAATTACAACATTTACTATTTTCCCATTCCTGCATGCATTAACAAGGGCATTGATCACTTTTGAATTTCGCGCTACCCGGTATATAGTAAGGGATATTTCCCTCACCTTAGGATCTATAGCAGCTTCTTGTAATAAGTTGATGAATATGTTAAAATCATGGTAGGGAACATGGATCATGAAATCGTTCTGCTTGATAACAGCCAGAATGCTATTATTGTATTCAATCATTCTATGCCAGACGGGTGAAATTTTTTCATATACAAGATCTTCAGAGCCTATATTGGGAAAACTCATAAAATCTTTAAAGTTGTGATATCTTCCTCCGGGAATAAGATTGCTTTCTTCATCGAGTTGAAGCTGATGAATTATATAATCGAGAAGATCCTTTGCAATGCTGTTATCGAATACAAAGCGTACAGCTTCGCCTGTCCTTCTGTTCAGCACGCCTTTTGAAATTAATTCCAGAAAACTCAGAGAAACATCATTATCCATATCCAACTCGGCATCGCGAGTTAGTTTAATGGTCCAGGCATCGCAACTATCAAATTCGAAAATTGTGAAAATATCCTCCAGTGCAAATCTGATTATGTCCTCAATTAAGATAATAAATTTACGGTTCGATTCTGAAGGCAATTCAATAAACCTGGGTAAAACATCGGTAGGTATTTCAATGAGTGCAAATTCATGAATATCCGGTTTAGCAGTTTGCAATAGCTTTACTGCAAAATAAATGGACTTATCTTTCAAATAAGGAAATCTATCGATGTTCTGCAACATGATAGGCGAGATTATGGGCATAATTTTATCCTTGAAGTATTTCCGCAGAAAGATTTCCTGTAAGGGATTGAGTTCTTTTTCGTTGATGATAAAAATGTCATGTTGTTCCAGCTCTCCCAGTATACTGTGAAATGTAGTCTCAAATTTATTCTGAAGATTTAATACTTTCTTCTGAATTTTATTCATTAAACGCTTTGGCTTCTCTCCTTCAACCCGTTGTTTGCCTTCCTGAACATCAATCATTCTCTTTATCGTGGCAACCCGCACCTTAAAAAACTCATCGAGGTTATTTGAGAAAATACCCAGAAAGCGTATGCGTTCAATTAATGGTACATTCTTTTTATCTTGAGCCTCTTGCAGAACACGATCGTTAAAGGATAGCCAGCTAAGCTCCCTGTTAATTATTTTTTGTTGTTGTTTACTCATTAATATGTGCGGGATTTATACCACGAATTTGCTTTTAATCTTCCTTTCCGGGAAAATCAAGAAATTCTGAAATTACAGCTTCTTTACCAATTTTTGACCATTTTTCGCACTGAAAGTCAAATTTGGCAATACCGCATGTTGGTATTTCAAAAATTGTACTTTTTGCATATTTGCGTACAAGTTCGGTAAAATCGGGATTATGTCCAAAAATCATTAATTTACTTAAGTCATCGGGTTGAGATTTAATAAGGTCGATTATCTCTTTCAATCCATTGCCGTATAAGCGTTTATCAATGACCAATTTGTTATAGGGTAACTCAAAAACAGTAAGAAAAATAATGGCTGTATGCAAAGCACGATTTGCCGGACTTGTGATAAATACTTGTGGAACTTTCCTTTCAATTTTCAGCCGACGGGCCATTTCATAGGCATTACGAATTCCTCTTAGTTTTAATGGCCTGTCGATATCCGAAATATCGTTCATTTCCCAACTCGATTTTCCGTGTCGAACAATGAAAATTTCTTTCTTCTCACTCATATATTTATTTTTCTTTATAACAGATTACTTGCCAGTTCAGCCAGATAGCTCCTTTCCCCTTTGACCAGGTTAATATGGCCAAAAACTTCCTGGCCGATCATCTTATCCGTAAGATAGGATAAGCCATTAGATTTCATATCAAGATAAGGTGTATCTATCTGTTCAATATCTCCGGTAAAAATCATTTTTGTTCCCTCGCCGGCACGAGTTATTATTGTTTTAATCTCATGAGGTGTTAAGTTCTGTGCTTCATCTACAATAAAAAATACTTTTGAAAGACTGCGCCCCCGAATGTAAGCTAATGGAGTAATGATAAGTTTTTCAGTTTTGACCATTTCTTCAATTTTCTGATAATCCTTACTGGTAGAGCTAAATTTATTTTTTATAACATCCAGATTATCAAAAAGAGGTTGCATATAGGGTCCGATTTTTTCCTTAACATCTCCAGGCAGAAATCCTATATCACGGTTCGATAACGGTACAATAGGCCTAGCCAGAAATATCTGAGTATATTTTTGTCGCTGGTGTATAGCAGCAGCCAGTGCCAAGAGCGTTTTACCGGTACCTGCTTTCCCGGTTATGGAAACAAGCTGAACACTATCTCTTAAAAGGGCATCGATAGCAAAAGTTTGTTCGGCATTCCGGGGTTCTATGCCATATGCCTTTTGTTTCAATACTCTGTTAAACATTGTATTGGCATGATCATAATGAACCAGCGCGCTGGAGCGGTTCCCTTTCAAAATAAAATACTGGTTGGGGTTGGGTTGAGGAGATAATTTAATCTTTTTGGCAGGAATGCCTTCTTCATCCTCATAAACCTTCGAAATTAAAGTATCATCGATATTCTCCAGTGTGTATATAGCCTTATAGATCTCATCAATATTCTGGACTTTATCGCTTTCATAATCACCAGCCATAACGCCAATCGATTTGGCCTTCATTCTAAGATTAATATCCTTAGTGACAAGAGTTACCTGTTTTCCCTGGTTTTTAACGGAAATATATTCGGCAATAGCTAAGATCCGATGATCAGGAGTGTTTTCAGGAAAGGATTGCCTCATCTGATCGGAGAATGGTTTGCCTGTTTCTATCGATAATTTACCCAATCCTTTACCTAATGTAACTCCTCCATTAAAAAGGCCATCACCTGATAGTTTATCCAGTTCACGTGTGAACTCGCGGGCATGAAAATTAATAAGATCGTTCCCCTTTTTAAACTTATCCAACTCCTCCAATACAGTGATAGGTATTACAACATCATTTTCCTGAAAGTTGTAGATACATTTATAATCATGTAATAGAACGTTTGTATCTAAAACAAATGTCTTGTTCTGATTCTTCTTCTTTGCCATCTGCTTACTATATGTTTTATGAACAACATTAAAATTAAAAATTAATTCGTATAATTTTGTGTGGTCTAATACTACAACACATCAGCTAAACTATGGAAGCACTGGAAGCCATCTTTACAAGACGCAGTATCAGAAGATATTCCGATACAAAAATTGAAAATGCAATAGTTGATAAAATTCTTCAAGCTGCAATGTATGCCCCTTCGGCAGTTAATAAGCAACCCTGGCATTTTATTGTTTTTGACGACAAATCAAAACGTACTGCAATCATGCAATTCCATCAGAATGCAAAAATGCTTGAAAAAGCACAAAAATGTATTCTGGTTTGTTACGATGAAAAACTCCAGCATGATGAAGGTTATGGTATTATTGATTGTTCGGCGGCCACTCAAAATATTCTTCTGACTGCACATGCACTTGGACTAGGTGCCTGCTGGGTTGGCTTACACCCCAGACAAAACCGTGTCGATGCAATTCATAAACTGTTTCAACTCCCGGAGCATATAATTCCCTTTTCATTAATTTCACTTGGGTACTCTGCAGAAACAAAATCAACCCCTGACCGATTCAAACCCGATCGGATACATTATGAAAAATGGTAGATCATAGCTTACTTTGTGTGCATGACCTATAAAGCAACCCTTGATTATTTATATAAGGCATTGCCTATGTATCAGCGTATCGGCAGCGCAGCCTATAAAGCTGATCTGGAAAATGCATTTCAGATGGACAAATACTTCGCCCATCAGCATCGAAGTTTTAAAACGGTGCATGTTGCAGGTACAAATGGTAAGGGTTCCGTAAGTCACATGCTGGCATCAGTACTGCAATCGGCTGGATATAGGACCGGCCTTTATACTTCTCCTCATTTACTCGATTTTAGAGAACGCATCAGGGTTGATGGTAAATGTATCACCCGGAAATTTGTAATTGACTTTACTGAAAAGCATAAATCGATTTTTGAAAAAATATCCCCTTCCTTTTTTGAAATGACAGTTTTTATGGCATTTCAGTATTTTGCTTCAGTTAAGGTTGATATTGCTATAATAGAAGTAGGTATGGGAGGACGACTCGACACTACCAATATTATTACTCCCGAGGTTTCGGTAATTACAAATATCGGGCTCGATCATACGCAGTTTCTGGGAGATACTCTGCCGCTGATTGCTCAGGAAAAAGCGGGGATAATTAAAACTGGAATACCTGTTGTTATTGGTGAAACACAGCCCGAAACAGTCGATAAATTCAACAGGACTGCACAACAAAAGAATTGTGATATATGGTT
>CAZQCO010000030.1:0-35847 GCA_964592225.1 uncultured Bacteroidales bacterium
AACAAGTTGCCAGGGAGAGTTGACAACTAAATTCCAGAGTTTGTCTGGTGCAACTCTTTTATCTACTACAGATCATCAACTGGATTTTACTTTAATGAAACCCTACAAAAGACCACCCCTGTCATATCAACCTTTTTATGCCGGTTGGGATGCCACAAATATGATCTGCCAAAAAGGGATCTGCATTCATCATCCTTATGGAAATTCGAAGCAAATTGCCATTGAATATCATACAATAGAAAGTGAAGATATTGGAGAAGGATTTAATGCCAATTCCACCTGGAAAATCTCGCATTGGGAATTAGGAACAACTGAATTGGGTTCTTCCGGCGCCCCTCTGTTTAATGAACAGCACAGGATAATAGGGACTTTAACCGGAGGGAGATCAACCTGTGGTTATCCGCGAGATGATTATTTTACGAAATTTGGTGTTTGCTATGATACCTATCCTGATTCATTTAATCAACTTAAATACTGGCTTGATTCTGCACAAACTGGTCAGCTTATTTTAAATGGATATGATCCTTACGGATTTAATAATGAATACTGCGATACTGCATGGAATTTCTTTCCTTATGACAGAATAGGATTAAGTAATACAGGACTGGCGTGGGGGTATGTATCAGGACATAGCTCAGCAGGTTATACTCAATTTGCCGAGCGTTTTGAATCAGCAGGAGTATTACATATTACCGGAGTATACCTTGATGTGGCCAAAGCTTATGGTTCGAATCCGTTGGCTCATATTGAACTAAAAATTTGGGAGGGTAATTCCTATCCTGAACAGGAACGTTATTCCGAATTATTGTTCATTAAAGACCTCCTGTCAAACAAGGTTAATTATGTGCCATTTGATACCGTTCTGAGCATGACAGGATCGTTTTTTGTGGGCTATAAAATTAATTATAACGAGGACTCAGATACATTAGCTCTTTATCATGCACTCGACAGAGCTTATACAAAACCCTCATCGATGTACCTGTATAAAGATAGCTGGCTTCAGGCTGAGGATCCAAACGCTTTGGGGATTTATACTTCGTTGGGTATAGGTATTTCTGAATGTTATGGAAAGTCGCGTAATCCGGAATCAAATGTTTTAACTGTATACCCAAATCCATGTATTAATTCGGTAACATTGGACTTACCTGGAGGAATACCTATACATGAGGTAAAATGCTTTGATAATTTTGGACGAGCCGTATCCGTTACATTAAGACAAACAGAAGATTATAACAGGTTGTTTTTCAATTTAAGTCCGGGAATTTATTACTTAAAGATACTTAGTGCAGAAAAATATTTTGTCGCACGATTCGTTGTTTTGGAAGAATGATAAATGATATTACATGTTCTTATCCCAAATCACTTTTTATTGAAGATAATTTACAATCCTCAACTGATGTCGCATCAAATTCTAAATTAATAATCGTTTTCTTTTCGCAACAAATATTTACTTGAGTTATTATTAAGATGTTCTTGATGCCTATATATTTGAAGATATATATCAAGTAAGAGAGATCTCAAAAGAATGGCAGGAAGATTATAATAACAATCATCCTCATGGATCTCTGGGTGGAAAATCACCAAAACAATATGCAAAACCAGAAAAAGAAGAATGTTTAATAGAAGAAATAATACCCAAAAAGTCTAAATTAGCTATGTCCTAAGAATGGGAAGTCTACAGGGCAAATTACAATTTCCTCACTAAAAATCAAAAAGTGGGTTAGGGGGAGTAGCCAAAACTAATGCTTATGAAAAAAATTCTTTGTGCATAAAACGGACACTCCATAGTGATATGTCGGAAAGTCTTACGCTTTCTTATATTGCTTCGGGTCTATTTATTAAGTCTCGGATGCGAGAACAGCCATTTCTTCTCAATGGATACTATAGCTTTATGGATCTCATACTGACAAAGAACGGAATCGTGTCTGCCGAAACAGGTCTTGCCTTTAGGATCATTTTTGTTGAATTCGTGAAGAACAGGCAATGCTTTTTCCGACCGGATCTGGCCCAGGGCCCATATAGCAGTGTGAGTGCGATCTTCGGCAGAATTATTTTCATCCAGAAGGAATGCGAGTAAAGCATCTTCTGCCGTACCCGGATATTGTTGCTGAGCTATAGTGATTTTTTCTTTGACAACATGCCCGATCCAGGTATGGACAGCAAGAACAGAACCCAACAACAGGAGGGCAAGGCTAATTCCAATGATCAATAAAATTCGTTTCATGATTTTTTTATTAAAAACCTGGTTTTGGATTAGAAGAGTGTTGTGCGCTATTGCATTTTTATTACATAAATATTCCTAAAGCAATAAATAATTGAGTCGGTGCTCCTAATAGAAAATGAATTATAATCGAAAGATATGTATTCTTACGTTTATAAACGATATATGGAAGAAAGAGCATAAATGGAATAAAAAACAGCATTGCCTGCAAACTAAATGCCATATGAAAAATAACATGTAATATCATATTTAATGGCCATGCATATTTCCCAATTGCCAATACTTGTCGGGGTAAAATATATCCTCGCCACATGAACTCTTCACCAACATAATTGAAAAAATAAAAAACTGGTAATAATAACAAAACAAAACGCTCCTTACCAATCAAAGGATTTACTTTAATTGGAGACATCTCTTTTAAATCATTGATATCAAATGAAGGCGAGAATAGTTTCCATATCCCAATTAATAATCCTGAAATTATGGAGCAGATTATCAATCCGATTATTATCCATAATAAATCATTTACAGTTATTTTTTTTAACATCAGACGCTCTTTGATTGTCAACCAGTCCAAAATGAAACCATCTTTTTTAAGCAATATAAAAGTTAAAAGAAATAATGGGAGAAATAAAAATAAAGTACCAGTCATTACCCATATAACATATGGATTCCAACCAGAAATCTTTGCCAAATATGGAACAAGAATATTTATATTCAAATAAAATACAATCCCTGGTATTAAAAACAAAAGGATTGAATATATTAGGCTTATTGGTTTAGTTTCTTTCATTTATCGTTTAATTTTCAATGTTAAAAACTTGCTTTTTCCTTAGAAGAATGTTGTGCGCTGAGCTTTTTGTCCTCCTTAGCCCATAAATTATAAATCCAATCCCGACAACAATATAAGGAAGGCTCAAAAGTTGCCCCATATTGAATGTCATTCCATCTTCAAATCCGACTTGGTCCTCCTTTACAAATTCTATTATAAATCTTGCTGCAAAAAATAAAACAGACCCAAGCCCAAAGAAGAATCCGTTTTTAAGTCTATCTCTCATTATTTTATAAAGAATCATCATAATCGCAAAAATGATAAAATAAGAAATTGCCTCATACAATTGAGCAGGATGTCTCGGTACGTTATCTACTCGCTCAAAAATCACACCCCAAGGTTTTGTTGTCGGAATGCCGATAATTTCAGAATTCATAAAGTTTCCAAGTCTGATAAATCCAAAGCTCAATCCTGCAACAACCGCAATCAAATCAATAGTATCAATCATTGAGTGTTTAGTCTTACGAGAATAGAAACATAACGCAATGAGTAAACCTAATACACCACCATGACTTGCCAATCCTTGATATCCGATAAGCTTTATCCCACCATCAGGAGGAAAAGAAATCGGTAGAATCATCTCTAGAGGATGAGATAAATAGTAAGATGGCTCGTAAAATAAACAGTGTCCAAGTCTTGCCCCTGCCAGGATACCAATCATTCCGTAGATTGATAATTTCTCCAGGTTTTCCGATGGAATTTTTTCTCTCTTAAAAATCCATCCCAAAATGTAGATGCACAAAATCAAGCCACCAACGAAAAGGATTCCATAGTATCGCAGTGAGAATCCGAAAATATTTATTATCTCGGGGTCAGGATTCCAATTAATATAGTTTAAAATCATATCTTAATTTTCATCGCTAGCACTGTCGTTTTTGCTTTGCGCACAACTCGCTTATAGAAACGGACCACTTGTATCTGTACAACCAAAACGAAACGTATAGGTACGGATTTTTCATAGGTTTATCATCTTCCATTTTTACCTTACTGAATATATTCTTAAAAAAATCATTACCCATCAACCTGCAAATTACAATTTTCCGTGATGCAAGTCAATAGCTGTAGCTTTTTTACTGCTTCCCTGTGCTACGGTGAGAGGTAATTTATGTACGGGAAGTTGTTTATGTAATGGGGTTGCATAATAAGTCTCTGCAAAGTCATGCTGAACTTCCGCCCGGAAGAATCCCGGTCGGACGGGCGGTTCAGCATCCGATTCCTGCTAGCTGATTACCTTCGGTGAACTCGTAAACTCGGTTCCTAGCCGCTTGCAGCGAGGAGCTTCAATAAAAGAGCTTTGACTTCGCTTGACCGTCACAGTGAGCGCCTGTCTGCCGACAAGGCAGGTAGTCGAACTGTAGGTCAGTCTATTATAAAATAACTCTGCCAACGAGTTCTTTTACTATTTTTTTATGAGCGATATCCTTATTATCCCGAAAAATTTACTTCTTTGTATCCTGTATCATATAATTATTTTGATACCGTTTTCACGGTTTTTTCTAAAAGAGGCGGTCAGATAGAACACTGAATAGTAAAATGAAAAGTGAAACCCCGGTTCGTATTGTCATGTTGGGCAATTCCATTACACATGCCGGCAACTGGCAAGAGTTGCTCAACAGGAATGATGTCATAAATGCCGGTATGCCCGGGTGGACATCGGAGCAAATTTCCTGGCTGATCAAAGATTATGTGGAGCCCAATAAGCCAGTGCTTTGTTTCTACAAAGCGGGAATCAACGATTATTCACTGGGAATTACTACGAACAGGATAGAGAGGAATCATAAAATGGTACTGGATTCCATTCGTGAGTGCGGAACTATGCCTGTATACCAGACATTACTGTATCAGCTGGGTAACGGTTCGATCAATAGAGAAATAGATATTCTCAATGATCGGATGGAAGCTTATTGTGCGTTACGGGAATATGAATTCCTTGATCTGAGACCCTATCTGTGTAAAAACGGTGACCTCAGGGAAGAGTTTACTTACGATGGTACCCATCTTACGGAAGGTGCCTATATACCCTGGGCTAAAGCTTTGATACCCGTCATCGGGAAATATGGGCTGTAAACCAGGAACCTGTTTATATTTTAAAAATCAATGAATAATTACTCTGAATTAGATTCGTTGATTGCGCACTAAATAAAGCCGATGTTCCATTTTATGTTATCAGTTAGTGCACCATTGTACGGTATATTTATTAACTACCAACATTACAGTTCTTCGGACTTAGGAAAACAAAAAATCCCGTAAAGCATGTCCCCCCAGAGATGCATAATTTGAATTAATCTTAAAATAAACAGATTCTTACTCTACCAATATTTCCCTGGCCCCAAGAATAAGAAACATAAAATTTGAGGCGGCACCACCAATTACATATTCCGATTGCTGCCAGAAGTAGGGCCATTCTTTAAATTCGGGGAAATCGGGTTTTATATAGGCTGTGCCCGAAACCACCCCGCCGGGAATGTACGACCAGTCGTCGCGGTTCAGTCCATAGGCTATGGTGGCCGATTTTGTACCTACTCCCGATACAAAGGATGTGGTATTTTCACCCGGATGCACTCCCAATACATAATTCAGGGCATTCAGCATGTACTTTTTTGCATCTTCTATTTTCAGCAGCGTATACAGGTAATATTGTTCCACGCCGAATTTTTCAATGCCCCATGCCGATCCCCATATCCTCGGTTTATAGGGCACTCCGAAGGGATTTTCGGCAGTCATATTTTGCAGGTCCATATAGTATTTCTGAATGGAAAGCATATAGCCCCGCTGGAACAGGGGATCATTAATCCTTTCCAGTACCCTGGCTATGGCCCAGCCAGTCTCAGGGACAAGGTTGGCAACTTCACTTTTCATAGCAAGCAATTGGTCCGTATATTCCTGCCGCCCGGTGGACAATATCAATTCAACCAGTGCCAGGATCTTTTCTTTTGCAAATTCTTCCTTCGAATTCTTCTCCCAGAGAGCTAAGGATATTTCCAGCGATCGCCGGGCAAGGGTGTCATTGAATCCTTCGAGGGTGCGCGAAGCAGCAGCCAGATAGGCGCATACCTGTAATTCACGTCTTGGATTGATTTCGGTAAATACCCAGCGGTCATCGTTTTGCTGACCGAACCAGTCGGGGATTCCTTCCTTTTTTTCTTCGGAGTAGACAATATTATCGGTCATAACCGAACCGTCACCCAGCAGTACATACTGACGAAGATCGTTGCAGATAATTCCGCGGTATAGCCTGCCCAGCGAACGGTATCCGTTTACAATGCTGATGGTGCCGTGCTCAATCTGCTGAAGGATATCGGGTATCCCATCGGGTTGATGCATTTCCACCAGGTGCTTGTTCTGATCTACGGTAGTGATATCATAATCGGGCCGGAAGGCTTCGTATATCAGGCTAAGCGCATAAACAGTACCTCCCTGCGATTCTACCCTGAGATCATAATCGCCGGCATCGTGCCAGCCGCCTGCATTCAATCCCGGAACAGGATCGAGAGGATGGAAATCGGTCAGGGTGGAATTGCCCTGTACATAGCCGTCGAAATGCACGTGATCGACCGGAGCCATCCGGGCATCGTCCATGTGGCAGAGGCCATGCCAGACTTTATACCGGTCGTTCACGCGCATGTGGCACATTTGTACGGGTAAAAAATATTCCAGTGTGGGTTGCCACACATGGCGATCATAAATCTCCTTCCCAATCCTGAAATTTTCCGAGCGGCTGTCTCCGCTGGTTATATAATAAATTCCCGGTTCGGAAACCGGTGTAAAGTCAAAAGTGAAGTACCGGAAATGATGATATACGCCCCATGGAATTATCGTATCGGAGATGATAGTTTCATTCTTACCCGATGGGAGAACCCGAATTAAACCGGATATTGCGGGAATACTATCTCTTATATCGCATTCGATAAGGGCTGTTTTATTTTGGGAGGGAAGGTATCCCACCTGGTTGATATGAATAGCGGGGCCATATTTCCAGTCTTCTATCACATTTGGAGTAATAAGCCATTCAATGGCATCGGTCGAAGCACCCTTCGGTACCAGAGTACGCACAATAAACCATCCGTTATTATGCAGCGATCGTCCGTCGATCAGTTCAACAGACCCCGCAAGTGACTCGATAGTCATTCGCTGTTTTTCGGATTCAGGTACAAGAATTAATTTTTTACCTGTAGCCAGGGGTGATACCTCATAAATATCGTCATCTTTTTTATGGAATGGCCCGTTGAGCTGAAGGGGAAATGTGCCCAAAGTTTCATCCATTCGGTATGATTTGCCAAACAGGTCGCTGGGATACAATTCGAGGTTGAAACCGGCTTTTCCCAGCCATTTCTTCGGAAGAGGTTTTTCCAGGTCGACAATTACACGGAAGGCATTCCCTTCAGCTATTACCCTTACTGTATATTTAAGTTCCAGATCGGGATATTCGATGGGATTGAATGAGCGGCTCTTTGCCTGTTCATTCGGATAGCTCAGACTAACTGTGATGGTATTTCCCGATCTGTCAACGATTTTATCATCAAGCTGGGAATAGGCTTCCCATTGTCCGGGTGCCGTTTCGAGACGAAGATCACCATTGGCAGCAATCCTGTTGCCATGATGTATAATGTTGATACCTCCCTGGTGACCTTCGAAATAGGAATCGTCGAATACAAGAACCTGAACACAGGCGGAGGAAAAATAATCCGCATCGTTAATTCGAAGTTCCGCCTGACCTAAAATATGATGTATAGTTAGTACAGATAAAAAAAGGATGAAGGCGGTTTGAAGGAATTGTGTTTTCATCGGTAAAGGAATTATCATTCAACCAGTGTCCGACGAAAATATTGAATTGTTAATGAATTCCCATACTTTTTCCGGAATGAGAAGTTTTTGATGTAGGATTTATTTGATGATAAATTATCGATTTATCTTTAATCTAAATCCCGATTGTTGCATTCATTACCGGAAATAGTTCATTTAATCAGCCGGAAACTGTCAATGTCTGGTTTGCTAAAAAAAAAGTCCGATCAATAGTCTTTTTAGATTACTACCCATTTTGCCTGGCTCTTCCAGTCTCCTCCTTCAAAATAGGTCACGAAAATGTCAATGGCCTTATCCATTGTGAAATAGTCTTCAGCTTCATACAGTATTTCATCCTTGTCCTCGCTGTATTGGACGATAAAACCCTGTTCCGAGGTGGATGCCTGTAAAAAACCATTTTTGCTATTCAGAATTATAAAGAAATTATCATCATCGAGGGTTCCTAGTAATTCTTTTATTTTTTCTGCTGATACATTGTTATAAGTATCTCCATTTGCCATTTCAATTGAGTAATCAGCAGGATTTGTTTTAGCTGCAGCATTACTCGTTTCCAGGCTGGTCGGCATCTTTTCAAATTCTGCTTTGGAAATCGTGGAAATTCCCAAGGCAAAAGCTTTCCAGGTCGATTTATCCATTGAGCTAAGTGTGACAACATTAATTACGCCCTCTGTATCGCTATCGCCAAAATATACGGATGCCAGTATCACCGGTTTTCCCATCAAATCACCGGTTTCATAGCGAATTTCACGAATTTTTCCGTCCCATTTTGTTGCCATTTCCACAGCAGGTTTTCCATCATCACTATCAAAAAAATCATCGGTGATAGCCATAGCTATGAAACCGGTAACGTAATTCTTTAATAAGGCAGCATCCTTGTTTTTATAGGCTTTAATGATGTCGATGGCAGCTTTTTGCTCAGCACTTTGCGCAACAACAAGTTGTAATGAAGCGGATACAAGAAATACGGCTAATAATACGGATAACTTTTTCATTTTTTTAGGTCTCCTTTGCTTTAGTTACTATTATTATGATTAATATTCATTGATTGTCCGGATCTATATCCGGGCATTATCTTAATTCAATCGATCGTAACTCACCATCGGTTCCATAGTACAGTAATTCCGGTTTTTCTGAGTTTGCATTAAAATACATTTCGCTTCCGAAACTGTATGTTCCCGTAATGTTATCAAGCTTCGAATTGACAATTTCCTGATTTATCAGATCAACCAGAAGATAAACAGTTTCTGCTCTCCCACTGATATTTGCAGGCATCTCAATCAATATTGCCCATTTCTTATTGTCGGATACTTCCAGGATCTGAAATACACATGTACCATCCCGGTATATTTCAATTGCCCCTTCTTTGTTTTCTATCCATAGGGCATTCTCATTTTTGTTCAGGTATACATTCTCAATTTTATTTTCGACAAATGGTGTTGGAGCTATATAGCAGTTGTTAAAAAAAACTTCAGAGATACATATATCGTCATATTTGCTGCCGGCCCGGGTTTTGAGTACTTCAAGTTTTAACATCATGCAGGTGTCAGCTATGGGCATTTGAAAATCAGCATGATATTGTTTAATAACCTTCTCCCGGAATTCATCCAACTGTTTTAATGGAAAATAAAGTGGTATTGATTGTAATCCGAAACTATCGGCAAGCTCCAGCGTAATGGATTTTGGGAATTTGGCCGCCTTATACAGGATCGCATTTTCTGAAACAAAACCCTCAGGGTTTACTGCTGCATATACCGAAAGTCGTATGGTTTTCGGGCGTGAGTTTTTAAAAAATAAATCCTCATTTTTCCCATATCCAGGGAAGATAAAAAACACAGGATCTTCAATATCCGGTATTCTGATAAAAACCTTGCAAGTATCACCTGCTGAGGAAGAACCACCGACCCAACATGTTTTGAAATTGGCATCAAGCAAATTGGATGAGGGGTAAAGGCTATTATAACTCCCGGTTCCAAGTTGAGTATAAGTAAAAGTATCAATAAGGCTGATTTCCTCCCATATCATCCCCGTTTGCGCTGAAAGTGAAATAGAAACCACTGGCAGAATAGCCAGAGACAGCAGTAATTTATAGTAGCCCCCTGATTTGGTTATAGGTATCTTCTGAATAAATCTCATATTCCGTTTTCTCTAATCCTTCCAGGCTGTTTTTATAGTTGTCCATTTCCCGGAGTAGTTGTTCGATCTCCTGACTGCTAAGCTTTGCTATAATCTGTTCGATCACTGCACGACGTGACAGAGGACATGAATTATATAGAAAAATAGTTTCCTTAATATATTCCTCATCTGTTTTATTATAGATATCCTTAATCTTCAGGTCCCACTCTTCCATTGGGATTACTGAGATTATACCATTCAAATCAGTCAAACCAATCTTATGATCTTCTGAATTGTATTCATGAAAATCCATATCTGAAGCCGAATCTGATTTTTGTACCTGCTTTGTTGCGGGATTCACTGAAAAAGAACTGCTATACTTTTGTCTAAGTGTCTCTATTGTCAGTGAATCGTCTGCATTTTTAGCCATTTTCAGGTATCTGTTCCATCCGGATAGGGGAGTTATATGGTAATAGATTAAGGAATCCTGAAATTTAAGTTCACTCTTCCAATTCGATGGGTAGGAGCCTATTATCTTACATACTTCACCTAAATTCTGCAATAACAACAGTTGTTTACAATCAGTATTATAAAGATACAGGCCTACTTCTTCGAGTAAATAGTCCGGATGGCCTCCATCCGGGAAACGGGCTATTCCTTTTGCATTTCTAAAGGCTTGTCTGGAAACAAAAAATACGATTTGGTTATGCTGATTGTTCCATTGAGCACCAGGATGAGTCTCATAATTCAGACATACATATTCAGAATGACAGGAGCTTAGAAGGAGTGACAAGCTTGTCAGGCTAATGATAAGAATTCTTAATATTCCGAATTTTTTTAAAGAAATAGTGCTTTTCTTCAATAGTTAACTGGGTTTAACATATAAGGTATACTTGCTATCTTTTGTATCATAAGACGATGAAATAGTAATTCCGGTACTTATAGGCAGGTTCTTTCCGCCAGGTACAAATAATATTCTTTCGTTTATTATTGAACCCACTATGCTTTCGTTGACCCGAACATCATACTTTCTCCACCCCTTTGAAATTAGTTCTTCCGACTGCTTGTTAAACCATTCATCAAGTTGGTTTTTTGCAGTTTCATCGATATTTTCAGCTTCAAATCTGGCAGAATATTCATTTGACTCTTTCGTGATTTCGATAAACTTTAGATTTTCAGGTATGGAAATTTCACACGCTTTAAGAACTTCCATCATGCCATCCTGAGTACTTAATGAGAATGTCTTGCCTGTTTCTTTTTCAGATTCATCTTTCGATACCTGCTGAGTTGATCCACCTCCACATGACCAGGTGAGAATTGCTAAAAAAGTTGTTAATGTCAGAATTAATTTTTTCATAAGTATTCTTTTTTATCGAACCGGTTCATTGTGTGGTTAAATACTAAACTACAAATTATTTTGTTGAAACTCAAATGAGGCTTCTGATATAGGGTAGGGTGCCCAATGAAGCTACCTCCCTGGATCTATAAAAAACACTCATCTATCGCGAATTGCAGGTTTGTTCAGAAGATAGCGTTGGTGATCATTATCCTGTGATAACAACTTATGTCATTCAGTTTTATAAATCGAATGCAGGGGGAGAGCCTTGTACCTGTGTTGAAACTGATGCCGGTGATTATCCGGTTCAGCATGGGCGAACACGAATCTGCTGCAAAGATTATCATTAAATAGGTACCGTGTTCATTCATAATTATTTTAAAGATTAAGATAGTTTAATAAAAAAGGGGCATTATGCCCCTTTTTTTAATATTACTTTGCTATTCTCTATTTCATAATCAGTTTTCCGACAATGATGTTTTATTTTCTACTTGCCAGCTTTTCTATAGAATACCCAAGCAGTCCACCCAGGACTGTTGTCATGATAAAAATGGGAACCAAAGAAAGCGGTTCATTCCATCCAATAATAAATACAGAAGGCAATAAAACCAGGTAACCAATAACAATTCCTTTAATAATTGAGTGTACGCGCAGATCTGTTGCCGCAATGAAAAAACCCGCGACCATCCACATAATAAAAGCCGAAATATTCGCATCCCAGGTTAATTTCTGAATGATCATTGGAATTACATCAAGAATACCGGCAACAATTCCCAACATGATTCCAATTGAAATTTTTTTCAAATTCATATTTTTCAGCTTTTTGATAATGTTATCATTATTAACCGCACATAACTTTTTTATATCATTAATACAATAATAGTTTATCTTAAGTTCTATCAAATGTATTGATTTTCTCTCAGGAAAATGAAAAGCGGACTAGTGATTAATCATCCTGTTTCAGAGAATGAAGATAAGTTGGCTAACAGGGACAAATTCTTACAGTGAATGAGTATTACTGCTCTGATTTCACCTGTACTATCCTGAGGTTATCGATAGCGACACAGAAATGATCGATATATTGTCCTCCCTCATCTTCGGAAGGATTAACAAAAGACCAAAGCATGTAGTTGGCAGCCCTGAGTTGTGAGTAACTTTGTAAGGGGATCTGGCTATTAGTGCTTAACCTGAATTCTGAAAAGGGAATATTGAATGTTTCCCATTGCGAAGTTGTGAATGATCCATTGTAGATAGTATCATTCCAGGGCTGAAAGTTATATTCGAAAGCAAATTCAGTTTCCCTCTGCTCGTTAAATTTACCCACCTCTATTTTGTAGTAACCGCTTTCCCATGCATACAGAGAATAAATTTCAAATTTCAGGTTAAAATAATCGGGACTGAGGCTGCCGGTAAAATCAGGCATGTCGAACATACTTATGGGCAGGGTCAGATAATTGATATTTTCTATACCCGGTTCAATATTATTTGATTTGCCTGCATAAAAGCGTCCGTTTGCTTCGGGTAAAGAAGCGTCGTTCTGATTGCTGATAACCCTTCCTCCCCAACCATTCCAGTTATCCTCATCATCGAAATTACAGAGTAATCCGGTACGGTCGCGGAATTTTATCCCCTTGGCCGAATTGCCCGCGCCACTTTCCGAGGTGAGTACAATAACACCTTCTTCAGTTACTCCTGCGGGCACAATAACACTGCAAATAGTATCGGAGTATCCTGAGACGATTTCGCCTTCAATATCTCCCGGAAAAATTGCCGATTCAAGCAGACTAAAATAAAATCCTTCAAGTATTATTGTTTCGCCTGCCAGAGCATATTCATTACTGATTTTATTAATATAGGGTGGTGCCAGAAGAATGTTCACCATCATAAGATCGTTGCCACATGCTTTAACAATGAGAATACTATCGGATAAATCTTCAGTATTCGAATTCGTCGATATGTTTGGCATACGGAAAGTTATAGAGGTATCATTCACCAGAGCATTATAATTAGGATCAAGTCTCGTGTGGTTGATGTATATACTGTTAGTTTCTTTAAAATCAACTCCATGGATCGTAAATACCTGTGTGGGTACAAGAAAGTTAATACTCTCAATACTATCATGATACGTCAGATAATCAATTGTAGGTGCAATACATTTATCCTTATTACAACTGTTCAAAATAGGTATTATAAACAGGAGTATTATGGTAAATACCTTGAATAATAAGAGCCTGATATATTTCTTTGATGTGATCTTCATGTATATTAAATTGAACAGGTAAAAAATTATATTCTTTTGTTTATAACGAAGAAAAAAGCAGATGCATTGTTAAAACGGCGCAAGATAATCATTTCAGGACAACTTTACCAGAGATTTTTTGCAGTGTCAGGATAGAATTCTCTATTCGTGTAAGCCAGAAATACCAACTAACCAGCATCAAATCTCTCAAATACCTGTCCGCCGCAATACTCTGGCAGGAGGGAATTTCGATAATCAATTAATTAATTCAAAACCATCGAAAATAGAATTATGAATTTGATAGCTGGGTTTTTATTATTAGTTGGAATTTATGATTTGATAGTTGGAAGTCAGATAATTTTAAAGCTATTCAATCAGGATATCATTAAGATAATGAACCCATTTTCCCTTGCTGATAATCGAGCCAGGCCTGCTTTATCTCAGCCACATGATTCATGACAAACGGGCCCTGTGCCACTATTGATTCATTATAGGGTAAACCGTGTCCTAGTAAAAGCAAAGAATTCTCTAGGGCTGTAATCTCAATTTTCTCAGCATTATTTTCGAACTCAGCCAGTTGATGCATTGAAACTTCCTGTCCATTTACCTTCACTTTTCCATGCACAATATAAAATAAAATATTTCTCTCTTTAATGATCCGGGTTTCATATAAACCTCCTTTATCCATTTCCATACTTACAATTTCGATCCCGGTCTTTGGTATCATGGCCCCTTTTGTATTGTGCCAGCTACCGGAAACAACCTGTAGCCTGACTTTATAATCATTTAATGAAACAATAGGAATATCTTCTTTTTGCAGCCCGGTATAGTTAGGTTCTATAAATTTAAGGTGTGCCGGCAGGTTGAACCAGAGTTGGATAAGCTCAATGTTTCCCCCTTTCTTTTTAAACTCATCGGAAGATATTTCGGCATGTACCAGACCTTTTCCGGCGGTCATCCACTGTATGCCTCCGGCTTTGATAACGCTTTTCCCGCTGCCGGTATCATAATGCATCAGGTCACCATCGAATATAAAGGTCAGCGTTTCAAATCCACGGTGAGGATGCGGACCGAAGGGAAGTCCAAGGTTATTCTGAGGATAAACCTGCGGACCATGATGATTTAAAAAGAGAAACGGATCCATGTGTTCAATACTTTGAGTGGGCATAGCCCGGTAGGTTATAAGATCGTCGATGGGAGCATATATGGCTTTGTGTATTTTTTTAATATTTCGCATAATTCCATGATTTTAGATACTTCTATAACAGGGTTAAAAAAGATTTGTTTAACACATAAAAAGTATCATTAGACAAAGTTCTTTTTTATAGTGTCTTTCGGATAAATATCCTACTGAGGTCTTGACATAGGGTTGTCAGTTGAAACGTGTATATTAGGTGCAGAATTATTAATTTGATGACTGAGTTTATCGAAACCAAGACCATTCTTTCGAAGCTTAAGGACGCCCCCGATCCTTATTTCGGGATTACATACAATATGAATCTCTACAGGGGTTGTCAGCATCAGTGTATCTATTGCGATTCAAGGAGCAAGGTTTATGGTATTGAAGATTTTAAAAAAATACAGATCAAAACCAATGCCCTTCAGTTATTGGAAAAAGCATTAAAACCCAGGTCGAACCGGAAGGGAACCATCGGTACCGGTTCAATGAATGATCCCTATATGCCTGTTGAGAAAGAAAAAAAACTTACCCGTGAAGCACTTGGTCTGATTGCAAACTACCGATATCCTGTTCATGTAGTTACCAAGAGTAAGCTGGTAGTGCGCGATACTGATATACTTCAACAAATATCAGGTGTTTATACTGCTGTTACCTTTACAGTAACTACCTCCGACGATAAGCTTGCCCAGGTTTTGGAACCCGGGGCCGTAGTTTCATCGGAACGGTTTAAGGCATTGTCGAACCTTGCTAAAAAAGGAATTTATTGCGGAGTCATTCTTACTCCGGTCTTGCCTTATATCACCGATACAGAAGAAAACATTACTGAAATTGTTCATCGTGCAAAGGAATCGGGAGCTTCCTATATATTTGGGTGGATGGGTATGACTCAACGCGAGGGCCAACGTGAGTATTATTACCGGAAGCTGGATTTACATTTTCCCGGATTGCGACAAAAATACATTCGTCAATTTGGTAATTCCTATGATTGTCCGCCAGTAAATGCCGAAAAATTATATCAGATCTTCAAAGAAACCTGCCATAAGCACGATCTTCCCATGAAGATGAAATTCTATAGGGAAAATACACCCAATCAGCTTAATCTGTTCGAATAATATACTCGCGTTCGCAGGACATCATACTCTCCATAACTGAGTAATTGGAAATCAAAACTCAAAACCCGGAACTTAAAACTTTTCCTCCCTCCATGCAACCCTTTTTAAAACTCCTTGTCATTTAAGTTTGAAAATGAAATTACCGGAGACTCTTGTTTAGTAAGGATCGAAGGTAAAGTCACCATGAGTCAACCCTTTAGCGCATGAATACGACTTCGGCATATTCCGATACATTGATGGTGAAAATTCTATCTCTCTTTCTTAGCACAGCTCTCTGCATTCTGCATAATATAATATCTCTGACATTTTTGATTATAAGAACTATTATATGGTAAACCTTAAATCTAAAAATCATGAAAAGAGCACTATTTTATTTGTCATTTTTATCCCTGATATTCATGGGATCCTGCGAGATTTTTCAAGATGATCCTCCTAAAGATTTCGTACCCGATTCACCCGATCCAAGCGGTAACTTACTGATCATTAATAATTCAACTCAGCGACTGGTACTTTATAAGGATGAGTATATTGTAAAGAAAATACCAGCCTCCGCAACCGATTATCTTGTTTACATTCCCAATCCAAATGAGAGTACCATCGAACTCGATTTATTTCTTTGGGATGATGTACAGGCCGATCCGAATAATCCCGATCCGGCTCAAGTTTTCAAGAAATGGCTGGTTCCGCTTTCTAATTCTACCAACATCGAAGAAAGAGCAACCTGGCATATTAGCGGGGCAAATCAGTATGTCAATGTGGCAACAGTGAACCTCTCGTACTATGGAGGTACCGATGAATTTGTCGACGTTTACCTGAACAGTCGTACAGGGGCAAAAATTATGAGTCTGATGCCTGGCCAGCAGGATAAAAAGGTAGGTATCGATTATGGCAACTATACACTTCATTATCTCTATTGGTTCTCTGATCAGAACACTAATGAAGGTTTCGAAGAATTAGGCTGGATTGAGTCACAAATTGTCGATGGCGAGGAATATCCGGTTTGGCTGGTATTGAATGAGAATCGCAAAGATATTACCATTATTATACCTCATTTGGGGGCAGCCCAAAGTACCGGTATGAAGTACGGGAATCTTACAATTACCAATATGACTCCCGAACCAGTACAGATCTTTGCCGGTGATAAACTTATCGAAGATGTTTGCTTCCTTGAAAATGGACTGCCTGAAAATCTTTCAACGCTCGATCGATATGGTTCTTACACGTTCATTATGCCCATTTATGGTGGTGAGGGTGTAACAGAAGCTGATTTTATTCTCCATGCCATGCATCTGACCAATGGAAGTACTATTGAATCAGCTACTATAACGGTTGTTACAGATGAAACTATTGAGTGGATTGTAGATGGACAGCCTGATGATGGATCTGACGATCCGGAGGAACCTGAACCAGGTGAATAGCTGAGGTTTTTGTCAAATCCGGAGACGGTTATAAAGTCTTCTTACAACAGCTTTCCCGCAGCCCTCTGTAGTCATTATTCCTGAAGTAATAATTACAGGGGGCCTATGGGGAGCCCTGATAAGAAAATGAAATGGAATTTATAACAGCTACAAATTTCTAAAATTATGAGAGTCCTGAAATTACAATCGATTATATTCCTGATTCTGGCAACAGTTGTATGTGTTCAATGCGAGCGGGAAAAATACGGATGCACCGATCCCCGGGCCATGAACTATGATGTCGCGGCCGATATTGACGATGGTTCTTGTTATTACGATGATCCTTATATTGATTATGATTGCCAGCCCGATTATGAAGGCAACCTGGTTATTAATAACCATACAGGTGAGATACTGTATTTGTATAAGGATTATTCAGATGGAGCATACGATCCCGATGCATTTATTACATGCATTCCGGCTGATACCGGTGATTTCGTTGTTCACATCCCAAATCCCGGACTAACGGTGTGTCTGCTTCAGATATGGAAGGCTGATGATGTACAGGATGTTGATGATCCCGATTTATTGCTGGTTTACCGGCAATGGCGTGTTGCATTATCAAATTCCACCGATCCCGCTGAGCGGGCCAACTGGCTAATCACAGGTTCTGACAATTATGCGGGTTCAGGAACATTGCTTATTACATACCCAAGTATCGATGAATATGGACATCCGGTAATATACCAGGTCGACATTTTATTAAACAGTCAGTCGGGGGCCAGGCTGGCATCGCTACAGCCGGGAATTATCGATAAAATGGTAAGTATCGATTATGGTGTTCACTATTTATACTATCACTACTGGTACTCCGATCCGAATTCATCATCGGGTGAGGTAGTGGAAATCGGATGGAGTGAAATGCCTGAAATCGTCATTAACGAGTATCATAAGGAAGCCAATATCGAAATACCTGCTTACTATAGTACTATTGGAAAGTATGGTGAGATTACCGTAATTAATCATAATAATTATGTAATTAATGTATATGCAAACGGCGATCTTATTGAGAATATAGCGATGGTAGAAGGCTCTCCACAGGGACTTTCGAGCATTCCGGCAAACAGTCAGACTACTTTTTTAATTCCTATCGATAAGTATACTATTTCTTCGACCAACCTTGCAGGTGTGCCTCAGGATGATTATGCCAACGTGCAAATTGTTCAGGATGAAGAAGTGATTCTGTATTCAGGCGTGCTGAAAAAAACAATCCGGATTACGAATAATACAGAGGTAGATCTGGGATTATTTACTGTTGGTGAGGAATACCTCGGATTGGTGATTGAAGCCGGGAAAACATCGCCGCAGTATACTATTCCTTATGATTGCGATTCACTGAAGGTGATTGATTTTGCCCGTACGGTAATGAAGGAATTCGGGTATGCATCGTCGATAACCATAAATGAGCTTGACGATTACGAGTACAACCGGATAGAAATGATCACAATATGGCCTGTGGTGGATGAAATGTACGTAAGCCCGATAATAGACAATATGGAAGAAACCCTAATGGAAGCTGTTCTAATTAATGCTGAAACAACCGTTCTGACATTCGAATACAATGTAAGTTCGGAAGAAGGGTACGATGTTTTTTCCTTTTTTGCCGATGGGTATGTTGAGATCGATGAAGTGGGTGGTGAAACCGGATGGGTAACTTTCAGCAAGACTTTTTTTCCGGGAAATCATACACTAGTATGGAAATATGAGAAAGATCAAACCCGATCTGAAGGGCGCGACAATGTATTTATACAAGCCATTCAGGTTGAATAATCCGTAGCCTTATGAAACGATTGTATAGTATTTTAATTTTAATTGTACTCGTTGTAACGGCAAACGCCCAGGGAAGTGGATTCGGGTATCTGATCGATTTTGGAGGAAGTACGTTTTCACAGGCGTCATCGGAATATGATCAGGGAATACGAAGTATCACACAAAACGGATTTATCCGCTTCCATAATGCTTCGGGATACAATGCCGTACAGTTCATGATCGGATATAAAAGGGAGAATATTCCGTTTCAGAATTACTCCGATTTTTTATCACCCGATGGAAACGAAATGATGCAATACAATACCGATGCACGACTCAAACGAGAGGCATGGAAAATTTGTGTGATCCACCAATTGCAGTTCGGCAACAAACCGGGTAAACTTATGTATTCATTCAACTCAGGATTGTTTTACGAACACTCAACAAACCTGACACGCAACGATTATAATGGCGACTGGACCTATAATCTGAAGGATGAGTTAGTTCCAAATAATATGGGAATAATTCTGGGCGCTGAAGTTCGGATTGGATGGTTTACTATCGGGTATAAGATGGAAAAACTTTTCTGGGATGTGCTTGATCACGATTATATCATCAGCCAGGAACTTAACCTGAATAACAGCTCCGAGTTAAGAGGTCTGAAATTGAACCCGTGCATGAATTATCTGTATTTCGGATTCAATATTGATTTTTTTTCAAAAGAAGAATAGGTAATAAGCTACCTGCCGCTGCCTTTCGCCTGGTTTTCAAGTAAGATCGTGCACTACTTACTTCCGCGAAGGGCAGCTTATTTTATATCTATTACTGATCCGAATCGTATTCGATCCATTTTGCGTCCCGGTTTTTTGCAGCCTGTTCCAGTTCATGCTTTACAATTTCTGTATTATTGTTGTAAAGTATGGAGTCGAGTGGAATAAATGGTGTGAATAAAACGGATCGTTGTTTTACCCGGCTGAAATATCCCATTATTTCTTCTGTTTTTTCTGCCAGCGTATTCGGATCCTCAAGGTCAAAATATCCACCGTACCAAATTAGCTCACCCATCGGATGGTTTCTTATTCCTTCAATAAGTTCTGTATAAAGTATGCCTGTTTCTGATGTAATTGAATTGAAATCGGGGAAATCAGGTTCCAGACTATAATTATATTTCCAGTCCTGATCAACAGTCTCATAAAAAGTTGAGTCAGCATTTTGGCATGTAAAAGATGGACCGTATAAGCCTGAATGTTCATCGAGACAAAATAAGCGAATGCATAACAGGTTACTCCATTCGTGCAAAATCGAATCAGACAGGGTAAGTCTGTAATATCCCTCTGTAATTTCAGGAAGGATTTTTTCCTGATTAAAATAAAATTCTGCCTCACCTTTAATGTACCCAAGATTTAATGTAAAGTTGGAGGTCAGATATCTTGAGGATATATAGATCTTTTTTCTAAGATAGATGATTCTTTTTTTCAGGGATATATCCTTATCAGTAAAATCGACAGGAAGATCTGTTATCCTCCAGCTATCATCATTGTACCATATTCGCGATGCTCCTGCTTTAATTCCATCATAGGAGGTTCTTTTCAGGAATTCTATGCTATCGGCCAATGAACTGTTGAATGAAATATTAATTTCCCGAACTTTCGCAGCAGAAGTGGTACTGTCATTTTTCGGCTGTGAAATATCGCGGTTGAGCCAGGTATCAACTCTGGCAGCGGGCCATGTAGCATCAATTATACCAACCGGTATTCTGGAATTGCCAAATAATTTATAGAACCATTTAATTGCGTTGCAGGTCTTGCTGTTCCCGGTAACTTCTTTCACCGGGATCCATTTACCTGAAAAAGAAATTTCTCCTTCTTGACTGCTGCTATATTCATGATTAAAAATCCAAACGGATGAATTCGAGACGGAATCGGCATACTCACAATGGGTTTTATGGTAATTATCGAAAACATTTAAACGGGCATCTCCCAGAAAAAGAATAACCTTACCTGCGCGTATCTTTGGAATTATAATGGTAGTATCCCTGCCTTCAATTGCTAAATCGAAAGGTTTACGAAGAAGCATCCTTGGAAATACTGCTTCCCATTTACCTATACTATCGGCCTTAACTATTTTTACGAATTCCATAATTTTTACAGCAAGTATCGATTCCGGATCGGCATATCCGTGTATTATAGTATGTGGATCGGTTTGCAGGACCATACCTGATGAATAAAGGGGTGAGACCTGGATATTTTCTGCTGTCAGTTCACGCTTATAGCTGCAGGCTGTTATTAATAAAAGGATAAAGCAATAAAGAAAGTGATATAACTTCATAAAATGCTTTTTATCTTTAAGATTATGTTACGATCAGTTCAAACCTGATGTAAATTTATATAAAATGAGTGATTGAACTACCCATGCATATACCGTCTAAAAAATTGGGTTTCATTCATAGTATTATCCTATACGGTATCATGGTTGTTATCCGGGACAAAGAGCAATGATAGTAAAATAGATGAAGCTACTGCATACACATCTGATCGAAATTTATTATATTACTAATGAATTATCTTGTACTTTTTTATGAAATTTAGTCTTAGGTTCATTTTGTTATATATACTTTTGCATTCTGATTGTTATGAGAATAAATCGCGAAAATACTATTGGTCTTGTGATCGATATGCAGGAAAAACTTATTCCTACTATTAATGATCACAAGTTAATAATCAAAAACACAATAGTGTTACTTAAAGGGCTTAAAGTACTTAAGAATCCGATTGTTGTTACACAGCAAAATACAAAGGGACTTGGTTCAACCGTACCTTCTATAAACAAAACCATCGGCAATTTTTCCTATATTGAAAAGACAAAATTTAGCTGTTACCGCGAACCGGCTTTTATTCGGGTGCTAAATCGTATAGGTAAGCGGAATGTAATTATGATGGGTATAGAAGCTCATGTATGTATACTCCAGACGGCCCTCGATTTAATGTATAACAATTTTAATCCCGTGATTATTGAAGACTGCATTGGCTCTGCCAATGAGAACGATAAAAAGGTTTCCTTATGGCGTATGCGCGATGTAGGTTCGGTGATCACTACCTGTGAATCGATACTATTTGAACTTTGCCGGGAGTCGGGGACTGATGAATTTGAAGAAATACTGAAACTGGTAAAAGAAAGAAAGAATGCGTAATATTTATACCATTGGTGAGACTGTACTTGATATTTTAATTAAAGGAAATCAACCCTTTACTGCAAAAGCCGGAGGAGCAGGTCTGAATACGGCGGTTACACTTGGTCGCCTGGGTCTTCCTGTACAGTTTATTGGTGAATATGGACTGGATGAAGTTGGCAATTTCATCGATAATTTTTTAAAAAGTAATAATGTATCAACTGAGTATGTGTACAGGTATTACGATGGCAAATCGGCATTGGCCCTGGCTTTTCTTAATGAGAATAGCGATGCCAGTTACGATTTCTATAAAATATATCCTGAAAAACGATTAGATATCGATTTTCCCAAAATTCATCAGGATGATATTGTGTTATTTGGTTCGTTCTATGCTATCACTCCCGAAGTGCGAAAAAAACTTATCCTATTTATTAGGGAAGCCAAAAAGAATAAGGCAATTATTATTTATGATCCTAATTTCAGAAAGCAACATCTTCATGAATTGCATAATGTGAAGTCAATGATCGAAGAGAATATTTCATTTGCGACCATAGTCCGGGGATCTCATGAGGATTTTTCCTTTATCTACGGAGCACGCAATGCCGATGAAACATTTAAATATTTTGGCGATAAACCACCTTGTTTATTATATACTTCATCGACAAAGGGTGTATTTCTGAGAACGCAAAACCTCTCAGAGACTTTTGATATTAAAACGATATCACCGTTAAGTACTATTGGTGCGGGTGATAATTTCAATGCAGGTATAGTATATTCTTTATTTAGAAACCAAATAAAGTTTAAGGAACTGCCTAATATTAGTAGCGAAGATTGGAAAGAAATCATTAAGACAGCTGTTGATTTTGCTACCCACGTTTGTGAAAGTTACGATAATTATATATCAGATGAATTTGCTGAGAAGTATAAAATAACATAATTTCGGGATGAATATTAATAATCCTTTGCATTTATGTTACTATTTTTATCCTTATTTATTTGCATAAATGACAGTGGATCCTCTCTTAAGAAGAACATCACAATAAGTCACATATAATTTACAACCATCTTTTATAATTAAGTAATTATCAAGTAGCCGTATCATAAGATTCGATAATGAGGTCTATGATGATTATAATTAAATAGAACATCAAAAAGTCCCCTAAGATTTCATTATACTTTATCTCTATTCTTTTATAACTTGGCAGGTTAGTACGAATTTTAATCATGGCAGATAAACTGAAAGGTAAACTAGCATTGATTACAGGATCGAGCAGGGGAGTAGGCCAGCAAATAGCTCTGGGACTTGCAAAACAGGGAGCCGATATAATTATTCATGGCCGAAAGAAGGAACATACGTTAACAACTCTCGGAATGTTAAATGAGTACCCTGTAAAAACCTATGCTGTGGAAGGTGATTTGGCCGACAATGACCAGATCGGTAAAATAAAAGAATATATTATCAACACATTTGGAGGGATTGATATTCTCTACAACAATGCTGCTATTATGAGTTCATTTGAAGAGAATATATGGGAACATGAATCCCGGGCATGGAGCGATACATTTCAGATAAACTTGTATGCCATGTATTATTTATGCGCTGCTTTTATTCCCGGAATGCTGGATCGGGGCTATGGACGTGTGATAAATCTGACTTCAGGAATAAAAGATCAGCCTGAATTGTTGCCCTATAGTGTATCGAAAGCAGCAGTCGATAAGCTCACCCAGGATATAGCTGTAAAGCTCGATGGGACAGGAGTACGCATTAACAGACTTGATCCCGGGTGGCTTCAAACCGATTTGGGTGGGAGTGGTGCCTGGTATCCTGTTGAGCATGTATTACCGGGTGCATTGGTTCCGGCACTTATTGAGGATGACGGGCCAAACGGAGAATTTTTTTCTGCTATTGACCTGCACGATATGAAATTATAGTATCTGATAATTTGACGTGTTTTATTTAGCCTGATACCATGGAAGCAAGGTATTACAAAAAACTCGCTGGTAATAAGACTCAGTGTAAGCTTTGTCCTCATAATTGCATAATTGCCCGGAATAAAACAGGTATATGTAAAGTGCGTTCAAATATCGAAGGCATTCTATATTCCGATATGTACGAATGCCTGTCTGCAACGCATTTCGATCCGATTGAGAAAAAACCTCTTTATCATTTTTATCCAGGATCTGAGATATTATCATTAGGTGCTCTTGGTTGTAATTTCCATTGTTCCTGTTGTCAGAATTATGAAATATCACAGACAGGAAAAGCTGGTTTTCCGAGATTGCAAAACTTATCAGTGCAGGATATTGTAAAAACTTCAACTGCTCATCCTGATAATCTGGGAGTGGCTTATACCTATAATGAACCTTTTGTATGGTATGAATACATGTTTGACATTGCTCGTGAAATAAAGAAAAATCAGGGCAAAAATGTTATTGTCTCCAATGGTTATATTAATGAAGAGCCTTTAAAAACAATACTACCCTTCATCGATGCTTTTAATATTGATATAAAAGCTTTTGATGATGATACTTACAGGAAATTTGCCGGCGGAGATCTGGTCAGTGTACTTAACAATCTGAAAATTATTGCAAAGTCAGGGAAACACCTTGAACTAACTATGCTTATTGTGCCGGGAGTCAATGATGTTCTTTCTCAATTTGAAAAGATGATTGAATGGTTTACAAATAATCTCAGTAAAGATGTACCACTTCATCTTTCCCGCTATTTTCCACATTACAAATTGAAAACCGAATCAACTTCTTTATCTGTACTTAACAGGTTTGCAGACTATGCAGGAAAGTACCTGAATTACGTTTATACAGGAAATGTAGCCAGAAGTGAGCATCAGAACACTTTTTGTCCGGATTGCGGAACGCTGGTAATTCAACGTGAAGGATATCACACGCAATTATTAGCTCTTGATGCACGGGGATTCTGCAATAACTGTGGCCAGAAGATAGCTGTTTCTTAAGGTGAATTATACACTGATTGTTGAAAAAACATTATACGCCTTTCGAACATATTTCCTATTTTAACGTAATTATTAGTACATACTTAAAACATTAAACTATGGAAGCTCTAGATATTAGAGCAACTAATGATACACCAAAAGTGTTATTTGATCCCGAAAACGAGATTTTCGAGATTTCTGGTCGTTCGCTGCCTGAGGATGTAGTCAATTTTTATCAGCCATTGATCGATTGGCTTGATGAATATAAAGATTCGCCTAACGATTACACTGAATTTGTATTCAAATATATTTACTTCAATACTGCTACCTCAAAACTTATTCAGGATATTCTCATCAAGCTCGAAGAAATAAATGAAGCAGGTCATAAAGTCCAGGTTGTGTGGTTTTACGAAGAAGACGATGAGGACATGTTAGATCTTGGAGAGGAATTCAGCGAGAATGTAGATATACCTTTCGAAATCATTTCCTTTTAATCAGAATAAGTTGCTATTTACCGAATTAACAATTCAATCAGTATCATGTTCTGGTTTGTAATTGTTAGCTACAAAGTGATGATATTCTTACTTGGTTAATTTTTCGTTTAACTTTAGTTCAGGCAATGAAACCTAAGATCAATATTGATGACCAGGGACGTAAAGTTTACACCCTGAGTTTGGATCGTATTCAAGGGATTGCACTCTTTTTAATTATTCCTGTCTTACTATTGTTTGGATTACCTTTTTATCTATTATGGGGTGAGAATGTTTTAACAGCCTTACGTTTTCGCTCATTTATTTTCCTGATTGTTTTTATTCTTGGCGGAATTGTAATACATGAATTGCTTCATGGCGTTGTATGGGCATTGTTTTCTAAGCATGGATTCCGTTCTATACGGTTTGGCGTCAAATGGATATATCTTACACCATATTGTCATTGCTCTGAGCCTCTCAGAGTCTGGCAATATGCAGCAGGAGCGCTGGCACCGGTAATACTTATGGGAATTGTTCCTGCAATTTGGGCTTTGATAAGTGGCAATACCCTGTTAATGTTCTTTGGGATTTTCTATACATGGACTGCTGCCGGCGATATACTTGCTATATGGATTGTACGTAAATTTCACCGGAATCAATTAATTTACGATCATCCTGAAGAACTGGGATTTATTATAGCTCAGGAACCTCCACCGGAAGGAGGTACAATTGTCAAATGATGTCTGCCGTTTTCGAATGAGAGTAATTACTCATTTCTCACAATCCAACATGTATGGAAACACTTGCATTACCGTCACCCAGCATGGCAGCTACCCCCATATCATCTTTCTCGGCAGATATAGTACCTCCTAATCCGCTCATGCTGACAGTCTGAGTCTTAAATCCTTTTCCTTTAAGATCCTTATTGTATTTATCAATAGCATCGTTTGGCACATCTGAGAAAACAACAGTCCACATTTTATCCTCGTCTGTTACAGTGGAGGTTACTCCCGATATTTTCCCGTATTTAAATTCGGGAACGACAGGAGGAATATCATTTGGCCATGATTTTGACAGAGCATTAACTTCTACCCGGCCTTCCTCGGTCTCAATTATTGTTCTTTGATTTTCTATGTCTATATCGACATCTTCTCCGGTTGATTTCTGGATACTCTTTTCAATCATTTTCTCGGCTGCTTTCTCAGCAGCATTCTTACATGAAAATGTAAGGCCAATAACAGTCAGTGATAAAGTCATTAGACTGATCAATTTAATATAGCTCTTGGTTTTCATAATAATTTTTTAGTATTAGGTTAATTCTTTTGAAAGTATTCAAATTTAAAGAATTACTGATAATAAATATCCTTAAAATAAATTAAATAGAATTCTCCGCCTCATAATTTTTCTGTTATGATTTTGCTGAATAAATAAAAATATATATATTTGACCAAATGGTTAAAATAATTAGTTAAACAATTTGATTAATTCTTATGGTTAAAGATACTTCTACAGAACAACGTATTATTGAAGCAGCACGAAGGGTATTTATGCAAAAGGGTATGGCAGGAGCCCGGATGCAGGAAATTGCCGATGAGGCTGGGATCAATAAAGCATTGCTTCACTACTATTTCAGAAGCAAGGAAAAACTCTTTGAGCATATTTTCGGAGAAGTTATCGCACGCATCTCAATGGGATTGAAAAGTATTTTTGAAAAAGAGATGGGCGTTCTTGAACGACTAACTTCGATTGTAGATATCTATGTAGATACATTAATGGAAAACCGGTACTTACCACTTTTTGTTCTAAATGAAATGAACCAAAATCCGGAAAGGTTTTCGTCACTTCTTCAGGAAAATATTATTGAGCACATGAAGAAGCTTTTTATTGAGATCCGGCAGGAAGCAGAGAGCGGGCAAATAAGGGAGACAAATCCGGCTCATTTATTATTGAATATTCTCGGATTGATTATATTTCCTTTCGCTACCTATCCGGTCATGCAGAAAGTAGCGCCTGAGGAATTCAGGCCTTTTTTCAATAATTTTCTGGAAGAGCGTAAACATGAAGTCAAACAATTTATCATTAACGCTTTAACTCCTTAAAACACTGTGTTATGAAAAAATTAGTTGTCATAGGATATCTTATTCTGATAATTAGACCTTTAAATGCTCAGTCTGATAGTTTATCATTAATGCAGTGTCTATCAGCGGCACAAAATTATGCTGCAATCAATAATCAGCTTGAGATATTTTCGGAAGTTGCCAGATTAAAAATTGCCAATGCAAATGCGTCTTATCTGCCAGGCATTTCTGCTTTCGGGAAGGCTTGGTATCAGAGCGATGCAATTTCAGTGACTGGTCCAAACGGTCCTGTAATGGAGGTCGATCAGTTTCAGTATAATGCGGGTATCGAGGCTCTTCAGAAATTATACGACGGAGGACTGACTAATCGAAAAAAAGACTTTGAACTGGCATCACTGGAAGCTGAACATGGTAAAATTGAAACAGAACTCTACCAGCTGAATTCCCTGATCACCGATTTGTTCTTCAGCTCCGTTCTTTTGAAGAAAAATATCGAAATAATACATTTAAAAGCCAATCTGCTTAGTCAACGTTTAAAAGAGATGGAATCGGCTTTTGCGAATGGCACTATTAAAAGAAATGATTTGGAAAAAATTACGACGGAGCTTCTTATAACACAACAACACATTCTGGAAATTGAGAAACAGCGACAGCAGGTTATAGTATCACTTGCTCTGCATACGGGTCTTGATGTTAATTCCGAGACTAATTTTTCGATTACCGATATCCCAATCCTGGCCTCCGGCAGAAACCGACCCGAATACTCCTACTTCGATGCCGAAACTCAGCGAATTGAAAGCCTGGCCAGCTTACAGAAGGCAAAGAATTTGCCCTTTTTAGCAGCATACGGTCAGGCTGGATACAGTTACCCCGGATTAAATTTTTATGAAAATCAACCGGATTATTATTATATCGTAGGAGTGAAATTATCGTGGACCCTTTTCGACTGGAAGCAAAATAAACGTGAGACCCAGGTATTATTGAAACAAAGGGAAATAATTGAAACGAACAGGATCGATTTTGAGCGAACGATGTCAATAGCTTTGGCGCAGAAATTAATAGAGCAACAGAAGCTGATAGACATGATCGAAATGGATGAGGAGTTGATAATTCAGCTTTCTGCTATTTCGCAAGGAAGTGAAACGGCCTTGCTGAATGGTGTCATCACTTCTACTGATTATCTTGAGGATCTGAATTCAGAGATTAAGGCTCGTCTCGACCGGGAAACACACAAAATTGAACTACAAAAATCGAATATCCAATACCGGCTGCTTGAAGGAATTGATCCGGAAATATTTGCAATAAATTGAAAACTCAAATAAAGTAATACTATGAAAATATTGACATATTTATTAACGCCCGTTTTGCTCTTTCTTGCCTGTGATCAAAACGACCAGGTTTCCGATGCATATGGAAATTTCATAGCCAGGGAGATTATTGTCTCAGCTGAAAATGCTGGAAAGATACTCGTTAAAAACCTTAAGGAAGGTGATAAAATAGAAGCGGGACAGCTTGCCTATCGAATAGATACGATTCAAACCTATCTTAAAAAGGAGGAACTGGTGGCACGACGACAATCCGTCGCGGCAAAACGGATGAATAATCAGGCTCAGATTACAGTACTCAATGAACAGGAGCGTGCCTTGAAAAATGATTTGCATCGTTTTCAGCAATTACTCCCTGAGGGTGCAGTTTCTCAAAAGCAGGTCGATGATCTGGAAAATAATCTCATAC
The DNA here is from genome assembly GCA_964592225.1 of uncultured Bacteroidales bacterium. Classification (GTDB taxonomy): domain Bacteria; phylum Bacteroidota; class Bacteroidia; order Bacteroidales; family UBA10428; genus UBA10428. The sequence continues at coordinate 29,444 of CAZQCO010000030.1, forward strand.
TGTTACAGAAGCAGATTGATCAGGTGAAGACCAATTTTATATCCATCAATGCGGAGGTTAGTGCCATTGATGCTTCTATCAAACAGGCAGATGATCTGCTACGGCGTTCCACTGTTGTGAGCCCGATAAAAGGTACTGTACTCGAAACCTATGCTGAAGCAGGTGAGACAATTATTCAGGGGAAACCTCTTTTTAAAATTGCCGATTTGGATACTATGGAACTGAAAGCCTATTTCAGCGCCAGGCAACTTGCCAGCATGAAGATCGGAGATAATGTTCGGGTACTGACAGATGACGAAAACGGTGGAGTGCGAGAATATAAGGGTCAGATCAACTGGATTGCTGCAAGCGCTGAATTCACACCAAAAATTATACAGACTCGTGAAGAAAGAATTAACCTGGTTTATGCAGTGAAGATTTATGTTGCCAACGATGGTTTGATCAGGATAAATATGCCTGGTGAGGTTCGTTTGATTCAGACAGCAACAGAAGAATGATTATTCAGGCAGAACATATCAGCAAATTCTATGGTAAGGTCAAAGCCATTACTGACATTTCGTTTTCTATTGATGAAGGTGAGTTATTCGGTTTTATAGGACCTGACGGATCGGGTAAAACAACACTATTCCGCATTCTTACATCTCTTATTCTTCCCGATACCGGAAAGGCTTTAGTCGATAATTTCGATGTTGTACGCGATTACCGAAAAGTCCGGTCCATTGTTGGATATATGCCGGGTCAGTTTTCACTTTACAGCGATCTGACCGTTGAAGAGAACCTGAGTTTTTTTGCCACTGTTTTTGGAACATCGATTGAAGCAAATTACCATCTGATCCGGGATATCTATATTCAGATTGAACCTTTTAAAAACAGGCTTGCCGGGCGACTTTCCGGAGGAATGAAACAGAAACTGGCATTATCCTGTGCACTTATTCACGAACCAAAAGTACTGATCCTCGATGAGCCCACTACCGGAGTCGATGCCGTTTCCAGGAGAGAATTCTGGGATTTGCTGATGGGATTAAAAGCTAAAGGAATTACGATTCTCGTGTCCACACCCTATATGGATGAAGCTTCGCTTTGCGATAGAACAGCATTAATTCAGAAGGGGAATATATTAATCATCGACAAACCCGATAATGTTGTGCGTTCTTTTGGCAGTGAAATTTTATCAATTCAGTCCGATGAACTCTATCGATTACTTAAAGATTTACGTGAATATCCTAATACTTCCAGTGTTTTTCCTTTTGGACAGGACCTGCACTATACCGATCGAAGAGAAAGACCTGATAAAGTTGATTTGCAAAAATACCTTCGACAAAAGAAACATACCCATGTGCAGATTGAAGAGATAACTCCTGGAATCGAGGATGTGTTTATGAAATTGATGGAGGAGAATCGACAATAAAGAATTAAGAATAAAGAATTAAGAATGAAGACATTGAAATCAGTCACGATGAATTATAATAATTAAAAGGCGACTATGTTGGATACTCCCGTCATACAGGCAAAAGATATGTGCAAACGCTTTGGAAAGTTTATTGCCAACGATAATTTAAACTTCACGGTCAATAGGGGAGAGGTGTTTGGTTTTCTTGGTGCCAATGGAGCCGGTAAGACCACGGCAATAAAAATTCTTTGCGGATTATCAAAACCAAGCTCAGGGGAGATTCATGTGGCAGGATATGATGTTTATACCCAAACGGAACAGATCAAGAAAAGTATTGGCTATATGAGTCAGAAGTTCTCCTTATACGATGATCTGACAATTTATGAAAATATCCGTTTTTATGGAGGTATTTATGGACTTTCGAAAGAAACGATACAAATCAGGACACAGGAACTTCTCAATCAGTTTTCACTCACAGCCTACAAAGATACTCTCATTTCAGCACTGCCTCTCGGATGGCGGCAAAAATTGGCTTTCTCCATTGCTTTAATACATAAACCAAAAATTGTCTTTCTCGATGAACCCACCAGCGGTGTCGATCCTGTTACACGGCGGCAGTTCTGGGAATTGATCTACGAAGCTGCTTCGAATGGGATTACGGTATTTGTTACAACACACTATATGGACGAAGCTGAATATTGCGACAGAGTCTCTATCATGCACGAAGGAAAAATAGTAGCTCTTGATACACCTAAAAAATTGAAGGAGAAGTATAAGGTAGATAACATTTTTGAGGCATTTATCAAGATAGCGAGAGGATAAATACTAATTAAGAATTAAGAATTAAAAATGAATAATGTGAGTGAGATTGAATTTTTAACACTGAACTCTGAACAATAGACTTTGAACTGATTCATCCAGAATATGAAAAGATTTTCGGCATTTATTATTAAAGAGTTTCGTCATCTGCTGCGTGATTACCGTACCATGCTGATTATTTTTGGCATTCCTGTGATCCAACTTTTGCTTTTCGGACATGTGATAACCATGGAAGTAAAAAATGCGGGAATAGGAATTCTTGACCTCTCCAAGGATGAGATGAGTATTAAACTAACGAATAAATTATTATCCAGCGGATATTTCCAGCTTGAGGAAAATATTCGCAGTGTTACTGAAATAGAATCATTATTTAAAAAAGGCAGAATAAAGGAAGTTGTTGTTTTCGAAAAGGATTTTGGAGTGAACCTTGTCAAAACAGGTAAAGCAAAGATGCAATTGCTGACCGATGCCTCTGACCCTAACATGGCGGGAATTTTAGAAAACTATACAAGAGCTATTATCCTGGATTTCATGAGGGAACAAAACATGCTGGGAGCAGGGCAGGTAATACTTACTGAACACAGGATGTACTATAATGAACAACTACGTTCGGCTAATATGTTTGTTCCGGGAACTATAGCGCTTATACTTATGCTGATTTCAGCACTGATGACATCCGTTTCGATTGCCAGAGAGAAAGAACTGGGGACTATGGAAATACTGCTTGTTTCCCCACTCCGGCCTATCCAGATCATTATGGGTAAAGTAATTCCATACCTGGTTCTGGCATTTCTGAATTCAATTATTATCATTGGTGTAGGCTTTTTCGTTTTTCATGTACCTGTAAGGGGAAGCGTGATTCTTCTATTCTCTTTGTGTTTGTTATTTATTTTGTTGGCTTTATCCCTGGGAATTACTATATCAACTGTGGCAAAAACTCAACAGGCCGCCATGATCATTTCACTTGTTGGTTTAATGTTGCCAACAATTCTTCTGTCAGGATTTATATTCCCAATTGAGAATATGCCCAAGGTTCTCCAATACATTAGTATACTGATGCCTCCCCGCTGGTTTCTTTCGGCAATAAAAGATGTTATGCTAAAAGGTGTTGGAGTTTTTTATATATGGAAAGAAATTGTAATACTGATACTTATGTTGTGTGGATTTATAATTATTAGTATCAGGAAATTTCAGGTCAGACTGGATTGAGGGTGATTAATAATTAAAAATTAATAATTAAGAATGAAGAATTAAGAATGAAGAATTAAGAATGAAGACGATACTCTATATTGTTCAGAAAGAATTTCTTCAGATAGCGCGCGATAAATTTCTTCGGGCTGCTATAATAATGGTTCCCATTGTTCAGATGCTGGTATTGGGATATGCTGCCACGTTCGAGATGAAAAATATTAAAATATATTTCGCCGATCAGGATAAAAGTGCAGAATCGGTGGCCCTAACGAAAAAGTTTGTTGCTTCCGGATTCTTTGTTGAGGTGGGTAATTCAGATAATGTTTCTATTGCTGAAAGAAGTCTGACAAACGGAAATGCAGATGTAATATGTGTTATACCGGAGAAATTCAGCAAGGATCTAACCCTGCAAATACCACCTACTGTTCAGTTTCTTCTTAACTCGATAAATGGAAGTCTTGCAGAATTATCGAATGCTTATTGCAATGCAATTATTCGCAATTTTTCGAAAGAAATTATGGCTAAACAGGGATTTTATGAAATCTCAACTGCAGGAATCGATGTGCAAACCCGTCACTGGTATAATCCGGAACTGAATTACCGCATTTTCATGGCTCCCGGAATACTTGTTATTCTTGTTACTATAATTGGATGGATGATGACAGGCATGAACCTGGTAAAAGAAAAAGAAAGGGGAACCATTGAACAGCTGAATGTTACGCCTATCCGAAAGTATCAATTCATAGCTGGCAAGCTACTCCCATTTTTATTCATCGGATTATTCGATCTTGCTTTTGGTATACTCCTGGCACGTATCTTTTTCAGGGTTCCTGTTGTAGGTAGTCTGTTAACATTATTCACTTTTGCCACAATATACCTTATAGCCATTCTGGGGATCGGCTTGTTCATCTCAACTATTTCGAATACGCAACAACAGGTGTTATTTGTATCCTTTTTCTTTGTAATGATTTTTGTTCTGATGAGCGGTCTTTTCACATCTGTAGAGAACATGCCGGAATGGGGACAGAAATTGAATGTAATTAATCCAATGGCTTATTTTATCAGGGTAATAAGAATGATTCTTCTGAAGGGATCGGGTTTTGCTGATATTTCGAGAGAGATGATTTCCATTTCCGTATATGCAATTTGCACGAATGCCCTGGCTATTTGGAGGTACCGAAAAATTGTCTAGGTCTTCCAGAAATGCAAAGATGAAATAATTTCATTCTGATGCAACCCTGAGGAAATATAGCTGTCATTAGCTGTATAGAAAAAATTAAAACCATGAAAACTTACAATATTATACTGGGTTTATTTGCAGCCACTTTTTTTCTGGGCTGTGAAGAGGATGATGGTATATTTGATAATGATCGCCGCATTACAGGGAGTGGAGAGATTATGTCAAGATCAGTTATTGTCGATGATTTTATTGCAATAGATCTGGAGAATGTTTCTAATGTTTATGTTGAAGTAGGCGCATCCCGTAAGGTTGTATTTACAGCCTATGAAAATATTCTTCCCTATATGGATGCCATTGTTATTGGTGATGAATTGCTTCTACGCTTCAACAAAGATATAAATGTAAATAGCGATGAAGAAATTCGGGTTGATATTATGATACCTGAATTGGAAAAAGTGACCCTCAGTGGGGTAGGAAATTTTTATCTGACCGGGCCTCAACAATATAAACTGGAAGTTGAATTGAATGGTGTAGGTAATGTTGAAGCTTTTGATTTAAAGGTACTGAATGGTATAATTGATATCAATGGAAATGGTAATGTTGAAATCGATGCCAAGGAACACCTGTCTGTCGATATTGACGGACTTGGAAATGTATATTACAGGGGTAATCCTGAATTATCAGTAGATATTAATGGTTTAGGTGAAGTAGTGAGAGATTGACTTTTCAATGGATTAGTGGCAATAATTGGGCTGCGGTTTTTACTGCAGCCTTTTTTTGTAAAATCATATATCCTAAATGTTGGAAAAAATATTATACCCTATCCTGAATCCCGGTTGATAAATCGTATTTTTGTCAATCAAATTAACTTACACTGATGAAAATATTGGTTACAGGTACGGCAGGATTTATTGGATACCATTTAGCGTACAAATTACTTGAAAGAGGCGATGAGGTTGTTGGACTTGATAGTATAAACGATTATTATACGGTTGAGTTAAAGTATGGCAGACTTGAGCAAATGGACATTAAAAGAAAGAGTATCACCTACGGTAAGAAGATAGTATCGGATAAATTTCCAGCTTATTCTTTTATACAATTGAATCTTGAAGATAAGAATGAGCTTGATAAGCTTTTTCATAAGGAGAAATTTGATAAAGTATGCAATCTGGCAGCACAAGCTGGCGTAAGATATAGTCTTCAGAATCCTATGGCCTATATCAATAGTAATATCGTCGGATTTATTAACATCCTCGAAGGTTGCAGGCATAATAAGGTTCAACATCTGGTATATGCCAGCAGTTCGAGCGTTTACGGGCTTAATGAGGCCATGCCATTCTCGACACATGATAATGTTGATCATCCCATCAGCCTCTATGCAGCCAGCAAAAAGTCGAACGAACTTATGGCCCATACCTACAGTCATTTATTTGGACTTCCTACAGCAGGCTTACGCTTTTTTACGGTATATGGTCCCTGGGGCAGGCCCGATATGGCATTGTTTATTTTCACCAGGGCTATTATCAAGGGTGAGCCGATACAGGTATTCAACGAAGGGAATATGCGTCGCGATTTTACCTACATTGACGATATTATTGAGGGGGTTATACGTGTAATTGACAATATTCCGTCCGGAAATCAATACTGGACCGGAAAGTATCCCGATCCGGCAAGCTCTAAAGCACCCTATAAGGTGTATAACATCGGTAACAGCAGTCCGGTTAACCTCATGGAATTTATCGAAGCCATTGAGCAAGCTCTGGGTAAGAAAGCCAAAAAGGAATTTCTTCCTATGCAACCAGGCGATGTTCAGGCCACATGGGC
>CAZQCO010000031.1:0-35458 GCA_964592225.1 uncultured Bacteroidales bacterium
AATCGGTGAAAGTTCTGTTATCGCTGGCCTATTTACCAAATACCCAATATTTCTCCAAATTACTGACCTATCCGGAGGTAACCTTAGAAGTATTTGATATCTATCAGAAACAAAGCTACCGGAACCGAACTACCATATTAGGAGCTAATGGTAAACAAGATCTAGTAATTCCTGTTAAACGCCCTCAGGGCAACAACACTAAAACGCGGGATATTCTTATCGATTATGATATGACCTGGCAACAAACTCACTGGAAAGCTATTGTCTCTGCCTATAAAAACAGTCCCTTTTTCGACATATTCGAACCCGAACTGAAACCTTTCTTCCGGAAAAAAGAAAAATTCCTACTCGACTGGAATCTTATTCTTTTAAACGCTATCCTGGAGATGACCTCAACAGATATCCCGTATACAAAATCTGCAGATTATATAAAATCTCCAACCACACTGTATGATGACTTTCGTGAATCAATTCACCCGAAAAAACGAATGCAACTGCCGGATACTACTTACTTTCCTCTCCCCTATTTTCAGGTTTTCAGTAACAAGTACGGGCATATTTCAAATCTGAGTTTTATCGATCTGCTCTTTAATGAGGGACCTCAGGCTATAGATCTCTGTAAAAAAATGCGAAAAAAGGGCAACTAGTATAGTTGCCCTTAACTTTGCCATTGATAGATAATTTATATTAGAACTTAAACCCAAACGTGGCCATAGCTTTAACTTTTTCGGAATTGATTTCAGCCGACACCGGATTGGCATTATAGGATGAACTGTATAGTACTAAACGTTCTTCACCGGCCATATAAGAAAGTGCAAAATCGATGAAGAAATTCTTATCTCTGATTCCTAAACCTCCGCTATAATTTAATTTATACGCATCGGCATTAAGTTCATTTTCTTTATAAGGACTACCATAATATCCAAATCCTCCTCTGAGATATAACATTTTACCTAATCTGAATTCGACTCCTGTCTTTACATTAAAATTCTTCCTGTATATTTCTTTGACAGTTTTATTTTCATCTGAAAAGTCATATCCATCACTGGCATCGGTTAAACGCATACCGGCATAATTAATATATTCAAAATCAGTACTTAGCAATGCAATTTTTCCAACCATTAATCCCAGGCTTCCAACCGCTTTAGCAGGAGTCACAATACGATATTCATAACTTGCATAATCGATCTGTTCGCCGTATTCATCAATCGGAAAAATGGTACCTGTCCTCAGGTACGATCGTAAATCTGCCAGATATTCTTCACTTAAATAATAGCTCACAGGTAAATGATAAGTTAATCCTAATCGCAAGGGTGCAATTGGTTTAACTATGATTCCCAGTTTAGCAGTAAACCCAGTTCCTGAAACAGAAAGATTTTCGTTATATCGAAAGTATTGAACCCGGCTGCCTTCTCTGTCCGATTCACGGAATGTAGATTTTTCATCAAAGCTGATGGGAATCATTGAAAATGAAGCCCCGAAATAAAATATATGTTCGTAGTTGAATCCCAATGAAAAAACCCATTCATTCATCTTACCCGAACGTTCCAGTATATTCTGCTGATCAATATTTAAATTTCCAAGAGTATCTCTTATATCGGTATTCAGAAAATAGTTGCCATTATAATCAATGTCTACAATCTCACCATCAAAAAACAGTCCCTCCGTGAAAGGTAATAAGTAAACCGGATCAACCGGACCGTTACCCTCACCATAATTTGCCGATTCAACAAACATATCGGCAAGTGAAGACTGAGCATTGGGCCCCTCAATCAGAATGTTTTCATTATAATTATTCAGCTTGTTGTATCCAAAGGCAAAACTACCTCCGACAATTCCGGTTTCCCCCAGTTTGAAAGAAGAAACATAACCGAAATTATTGAAGTTAAAATTGTATTTGATATCTTCTTCCGTATTTCCGTTATAACGTGCATTTACCCTACTGTAAAATAATTCAGGTGTAAATGTAAGTTCCGAACCACGGTATACACCCAGTCCCGCCGGATTCTGTGAAACTGAATAAAAATCACCTCCCAGGGCTCCGAAAGCACCGCCCAATGCTACCGAACGGGCCGTACCACCGGAATATGTTTGTGAATATCTGAGTGCATCAACCTGATCTTGTCCGAATGAAGTTAAGGACAATGAGAATATTATGATTAAAGGAAATAGCCTTTTCATCTCAAAATGTTTTACTGGTTACTAAATTATAGTTAAGTTATCGTCGAGAACCCGAAGAACGGGATGAGCTGCTTGAACTTCCTGAACTTCTCGAACTTGAGGAACTGGAACTACTCGATCTCGAAGAGCTGCCCGAACTGGAACTACTGCTTGGACGTGAGTAACTACCCGAACTGCTCGATCTCGAAGAACTGCCAGAACTGGAACTGCTGCTAGGGCGCGAATAACTTCCTGAACTGCCTGACCGCGAAGAACTTCCTGAACTGCTACCTGAACTTCGATTATAGGTACTGCTCGATGAATTGCTTCTCGAGGGAGTATAAGTTGAACCCGAACTTCTGCTGGGAGATGTTGAAGAACTCCTCTCAACAGAGGGCTGATTGTAAGTCGATGTTCTGCTGGTTGAGGATCGGCTATAAGAACTGGACGCAGGCTGGGTATAATGTGTGGACGATCTGGAATCCTGAGTTTGTACAGTTCTTCCGCTTGAGCCACTTGTAGAACTACGTGTCTGTGGTGCAGTCCTGGTATTAGAATATGCATCCGATCTCCTGTCGGTAGTTGGAGTCACTGCTCTTCTCGAATCCGGAGTAGTACTGGTTCGAGGACTAGCAGTACTGGCACTTCTTGATGTACTAGCTGACCGGGGACTATAGCTTGTATTTCTTGAAGTACGGCTATAGGCTGATGGTGCAGCGGATGATCCTCTCCTTGGTGAATAATATGTATTGGATGATCTTGAGTAGCGGTGTCCATGATAAACATTATTGTAATAGGCAGTATGATAATAGTTATCGTAATACCCATGATAGTAACCGCCACCCCAATAAGGATCGTAGTAATAGGGATTGTACCAACTATAATAATAAGGTCTGTTATAATAATAGTAAGGATATCCATGATAGAATGGGTAACCGTATGATAATCCCCAACCCCAATATGAATAACCTCCATAGAATCCAAGTGACCATGACAGGAATGGACCGTAGTATGCATCATAGTATCCACAACTGTAGCATGACGAATTAAAACGTCGGAACTGAGTTTCATACTCGCAATCGTAGCACTCAGAGGTTGTACTTCTCTTTTGTTCTTGTTCTTCATCAAGGTATTCCGAACCAATATAACCTTGATCGTTATCATACTCACTTGTGGCAGATGTATTTTTCTCGCCATCGATTGTATCATTCCCCGCATTCATTGCTTCCTTCTCGAGCGATTCTCTATATTTTTCGTAATCACTCTTAACGTATTCATCCTGCTGTTCAGGTTCATCTATTTGTTCAGGTTTCTCCGGAGTATCACTCTTCGGATTATAATATAAATCATCATATTCCTGGGCAGCAAGAAAGCTTAATGGTGAAGCTATCATTAATGCTACTGTCAATGTTATGTATTTTAAAGTTTTCATGACCAACCCTCCATATTCTAATTTTGGTGAATATATAAATTTTATTTTTTTACTTTGCACGAATCAGTTTGTATTAAGAACTTTCAAATATTATACCAAACTTCATAAAATGGCTAAAGAATTGACTAACAGAGAGGAAAATTATGCACAATGGTACAACGATCTGGTTACTAAAGCCGATCTGGCTGAATCATCTGCGGTTAGAGGTTGCATGATTATTAAACCCTATGGATATGCGATATGGGAGAAAATGCAAAGTATTCTCGATAAAATGTTTAAAGATACAGGACATTCAAATGCGTATTTTCCACTTTTTATTCCAAAATCATTTTTTAGTCGTGAAGCGAAACATGTTGAAGGCTTTGCCAAAGAGTGCGCGGTGGTAACACATTACCGACTTAAAAACGATCCTGAGGGAGGCGGTATTATTGTTGATGAGGATGCCCGACTGGAAGAAGAACTTATCGTTCGCCCTACTTCGGAAACAATAATCTGGAGTACCTACAAAAATTGGATCCAAAGCTATCGCGATTTGCCTATCCTTATTAATCAATGGGCCAATATCGTCCGCTGGGAAATGCGTACCCGATTGTTTCTTCGAACTACGGAATTTCTCTGGCAGGAAGGTCATACGGCTCATGCAACAAAAAAAGAAGCCCAGGAAGAAGCATTAAGGATGCTCGATGTATATGTTGACTTTGTGGAAAATTATATGGCACTACCTTCTATTAAAGGTGATAAAACCGAAGCGGAACGATTTGCCGGGGCAGAAAACACTTACACATTCGAATCTATGATGCAAGACGGTAAAGCGCTGCAATCCGGAACATCCCATTTCCTCGGACAAAATTTCGCCAAAGCTTTTGATGTTACTTTTACCTCGAAAGAGGGCAAAGAGGAATATGTATGGGCTACATCGTGGGGAGTGACTACACGGCTTATCGGGGCACTTGTAATGGCGCATTCCGATAATAATGGTCTTATAATACCACCCCGCATTGCTCCGATTCATGTAGTTATTGTACCCATATATAAAAAGGTGGAAGAATTTGAAAAGATCTCAATATTAGCCCGAGAAATAAAACAAAAGCTTGAATCGATAGGACTGGCAGTAAAATATGATGACCGGGATACACATAAACCCGGATGGAAATTTGCCGAATATGAATTAAAGGGTGTACCTGTTCGCCTGGCAATCGGGCCACGCGACCTGGAAAATAATACGGTTGAATTGGCCCGTAGAGATACGCTGGAAAAAATAGTAATTCCTGTGAATGAAATCCATGAATATTTACCTCAACTACTTGAAGAAATTCAACAAAATATCTATAAAAAAGCACTGGATTTTCGTAAAAAAAATACTTACTATATTGATGACTGGAATGAATTCAGAGAAATCCTTTTAACAAAGGGTGGATTTATCATGGCGCATTGGGATGGTACCTCTGAAACCGAATTAAAAATAAAAGAAGAAACAAAAGCCACAATTCGTTGTATACCCTTCGATACAAAACCTGAAAAAGGTAAATGTATTTATTCCGGAAAACCTTCAGAACGAAGAGTGCTTTTTGCCATTGCATACTAAATATGAAACCGATTTTTAAAAATATATATCATGAAAAATACAGCAGTTATATTGGCACTGGTTCTTTCAATCAGTTGTAGTACCAGCAAAAAAACAGATACTGAAATAATGAAAAAGCTCAATCAATACGCCGAGGTATCATTAACAGCCGATCTTACGGGGATTACTGAAAACCAAAAACAGATGCTTCGTCTATTTTTCGAAGTAGCTGATATAATGGATGAATTGTTCTGGATGGAGGCCTATGGCGATAAGAATTTATTGCTGGACACGATTTCTGATATCGATCTGAAAAAGTTCATTGAGATAAACTATGGGCCCTGGGAGCGTTTGAATGGTAATAAACCTTTTATGCAATCGGTTGAAAAACCTCTTGGAGCTAATTTCTATCCTTCTGATATCACGCTTAAAGAATTTAATGCGATGGAAGATAGTATGAAACTGAGTCAATATACACTTATACGTAGAGATGATATGGGAAAATTACAGGTTATTCCCTATCATATTGCCTTTGCTGAAAAAATAGAAAAAGCCTCCCAGTTGCTCCGGGAAGCATCACAACTTGCAGAAGATGAAGGTTTTAAAAATTATCTTCTGCTCAGGGCCGATGCTCTTTTAAGTGACAATTACCGCGAAAGTGATATGGCCTGGATGGATATGAAAACAAATTTGTTTGATTTTGTTGTCGGGCCTATTGAGAATTATGAAGATCAACTTAATGGAATTAAAACTGCACATGAAGCTTTTATCCTGTTAAAGGATCTTGAATGGTCGGAAAAATTAAATAAATATGCTGCATTGCTTCCTTCGCTTCAAAAAAAGTTACCTGTCGGGGAAGAATACAAAGCCGAATCACCCGGCACAAATAGCGATCTTGCTGTTTACGATGTACTGTATTATGCCGGCGATTGCAATGCAGGTAGTAAAACAATTGCCATTAATCTCCCTAACGATGAAGAGGTTCAACTTCTGAAAGGAAGCAGGCGTTTACAGCTCAAGAACTCCATGAGAGCTAAATTCGATAAAATATTAGTCCCAATCGCCCAGGAACTTATTACTCCAGAACAACAAAATTATATTACATTCGACGCTTTCTTTGGTAATACAATGTTTCATGAGGTTGCCCATGGCCTGGGTGTAAAAAATACTATTACCGGTAAGGGTATGGTTAGGGAGGCACTTAAAGAACAATATACAACCATCGAAGAAGGAAAAGCCGATATTCTCGGACTCTTCCTTGTTACTGAACTTCAAGGTATGGGCGAAATGGATGTGGACCTAATGGATAATTATACCACATTCCTTGCAGGGATATTTCGATCAATTCGTTTTGGCTCGTCCAGTGCCCATGGAAAAGCAAATTTAATCCGGTTTAATTTTTTCCGCGAAGCGGGAGCATTTACTCGTGATACCTCCGGCAGGTATACCATTAATTTTGAAAAGATGCAACATGCTGTTAATGAATTATCGCGCCAGATTATTATAATTCAGGGAAATGGTGACTATGAAGCAGCTGCCGCTATGGTTGAAGAATACGCAGTACTCACTGAGGAACTCCAAAACGACCTTTCCAGGATAAATAGCAAAGGTATTCCGGTGGATATTGTTTTTAAACAGGGAGCAAATATTCTTGGATTTTAGGTACGTATTTAACCAATGAAATACGAAACGAATCAATCGTTCTGACCCGTTTTTCTGAATTGAATAACAACGCCGACACATCGGCGCTCATTAGAATCTTGACTGTCGCCTTCAGGAACCGAAACTTCAAGGATCAGATTTCGTGTGACTTCATTCGTAAATGTAATGTATTCGCTATAATTATCATTGGCGTTATCATATATTACGCGTCGGCCGGCATTATCCTCAATAATTCTGAACCGGATATTGCCGAATTTACGATGTGCACAAACCGATATATAGTAATCCTCACTGCTGTATGCAATCACTTTCAATTCACTAACCTGTCCCTGCCTGAAAAGAGCACTCTTCGATTGCTTACTGTAAAAAAAAGTATAATCGGCATATAAACAATGATACTGATGATAGTCAGTACAATCCTGTGCAAGCAAAAACGCAGGTTTCAAACATAAGAATAATATTAAAAGCAGATAGTTGTGAGGTTTCATATAGTAAACTAGTTTTCCAAGTTCTCAATTATTTTTTTTCTTGTAAGAAATGTAGCTCTCCGAAGTTTATTATATTGTTCTTTAGTTATTTTAATTTTCTCGCCTCCCTGAATAAGCAACTTACCTGTGTCATCCTTACTCACTATTGTTTCCTCCGAAATGGCAACCAATTCATTATAAACCGCTCGAATAGGATGAATTAATTCAATGGCCTCAGAAACATTATTATCACCTGCAAATTCAAGCGAAAAGTTCATCAAATTTTCAAGTACCAGTTTCTGATCACATATTCGCTGAATTATAACATTGTCTTCCGAGTATTCATCGACAATTTGAAAAGCCAGATATAGACTCTCAACAAACCCTCCAATGGATATAAGAGCAAACACCCTTTCTTTATCGTTCCTTACAAGGTAATTGGTAATATTGATTAAGGCTTCATCTGAAAGTATCTTGAGCGAATCCAGATCTCCAAGATTGTTTTCAAATCGTTTTAACATTGACGGATCAAACGCAGATGAAATTCTCAATTTATCACTTAATCCGTAAACGACCTGAAAGTATATTAATGCTTCCTTTTGTCGTTGAAATAAGGTAATATAAGCTAGATCTGCAATATAAATCCCCAAGTTAAGAGCTTGAGATTTAGAATCAAGAAATTGGTTTGCCCGTTCAACAGCAAGAGGCAATTCATCATTGAAGGCCAGTTCCTCTTTATCAATTATATTAAGCATTTCATCGGGCGAAGGAAATCTATAGTATGTATCCTTAACTTCTTCCATCTGGTTGAATCCGGTCATTTCCTCACTTTCTGTCTGATCCTGAACATTGCCCCTGTTCTGACATTCAACACATAAAAAACATATTGATGCAAGGAATAAATATTTCATAACTTCCATAAAGAAGGAGTTTTATTTACCTAAAAATAATAAAAACCTGTGTTTATAATACAATTTAATCAACTATTCTTTAACAGTGGTTTCAAAGCATTCAGAAAATGTTGCTTTATCTGAATGAAAAATGTATGTAAATTATATATTGTAAAGAAGTCGATAATTTTTCGCAGTCCCTCATAAATAAGAAATAAATAGAAGAAAATAGCAATAAAAAACAGGACCAGTAAATTGAACCAGTAAGTATTAATATTGAGCCTTAAAAATCTTTTATCGGAAGCAAAAAAGTGTGCTCTTCCAAAGTTATGATCCGGAGCTTTATAAATTGGTTCATCCTCGCGTATCAATGAATTTCCGCTCTCTTCAATTTTAGTAGATTCTCTTTTACTTAACAGTATTTCTTCGAGACTGGTATTATAATATTTTTGTCGGAATGCAATCATCTCTTCATTCCCACCGAGTTTATTTCGAAGTTCCATCAATTGTTTGTCCTTTTCTTCGATAGCATTATCGAGAATACGACTGTAAACTCTTTTAGTCTGGTCAATAAATCTCCTGGTCCTATTTGCAGTTGATACGCTAAAATCAGTTGTATTGAGTTGTTTTACAAATGCTACATCGGCACCCTTAAGTTGCTCTCCAAGTTTAATGATTTCTGTTCTTAATAATTCCAGGTCATTGGCTGTTTTTTGTAAATCTTTATTTAGCTTGATATTCCGTTCTACAGTACTCAATTTAAGTGAAAGCTCAGGTATAAGATAATTTATTTTATAAGCGGCATCACTCGATATCCGGTCTGTTTCAAAAAAATGCGCCTGATAGGCATTTTTCCTGAACTGGTTTACTGAAAGGGCCTCATAGGCCCATCTCGATGGCATGATATCTCCCACAATCGGAACATATTTTGGATTTGTAAGCCGTGAATTCAGTTTTTCAAATCGAATCATTGCACCACCTAAAATAATTTGTGGTACGAGAAGTAAGGGTATTAATATATAGATGGCAACTACCGATTTCAGAGAAGCTGAAATATTGAGTCCGATAAGATTGGACAATACAGCAATCATGAACAGCATCAGCCAATAATAAAAATACATACCTTTAATCTGAAGGATTGAGTTACCTACCCAAACATAGATAGCCATTTGTATGGCAGATAGTACTATCAGGAATACTATTTTTGAATTATAATAACTCAGTCGGCTAAGATTCAGAAAAGACTCACGGTGTAAGATTTTTCTGTCGCGAATAATCTCCTCCGCACTGACCATCAAGCCAAGAAATATGGCAACAATAACACTCATAAAGATGTAAACCGGAAGGTTTACATTTTCACTAAAAATATAGACTCCCTGCGAATTGGATGTTCCAGAGTTATACTTTGTAAACCATCCGAGAATGAAACTTAGTAGTGGTGCCTCAAGCAGATTAATTGCCAGATATTGTTTATCACTAAGTTTCGTCAAGAGATTCCTGATACTAAAGATTTTAAACTGCTTTGCTTTGCCTGGTATGGAAAAGTCGTTTTTAGGAAGATCCGATTTTATTTCAGCTCCAAGATTAATTGAAGGCTCGTGTTTCTTCTGGTAACTGGCATACCATTCTTCAGGCATCACTTGCCGGTGGTCGATATATTCACCATATTCATTCACTTGCTTCGATTCAATTATTTGCAAAACCTGCTCAGGATTAACGTTTCCACACGTAGGACATTCGCTGTCCTCGGCATTAATCAATTGGTTTTCTGTTTTAAAATATACAAGCGCATCCAGCGGATTGCCATGAAATACTATTCTTCCACCCTTATCCATAACAAGAAGCCGATCGAATCGCTTATATATATCTGAAGAAGGCTGATGAATATTTACAAAAACCAGTTTCCCTTTATGACTCTGCTCTTTTAATAAATCGATTACTACATCCGAATCGGAAGATGAAAGACCTGATGTAGGCTCATCAACAAACAACACAAAAGGTTCGCGTATCAATTCAAGAGCAATATTTAAGCGTTTACGCTGGCCACCCGAAATAAATTTTTTAAGCGGACTCCCGACTTTTAAATCACGTATTTCATAAAGATCAAGATCGACCAATACCTTATGCACGCGTTGTTGAATTTCATCTTCATTTAAGTCTTTAAAACAGAGTTTCGCATTAAAATATAAATTCTGATATACTGATAATTCATCAATCAGTAAGTCATCCTGAGGAATAAAGCCGATTATGCCCTTTATTTTCTTATTCTCTTTATGAATATCATATCCATTGATTAGAATCCTTCCCCGACGTGGTTTAAAATTACCATTTAGCAAATTTAACAGGGTTGATTTCCCTACACCACTCCCTCCCATAATACCAACCATCGAACCCGATTCTTCATATAGGGTAAAAGGATAAATCCCATTTAGTGAATTTTTAAATCGGAATTCCACTTTTTCTGCCGCAAAATTTATTTTAAAAGGTGTTTTTGATTTAAGAAATTCTTTTACTACATCACTATAATAAATAGTGCCAATCAGTGGACTCCGAATGGTCGAGCCTTTATCGAAATAAAATGTACGATAAGGAATTACTTCTTTCCCCTTGTGATATAAACGATCGTCAGCATCGATATTTCTGAAAAGATAAGCTCCTGCCGATTCAATAAACAAGAAAATAAGTTTCCCTTTAAAATATTCCCTGTATAAGTGTTTAATGCCCGTATAAAAGGATTCGTTTTTATTGTCGATAACCAGAATGCTATCTTTCTCAGGTACCTCAAACAGCGAATCGAGAATGAAGGATTTGCAATTTTGAAAAACTTTTTCATCAAATTTAAATGCAAATGCAATGGTACGCACAAAATCTATGTCTTCATCAAGGACGACTTCCTTTAAATTCAGAATTTCAAGAAGTTGCATAAGAATAAGCAATTTCTGCCTCTTATCCAGAACCTTATTGATGTTTTCACAAATAATGATCGACTTAACTGAAAATAAAGACATTTGTTTTTTACCTGTCTTTACTTCCCTCTCCCGTAAACTACTATGATAGAAATCGAACATAATAAGATACGGATTAACCTTGGAAGGATTAACCAGCTGACGAAGATAAGATTCCACGATCGTTCTTGCCGGAGAAAGCTTTTGCTCAGAATGAACCTGAGTAACAATCGCAAATAACCGCATCAGGGCTTTGAGAATCGATTCTGTCATCGACATAAGTAAAACTGATTTTTTTATTCTTTAATATAACCATAATATTACAAATAATCTGTTTGAATCATTTGGAAACATTAAAAAAAACCTGAAAATAAGTTTGGAATGCATTGAAGCGTAAATTTTCATAAATTTACTGCAATCTCAAAATGAAATTTTAGGATTCATGAGCAGTTTAACAAAAATACTAATTGTTGATGACGAACCGATAGGTCTGCAGTTACTTGAGGCTATTCTAATGCCTGAGGGATATGATCTTTCTTATGGAAAGGATGGAGAAGAGGCTCTTAGAGTGGCTCTAAAAGAATTACCAGATATTATCCTTTTGGATGTTATGATGCCTAAGATGGATGGATTCGAAGTATGTAAAAAGCTTCGTGAAAATGAGACAACAGCGCATATTCCCATCTATCTTATTACTGCTCTTGATGATCGTGATTCGCGAATCCGGGGTATCGACGCCGGTGCGTACGACTATATTTCAAAACCTTTCGACCGGATTGAAATCCTGGCAAAAATTAAAAATAGTACCCAACAGGTAAAAATCCGAAAAAAAGATACGCCTGCCAGGGATGAAACCTTGAAAACACCTCAAAATGTTAAATTTAACGCAGATCTATTGCCTGCACTTGCGCATACTATTCTCGAAAGTGAAATTGATTCAGAGCAATTCCAGGTATATCGTTCCAATACAAACAGCGAAAGTGTTCATGCCTGTATCAGGAAAAAATCCGAACAGGGAATATATACGCTCCTAATCTCGAACAAACTGGAAGATAGCAATGCTTTAATATCAAACTGTATTTTTAAAACTATTCTTTTCAATAATATAGAAAGATTTAGCGGACAGCTAAGAAAAATAATTCATCAGAGCTATGAGGACCTAAACAAAATAGTTGAAAAAAATAAAACTAAAACTCTGGTTAATGCGGATTTTTCAGTTTTAATTATTTTTCAAAAACATGAGAATAATGAAATAATAGCTTCAGGACTAAATCAACACGTATATGTGCTGGAAGGTAACTCATTATTAAACCAAAATCAGAATCCAGCTTATCATTCATACTATTTACAAAACAATCAGGAACTTAAATATGAGGAAGCAAAAGGAATTATAGCTTTCTCATCATCTGTTTATGATAAAATAAATCAAAAAGAACTGCTTGTTTTACTCAACGAATTGCAAAAACATCCCAACCAAATCAACCTTGAGCAACTTGTAAAAGAAAAATTAGGTGGCATTCCTGATCTTTTAGTAATAAAACTTACATTCTAGTCTGCAATTTGAAAAGAAATGTTACCAATGATTATAGCCAGGTAACTGAGCGATATCTTTACCTATCTCTCAGGATAACTTTTATAGTCGTATCTACGCTATTAATTCATTCTTACTCATTCTCCCAGAATGCCTATGAACCAAATACCGATTCTATAATTACGGAACATACAAGTGCCGATACTTCAAATTCTTTGATACAGAAAAACCAATTGATCCTTTTCCCTGATTCCGCTGATAATGATACAGCTAAAAATAATAGTAGACTACATTCTTTTAAAATCAGACTTCTGCATGAACTTTTGCCTGATAAAAATTTGGTTGAAAAAAAGGTTATCTCACGTGAAGAACAATTTTACAATGGATTCAATAGTTACCAGGGAAGAGTGATCAGAAATATTGGTTTTAAAAAGTTGGAAATTTTCGGACAAAATGTTACTGACACAACCGAAGTCCCTACAAAATGGTTAGAACATCTTGGCAATGAACTTCATATAAATACTCAGTTGCATGTATTCAGGAACCGCCTGCTTTTCCAAATTGGCGATACTGTTGATCTGTACACTTTATCGGAAAACGAACGTTTATTTCGGGAATTACCTTTCATCGATGATGCAAGAGTTATTATCAGCGAAGTCTCTGAGGACTCTGTCGATATTATATTCATTACTAAAGATGTATTACCAATCGGAGGGTCGATTGAATTGTTGGATGTAGGCTACGGAAAAGCAAGTATAAGTAATAAAAATGTTTTGGGATTGGGTCACGAAGTGTATTACCGCCTTACATGGAATTCTGACAGAATTCCCTTTTACGGACATAAGGTTCGTTATAAAATCCAGAATATTGGCAATACTTTTTTTTCACTCGAAACTTCTTATGAAAATCAATGGAACATAGAAGCTTTTAAATTCTATTGTAACCGCGATTTTTTTACACAAGATGTACGCTATGCGGGCGGAGTCAGTTTTGAAAAAATAAATTCGTTGAAGAACATTATTTCTCTCGATACTATTTTCCAGGATGCAGAAGTAGACTACAATTATTATGATCTGTGGTTGGGACGAGCCATTTCAATACCTCGGATCTCTTCAAGGAACAAGAGAACCAATATTGCCGGAACCGGTAGAATAACCCGTTATGAATTTTTCAAACGGCCGGACGTTGAAGAAGACTTATTGTATAATTATCATGAAAGAACCAGCTATTTATTTTCAATCGGTATCTCTCAGGTTGGATATTTTAAAACCTCACACGTATATGGTTTC
Source organism: uncultured Bacteroidales bacterium (assembly GCA_964592225.1). Classification (GTDB taxonomy): domain Bacteria; phylum Bacteroidota; class Bacteroidia; order Bacteroidales; family UBA10428; genus UBA10428. Next base: position 13,941 of record CAZQCO010000031.1, read on the forward strand.
GGGCGAACTGAGGATATTCCCTTCGGTAATTCGTTAGCATTTACAACGGGTGTAGAGTATAATGAATATTTTAACCGACCGTATTTTGGAGTCAGTTATGCCTGGGGGAAAAGAATTAGAAAAATCGGTTATCTCTATCACAGAATCGATTATGGCACATTTCTGAACTATGGAATTGAACAGGGATTACTAGTTTATACATTAAAATATTTCACTAATATTCTAAATAACTCCGGGAGGTATTTTTACCGGATATTTGCTGACCTTACCTATAAATCGGGGTATAATCGTTTCGAAGATGAGTTTATGGAATTTACTAAAAGTGATGGTATACGCGGCTTAAGCAGTGAAGAATTGAGGGGTAATCAGAGGATGAATTTATCGCTTGAGAGTGTATGTTACTCACCTCATGAATTATTAGGTTTCCGATTTGTGTACTTTCTTTTTTTCGATGCAGGAATCATTTCCAATAGGAATTTAGTTCTCATACAGAATCATCTTTATTCGGGATTTGGCGGTGGAATAAGGATTAGAAATGAAAACCTGGCATTCGATACTGTAGTTCTCCGTTTTGGTTACTATCCGGTATTGCCCGAGAATGCATTACCTGAATACATAGAACTTACTTCAATCCGAAATCAGAAACTGGACAATTTTATTGTGCAACGCCCGGAAATTATTAAATACTAGTTAATCAATAAAGCCTGAAAACTAAAGGAAAATTATATTTACAACAGATATTTACTAACTATTATTAATCGAGGCATTAAATGCATTCTGTACGGAATGCTTTTTTTATTTTTGCGTTATGCAACAAATCTTCGAATTTGATAATAATTCTCTCGAATGCATCAAAAAGTCATTGCTTTCTTATGCCAGAAAATTTGATCTGGCTTTAATTCTTGATAGTAACTCGCAATATTTCCCTGCCAGAAATCATCTGTATAGTAAATATGATCTGATAGCAGGATATATTAATAAACCAAAACAATCAGACCTAATCACCAACTTAAATGAACTTTATAAAATTGACCAGTCATTGAATCACTGGTATCTTGGTTATCTTGCGTACGATCTGAAAAATCAACTGGAACATCTTAATTCCAATAATCACGATTATCATAACTGGCCGCAACTTCTATTTTTCAAACCTTCAATTTTAATTTGTATCAGGAATAATACAATTGAAGTACATTCTGATAATAGGCAAAATGCTCCTCAATCAGTTTTGGATGAACTTTTTTCGACTGAAGAACAATTTCAAGCTGTTGAAAACTATAATCTTAAGCCGAGAATCACCAAAGAAGATTATTTATTTCGTACTAAAAATATCATGGACCACATACAACGGGGAGATATTTATGAACTTAACTTCTGCCAGGAGTTCTATGAATACATCATTATTGATCCTTATAGCACCTATTTTTCAATCAATGCAAATAGTCCTGCCCCATTCTCAGCATTTTTAAAATTCCGGCACCATTACTTGCTTTCGGCTAGTCCCGAAAGATTTTTGAAAAAAGATAACTCCAACATCATATCGCAACCAATTAAAGGCACTGCCCCACGAAGTCCGGATAAAGCAAAAGATAATATTCATCGAAGAAATTTGCTAACAAGCCCTAAAGAACGTGCTGAAAATATCATGATAACGGATCTCGTACGTAACGATCTCTCAAAAATCGCCTGCAAAAATTCAGTTGTAGTTGATGAATTATGTAATGTTTATTCTTTTCCACAGATTTATCAGATGATTTCTACCATTCGTGCCAAATTAAAACCGGCTACATTTGCAGAAATAATTAAAGCAACATTTCCTATGGGTTCAATGACCGGAGCTCCGAAAATCAGGGCTATGGAGCTTATTGAAAAATATGAAACTATCAGGCGGGGAATTTATTCGGGTGCTGTAGGCTACCTGGCTCCCGGTATGGACTTTGATTTCAATGTAGTAATACGCAGCCTTCAATATAATGCTCAAACTCGCTATTTATCCTATATGGCTGGAAGCGCCCTTACCGCACTATCTGATACTGAAAAAGAGTATGAGGAATGTATATTAAAAAGTTATGCTGTAAATCCTGCCCAAAATCCAGTTCAGTATGCTTAAAAAATTTGTAGATTATATTGAATCGCAAAATCTCGTTGATGGTAAAGACAAAATATTGTTGACAGTAAGTGGTGGGATTGATTCAATAAGCATGGCCCATTTGTTTCACAAAGCAGGATTCTCTTTCGATATTGCACATTGTAATTTTAAACTAAGAGGCTATGAGTCGGAAGGGGATCAGGAATTTGTTCAGAAGCTTGCCAAAAAATATGGCTGTGATTTTTATTCCCGGAACTTTGATACAAAGGAATATGCTCAAAATAATTCTGTTTCAATTCAAATGGCAGCCAGGGAATTAAGGTATCAATGGTTCAATGAGTTAGCCAATCAACACAAGTATTCCCGCATTGCAGTGGCTCATAACCGGAATGATATAGTCGAGACAATGATGATAAACCTTATCCGTGGTACTGGTTTAAAAGGGCTTACCGGAATTAAATCCCGCCAAGAAAGTATTATCAGGCCCATGCTTTTTGCTTCGAGAACAGAAATAGTCAGTTATGTAGCAAACGAAAAACTTGAATATCGTGAGGATTCCAGCAATAAAGAAACTAAATACCACCGAAACCTGATACGCAAAGAGATAATACCACTTATTGAACAGATTAATCCTTCCTTTACCGAAACAGTGATCGAGGAATCGGAAGTATTTCAATCAGTAAATTCCCTATATCAAAACGAGCTTGAAAAAATCCGGCGGGCAATTACCCTTCCGGATAAGAATAAAGTTATTTTAAGTATCCCTAAAATTATATCGCTCAGGCTCACTGCGCCGGTAATTTTCGATCTTATATCATGCTATGGTTTTAGCTATTCCGATTCAAAAAACCTTCTGAATGTCTTAAATGCCGAGCCGGGAAAAAAGTTCATTTCTACAAGTTATATACTCCTGAAAGACCGGAAAACAATCATAATTGAAGAAGTAAAAAAACCGGGTGTGGACAAAAAATACTTCATCGACGAAAATTCTCATAGCATTTCAAACCCAGTTAAACTTACTATCAGGAAGTTTATTAAAGACAGTGACTATCGAATACCCACATCGTCAAAAATAGCCGTTCTCGATATCGACAAGCTCGTATTTCCTCTTCATTTGAGACACTGGGAAAAAGGTGATTATTTTATTCCGTTAGGATTCAAGGGTAAAAAAAAGTTAAGCGATTTTTTTATCGATCGTAAGATCAATCTCTTTGAAAAGGATAATATCTGGTTACTCTTGTCGGAGAATAAGATTGTATGGGTGGTCGGATATCAATTAGATGATCGGTATAAAGTTACGCAGGAAACGAATAGTATCCTGCAAATCGAGTTAATCGATTAACTTCGTGCCGAAAAAATACCGGAAGTAAAAATGTGTCAATCAGAGAACGAAAAAAAGTATATAGCTACAACAAAAGCAGCGCTTGCAAGCAAAGACAGTAAAAGTGTTATTGCAAAGATCAGAGAATTAAAAATAAACGGCAAAACCAGTATTCTTTCCTGCGTTCTCGATTTGCTCAAGTCGGAACAGATAGAAGAAATAAAAGTTGAAATATTTAACCTGATCAGCAACTTACGGGACAAAGATAGTGTGCCAATAATTGTCGATTATATAAAGCAACTTAAAGGTTCTGATAATCTGTCGCAACTTATTGCAACTTGCTGGCAATCACAGTTGGATTACAGCGACTACCTGGAAACTTTTGCCGATTGCTTTATTACGGGAACCTACCAGGATGCTATTGAATCGTTTACGGTAATTGAAGAAATGATAATTTTCTCTGATGGTGCTAAAATTGAAGATTGCCGTTTGTATTTGTTGAACCGGAAAGCAGAAGTGAATAAAGAGAAACAGTCTTTATTTATTGAACTTATAAAAATTCTTACCGGTAATAACTAATTCAATTACAGATTGAGAAAATACATTGTTGATTACACGCTTTCCTTCAATTAATCTAAAATACCTTATTGAGTATACTAAACCAGGTTTGAGAAATACTTCATAAACTGTGCTCTTTCGAAAACCGTCGGATCAGGAATATTTTTATAACTCATCCGGCCTCTCATCTCGCGCAAATCCGTGAAATTATGCTTATCCATCCACTCATTCATATCGGTCAATATTTTTCCCAGGTATTCAGGTCCTTTTTTGTATAATACAGAACATACCTGTACGGCTTTTGCACCTGCCAGAATTTGTTTGATAACACCCTGAGCATCGTGCACCCCGGTTGATGCACAAATGTCGAGGTTTGGTACCAGAGATGATACAATTCCTACCCAGCGAAGTGAATATCTGATATCAGCCGGGTTGCTCAATACTTCAGAAGTCGTAAAGGTAAGCGTATCCAGATCGATATCGGGAGCATAAAACCGGTTAAACAAGACTACTCCATTAGCTCCGTATGCCTTTAAATTATTAACAAAAGCAGGTATATTGCTGAAATGCTGTCCTATTTTAACTGAAACCGGGATGGTAACAACCTTTTTAATATTCGCCAGTAAAGAATTGTAAAGTTCTTCATAGGTTTTACCGTTATCTTTAGCGGATGTTGGTAAAATAAAAACATTTAATTCAATGGCACTGGCGCCAGCTTCCTGCATATTCTTTGCAAATGATATCCATTCAGATGAAGAAACGCAATTAATGCTGGCTATAATAGGTATATCGACAGATGCCCTGGCTTCTTCAATAAGTTTTAAATAACTATCCAGAGCATTGCTTTTTGCATAGGTCATAATGTAATCCGTAGCTTCCGGATAATCCGAACCTTTGAGCATTAAACCGGCTTCCATCCTGATCTGCTCTTCGAATATAGACTTAAGTACAATAGCACCTGCACCCGACCGGGCAAGCTTCTCGATTTTAGAAATGTTATTCGATAGTCCGCTACTGCTTACAATTACCGGATTTTTAAGTTTAAGATCTAAATAACTGGTCTCAAGTTTTGCCATTTCTTACCTTATGTTATGTATAATTTCTCTCTCCGAAAATAGAACTTCCAACGCGAATATAAGTAGCTCCTTCTTCAACTGCTATAGCATAGTCGTGCGACATTCCCATGGATAGTTCTTTAAAATCAGGATTCGTACTGAAATACTTCTTTTGCAGTTTGTTAAATATAGTACTTAAATTTCTAAACTCGTTCCGAATAATCGTTGTATCATCAGTATAGGTTGCCATCCCCATTAATCCGGCAATATTAATATTACTAAATGTGCTTATTTCTTTATCTCCCAACAAAACATCTGCTTCGCTTTCCAACATTCCGTATTTCGTTTCCTCTTTCGCTATTTTAACTTGCAGCAAACAGGAAATAATCCGGTTAGCCTTTACTCCTTCCTGATTTATCATTGTAAGTAACTTCATGCTATCGACTCCATGAATCAGGTGTACGAAGGGTGCAATAAATTTTACCTTATTGGTCTGTAAATGACCAATCATGTGCCATTCGATATCTTTGGGCAATTGTTCGTATTTGCTCACCAGTTCCTGTACTTTATTCTCTCCAAAAATTCTATGCCCGGTCCTGTAAGCATCGAATATCGATTCGATAGGCTGTGTTTTAGTAACTGCAACCAGTCTGACCGACTTGGGCAGGCTTTTTTTAATTTGATCCAGATTTTTAGCTATGAGCATCAACAGGCGTCTACATTGGGATTTCAAAAGTAATAAAAATATTGTCCTCTTAAGAAGAATATAAACTTTTTGAGTCAATTTATGTTGTTTTATATGAAAAGATAATTTGTAATAACTTACAAGTTAGATTCCATAAAAAGAATATTAAATTTACGACCTAAGAGATAGACAATTTCTTCAAATAAAACAGAATTCATATATGAAAATAAGTGTTATTGGAGCCGGAAATGTTGGTTCTTCCTGTGCAGATGTATTAGCTCATAAAGAAGCAGCCAGCGATATTGTTCTACTGGATATTAAACCTGGTATTGCCGAGGGCAAAGCACTCGATATTTGGCAAAGTGCTCCAATCGATAGATTCGATGCCCGGCCTTTCGGTGTCACTAAGGATTATGAAGCAACAGCAAATTCCGAAGTTGTTGTAATCACTTCGGGACTTCCGCGAAAATCAGAAATGAGTCGTGATGATCTTATACAGGTTAATTCAAATATAGTCAGGGAAGTAACAGAAAATATAATGGAATACTCTCCGAATGCGATATTAATTGTTGTATCAAATCCCCTTGATGTGATGACTTATCAGGCTTACTTAACATCGAAACATCCCCGAACCAGGGTTATGGGTATGGCAGGAGTACTTGATACAGGAAGATACCGGTCATTTATTGCCAGTGAATTAAACATTTCTCCCAAAGATATTCAGGCTGTTATTATGGGAGGACATGGCGATACAATGGTGCCACTCCCAAGGTATACTACTGTCAGCGGAATTCCTCTTACAGACTTACTATCTCGGGAAAAAATTGATTTCATTATCGAACGAACAAAAAATGGAGGAAGTGAGCTGGTTAAACTCATGGGTACTTCGGCCTGGTATGCTCCCGGTTCGGCTGCTGCCCGTATGGCCGAAGCTATTACGCGAAATCAGAAACGTGTTTTACCCTGCTGCGTTAAATTGGAAGGTGAATATGGATTGAACGATGTATTTGTTGGCGTCCCGGTTGTTTTAGGCAAACATGGCATAGAACAAATAATTAATATGAATTTGAATGATAAGGAAATGGAGTTATTGTACAAGTCAGCCAAATCAGTCAGGGAGTTAATGGATGTGCTTGATACACTACAAAAGAAATAAAAAAAACCATCAGATTTTCTGACGGTTTTTCTTTATACTATAAATAGTCTGCTCTTTTATTTATTTTCCGGAATTGATTTTACTATGTTTTCAATTACTTCCTGACGTACATCGACGCTCAGCTTATTCAGTATTTCAAACACATCGGCAAACTCTTCTTCGAAATCGAAAGCTGACTCGGGGTTCAGCATTTCTTCCTTCGCTTTTGATGACAGATTATTTATAGTAAGGTGTACAGTAGAGTTTTTTGTCATAGGCAATTATTGATTTTACAGTTATTATGTACAAAACGTTAAATTGTACAAAATATTTCTTAAATCCTAAAAAAAATTGCCTTTCCTCTATATTCAAGCCCCACGAACTATTTCACCGAGAGCGACAGATTTTTTTCCTGAATCAATCGACGAAGATTTATAAGGGCATACCTCATTCTTCCCAAAGCAGTATTAATGCTCACATTGGTTTGCTCGGCAATTTCTTTGAAACTTAAGCCGCAGAAATGACTTAATACAACCCCCTCTCTCTGATCTTCAGGCAATTCATGTAATAGTGTACGAATATCCTTAGTAATTTGAGCATGTATCATTTCCTCTTCAATAGTACGTTCGGCAAATTTTTTCGAATTAAAAATGTCTGTTTCGTAACTATCGTTAGAGATTACATTAAGTTGTTTTTCTTTTCTAAAATGATCAATCATTAAATTATGAGCAATGCGTATTACCCACGACAAAAATCTGCCATTATCCTTATAGCGGCCCTCTTTGAGCGACTTAATAACTTTAATAAATGTATCCTGAAAAATATCTTCAGCAAGACATTTATCCTTTACTACTATAAGTATATAAGTGAAGATTTTTTTTCGATGCCTGTTTATCAGTATTTCAATACTTGCCTGATTTCCTTTTACAAAATCCTGTACAAGATCAAAATCACTGAGGTTATTGAGAGCTTTCACAACTACCTCCTTTTAATTTATGTTAGACAAAAGAAAGTAGAGTCACTTCTATAGGCATTCCTCCAATTAGATGTTTAACGAAATTATAACGCAAGTAAGCATTTTTTTTCCTTATATTCAAATACCTTTGCAGTTAATTTTTATTTAGCGCGCACTTTTCATGCCTGAGAATAGCATAATTCGACCGAAAATTGAGATTAAGGGTGCAAGAGTTCATAACCTGAAAAATATAAATGTCGAAATACCGCTTAATACTTTTGTGGTAATTACTGGCCTTTCCGGATCGGGTAAATCATCTCTGGCATTCGATACAATCTATGCTGAGGGTCAGCGGAGGTATGTCGAAAGCCTCTCCTCCTATGCCCGGCAATTTTTAGGCAGAATGAATAAGCCTGAAGCAGATTATATTAAAGGCCTGCCACCTGCAATTGCTATAGAACAAAAAGTCAATACCCGAAATCCACGTTCTACTGTGGGCACATCGACAGAAATTTACGATTATCTCAAATTGCTATTTGCTCGGATAGGTAAAACCTATTCCCCCATCTCAGGTAATGAAATAAAGAAAGAAACCATAACAGACGTTGTCGATTATATTATTTCTTTCAAAGAGGGTACAAGAGCTATGATCCTTGCTCCCTTCCACACTTTCAGAAACATTGGCTTCTATCAGTTACTTTCCGATCTGAAACATATAGGCATTAACCGAATAGAAATTGATAACAGGGTATATAAACTTGACGATCTGAAAGAAGAAACCGTAGCATCAGCTAAGAATTTTTACCTTATCATTGATCGTATAGAAGTAAAATATGATGAGGATTCGTTGAGCCGTTTTGCCGATTCGGTTCAGGATGCATACCGCCTGGGAGACGATCTATGTGTTGTGCAAATTATTGGAGAGGATCAAAATATCGTCCGAACCTTCTCTAATAAATTTGAAGCCGATGGGATTGAATTCGAAGAGCCATCCATCCATATGTTCAGTTTCAATAATCCGGTTGGTGCATGTCCCGTATGTGAAGGATACGGAAAAGTAATCGGCATCGATGAGGACCTTGTAATGCCCGATAGGAATTTATCGATCTATGAAGATGCTATTGTATGTTGGAGAGGTGATAAAATGCAGGAGTGGAAACAGGAATTGATCTATACTGCCCAGAAGTTTAATTTTCCGGTTCATAAGCCATTAAATCAACTTACAGAAGAGCAATATAGCTTACTCTGGACAGGGAATAGTTACTTTTCTGGTCTGAATAAATTCTTCGAATACCTTGAGGGTAATAAGTATAAAATTCAATACAGGGTAATGCTTGCCCGTTACAGGGGTAAAACTACCTGTCCTGAGTGCCGGGGGAAAAGACTAAAAAAAGAGACTACCTATGTCAAAATTGCCGGCTACAACATTCAGGACCTGATCGACGTATCAGCTGAAAAACTCAAAGACACCTTCAATTCTATCCATCTTAGCGAGTATGAGCAAAAAGTGGCTGATCGTCTCCTGCTGGAAATTAGCACACGACTGGAATATTTATGCGATGTAGGACTTGGATACCTTACCCTGAACCGTTTATCTTCGACACTTTCAGGAGGTGAATCACAGCGGATCAATTTGTCGACAATGTTAGGCAGCAGTCTGGTCGGTTCTCTTTATGTACTTGACGAACCCAGTATCGGATTGCATCCACGTGATACAAACCAGTTGATCACTGTTTTGAACCGGTTACGGGATATAGGAAATACTATTATAGTTGTTGAACACGAAGAAGAGATCATCAAGCAATGTGACGAAATCATTGATATAGGTCCTCTGGCTGGCCGATTGGGGGGAGAAATTATATTTTCCGGACCCTATAAACAATTGATAAAACAAAGTACAGGTCTGACAGCTAAATACCTGACCGGAAAAGAAAAAATTACTGTACCTCCCACCCGAAGAAAATGGAACAATTCCATCAGGATAATGGGAGCTAGGGAAAACAACCTTAAAAATATTGATGTAACAATTCCTCTTAATATCATAACGGTTGTTACCGGTGTCAGCGGATCGGGCAAATCATCGCTGGTTGGTAATATCTTATATCCTGTCCTGAAAAAAATTATTGATGGATACGGAGATAAAAGTGGTAAATACAGCCGGCTTGAAGGGGATATTACTACTGTTTCATCCGTTGAATTTGTCGATCAGAATCCTATAGGAAGATCTTCACGATCGAATCCGGTCACCTATATGAAGGCCTACGATGAAATCAGAAAATTATGGTCGAATCAGCCCTATGCCGTAACAAACGATTATAAGCCGTCACATTTTTCATTTAATGTCGATGGCGGACGCTGTGAAGAATGTCAGGGTGAAGGTGTGATCAAGGTTGAAATGCAATTTATGGCCGATGTTATATTAACTTGCGAGCATTGTCACGGTCAGCGATTCAAGGATGATATTTTGGAAGTTCGATACCGTGGGAAAAATATATATGAACTACTTGAAATGACAGTAGACGAAGCAGTCGCTTTTTTTTCAGAAAAAAAATCCTCAAGCGAAAAGAAAATCATCGAAAAGCTAGCTCCCCTGGCTAAGGTAGGATTAGGATATGTCAAACTGGGACAATCGTCGAGTACGCTTAGCGGAGGTGAAAGTCAACGAGTAAAGCTGGCTTCATTTCTTGCGCTTGAGAAAAGCAGCCCGACTCTTTTCATCTTTGACGAACCCACCACCGGATTACATTTTCATGATATCCGCAAACTCCTCGAATCTTTCAACGCATTAATTGAGAAGGGACACTCTATTGTAATCATCGAACATAATCAGGAGGTAATAAAATGTGCTGATTGGGTGATTGATTTAGGCCCTGAAGGAGGAGACGAGGGAGGGGGTCTTGTTTTCGAAGGAACTCCAGAGGATTTGATTCACTGCAAAAAGTCCTATACGGCAAAATATCTTCAGAAAAAACTACCGGTTACAAACAAATAAAAAAATCCACACTTTATGGATGTGGATTTCAATATATTTATTTCAATGAATTTAAATATGATCCTGTATATAGCCAAATACCCGTTGAATAATATCAATGGCCCATTGGAAAGGATCTCTACGTATTTTCTTTTCTTCCTCTCCTACTTTGAAGAATAAACCATCCATAGCCTTGGTTGTTACAAATTCTCCAATGTCTGTATTTACGGGTTGAATATCATCTAAAAGGTTTAAAATATCCAATGAATTATAAGTCGATGCAGCGGTATTATAGGTTGATGTAATACTGTTCCAAAGACTATAAGTCGATACATTAAAAACCAGTGGTTTTTGTAAAGCTGTATTCATAGGCTCACTAAATACGCCAATAAGTCCTGTTTTTGTTTCCCGTTCAAGATAATGGGTTGCAGCCAGAGAATCAAAATCAGCCGATTTTAAGCTGTCATCTCCTGGGACAACTCCGTTAAGAATATCCCATCCGTCGGAAATACTGAGCCTTGTTATGGCATCCCCAAAATATGGAAGGGCATCATCGGCTGCATCTTCTGCAGAGCGGTTGATTGAAAGTACCAGTTTCTCTAATTGATCTTCGATAGTAGCCGTAACTATCGATCCTCCGGGTATTGAATTTAATTTCGAAAGATTATCGTATATAATGTCTGCCTCCGGAGGAAGAAGTATTTTAACAGCCTCATCGAGGTAATATCCATCGAGTGCCGATAATTTTGTAGTAGATGAATCAGCACCAAGCTTTAACGCTGTTTTTAATCCCTCGATAATCTCTTCGGTAGAAAGACCTTTATCCTCATCCATATTGAAATATTCACAAGACGAAATGAACAGGAGAAACATAAAGCTGAATAATATGGTAATTTTTCTCATGATCTTTTATTTTCAATTATCCAATCTCTATAACGAAAGTTATGCCAAATTGATTCAAATATTCTCTGTTATTTATAAAAAAGGCCTGTGACATAAATCACAGGCCTATGTTCTTTATAGTAAGAAAATAATTTTATTACTCTGCATTCTCTTTAAATCCAAACATTATAGCTACACAGCCGCTTGCCGGATATTCCGATTGTGTTGTGCTAATGGGAACCTTTACAGTTATTTTCAGTTGCTGACTAGCCTCAAGTTTAAAGTCCCATACCCTGACCTTTTTATGTTCAGTATTATCAAATAATACATTCTTATATGCGTCTATTACTTGAAACTCGATATCAGGTAAAGCGTCAGAGCCACAAATAGCAAGTCGATAACTCTGCCCGGAATAAAATGTTTTATACAGTTCTGCTTCCTCTCCCTCGGTCAATATCGCAGCATGATAATTTCCATCGTGGATATATGGAATAAGCTCCAACTTGCATATCTTTTTTGCAAAGCCTTTACATTGGGATGAAGCATCAAAACTTATAAGAGCTAAGACAAAAATAAGGGCTATCAGATGGTAAGTTCTTCTCATGATATCAAATTTTATTGTATAAAGCTGGTTCTGAGATTATCAATAACTAGCTGAATTTGCTTGAAATCTTCGGGTGTAACACTAACCTTTGTTTTTGATCTTATAGTTGTTACATTGGCATTGTCAGTATCAATCGATTGTGTTTCAGTTGTTTCAATAGTCACTTTATCGAAGGCGTCTTTTAATTCCTGCAATTCGGAAATAAGTTCAACAATTTCTTCATTTGCTTCTCCCGTGGCTTTTGCCTTGTTGTCGTCAAGCATCCGCTGTACAATATTGAAGGATAATTTCTGTTCAAGAATACGATCAACGAGTTTATTATTTTCAATACTATTATCTCCGACCAGTTGTGTTGCCAGGTACAATCCTTCGATCCATCCTCCTACAAGCACAATGGCAGCAATGTCCTGTCGTTCATTCTCTTTCAGATATGAACTTGAATTAAGAAATGTTTCAGAAATAATGTCCATCACAATGTCACGATTCTGGAGATTATTCTCAAGCCGGGTCATAGTTTCCATATCAATTGCATCACTGATGTCAAGTCCTTCAGCCATCTTCCTTGACGCAGTCATGTAATTGATAGAAGTCTGGGTCTGATCAAATAAACTGGCAAAACTTAAATCGGTAGTATAAATTCCCAGATTTAAGGCCAGTGCCCTGCTGGTAGTGTACTTAGTGACATTTTCAAGCGAATTAAGCAATTCCTCATCGTATTCTGCACCTGCCGATTTAATAAGCATAGCTGTTTCGAGCGGTGAAGGCAGCGAATAAAAAATCTTTTTAGCTTTATCGATATCATCGAAAATATCGTCTTCTGATATAAAATCTTCGATATTTACATCCTGGGAAGCTTTTTTACCGTCCGATTTACAACCAGAAAGCCCGAAAAGAGATAGTATTACCAGGAATAGAAATGATGAATAGAGATTGAATTTTTTGGTCATGTGTCGACTTTTTTAGGTTCTATTTTTTCCGCAAAAACCTTATGTTCGTAGTAAAATTAATATTTTTTTTTAATTTACAAAATTGATAAACACTGCATTTCATAAGTATTTATAAATAATTAATAGTTTATAATTTTATCTGTCAGTAAGGAATGGTATTTGGGATCGAGTTCAGTACTCCATCCCATTAAATACTTTGTATATTCAACCATTTTCAGACTTTTTAAGATTTTTCACTGATATTCTTCATACTTTCATTGTGAAAAACTCTGTTAATGATTTTCTCTTCTACCACCCCTATACACATTCTTTTTGTATTCATTCCGCCTCTTGCCGGAACTTGTTATTAAAATACGAACTTCCAGTGAGATTCAGATAAGAAGTTTCTTTCAATTACTGAATTATTATAACTCACGAACAAAGTTAAAAAACCAATGACAGCTATTTACTTCTATTTGCAACGATTAATTAACAATCATCTTTTTCAAAGCGAATTAAAATATTTACAATATAATGTTACACCACAACGAAAACACTCAGGTTTTCTTGCTTTGCAGATATAACGCCCATGTAAAATAAGCCAGTGATGTGCGAGGGGGCGTAACTTTTCAGGTATATACCGGACAAGTTGCATTTCAGTTTGTAAAGGCGTTTTTGCATGGGTAGCGAGACCTATTCGGGCAGCGACGCGAAATACATGTGTGTCAACCGCAATATTAGGCATGTTAAAGATTACTGAAGTAATCACGTTTGCTGTTTTCCGGCCAACTCCCGGAAGTTTCTGTAATAAATCGACATCGGCAGGAATCTGTCCGTTAAAGTCATTTACCAGCATACGGGCCATACCTGCCAGATAATTAGCTTTGCTATTCGGATAGGAACAGCTTTTTACGTATTGAAAAATTTCATCAGGCTCAGCCTTTGCCATATCAAATACAGTCGGATACGAGTCGAAAAGTGAAGGAGTGATCATGTTTACCCTTTTATCAGTACATTGGGCCGATAGTATTACAGCTACAATAAGCTGATAGGGATCGGTATATTGAAGCTCAGTTTCGGCAAAAGGATTTTCATTCTGAAAGTAAGTTATCACTCCTTTATATCGTTCTTTTTTAGTCATTTTTTTTACTATAAAAAGGAAATACGAAAATAAAATATTCAGATAGAATAAGAAGCGTATTTTTGCATCACTTATATTATCCGGATTTATGTCTTCAATTCTTCAGCTCGATTCAGTATCGAAATCTATTGGTGAGCTTGTACTTTTTGAAAATGTCACACTTACACTTCGTAAAGGTGATAAGGCAGCCCTGTTAGGCTTAAATGGTGCCGGCAAGAGTACATTGCTCGAAATTGCCGTTGGTAAACAATTTCAGGATGAAGGCTCAGTGAGTATTTTGGGCGGTTCAACACTTGCTTATCTTCCTCAGGAACCTATTTTGCCTGAAGACGAATCGGTTATTAATACCCTTTTCCTTACTAAAAATGAGTTTTTAAAACCTGTGAGAAATTACGAGGAAGCTTTTATTTCAGGTGATGTGAAACGAATTGAGAAGGCTGTTTTGGAAATGGACCGTTTGAAACTATGGGATATTGAGAGCCGGATACATCAAATTCTTACACGGCTTGATATTACAGACTTCGAACAGAAAATCAAAGAGCTTTCCGGTGGACAGCGCAAACGTGTTGCATTAGCTAATGCACTATTGTCGGAACCGGATCTTCTCATACTCGACGAACCTACAAACCACCTCGATCTGGATGTAATCGAATGGCTGGAGCAATTCCTGATGCAAGCGTCTCAGACACTTTTAATGGTTACACATGACAGGTACTTTCTCGATCGGGTGTGTAACAAAATTTTTGAAATCGATGACCGGCAAATTTTTCAGTACGAAGGCAATTATTCACGTTTTGTAACTGAAAGAGAGAAACGCATTGAACTTGAACAGCTCGAATCGGAGAAAGCACAAAATCTGTTGCGTAAAGAAGAAGACTGGATGTCGAGAATGCCTAAAGCCCGCAGTACAAAAGCCAAATACAGAATCGACAATTACTATAAACTTAAGGGAATTGCCGGCAAACGCAGGGATGAAAAGCAAATGCGCCTTACTGTAAAAGCTCCCCGAATGGGTTCAAAAATCCTGGTTGCAAAGCAGATCGATTTCAAATGGAATGACAGCTACTATGTTAAAGATTTCAGTTATACATTCAACCGGTATGAGAAAATCGGGATCATCGGGGATAATGGAAGCGGGAAATCGACATTCATTGAAATTCTTACCGGCAATCTGAAGCCGGAAAAGGGTATTTTAGAAACCGGTGAAACCATCAAAATTGGCTACTTCCGGCAGGAAGGAATAAATTTCGATGAAAACATGAAAGTGCTTGATGCTGTTACCAAAATTGCCGAAATTATTTCAATTGCGGATACCACAACAATCAGTGCTTCCCAGTTCCTGAATTACTTCCTTTTTCCACCTCAGCGCCAGCACGACCCCATTTATAAACTCAGTGGGGGTGAGAAACGAAGGCTTTACCTCTGCCAGGTACTTATGCAAAAACCAAATTTTCTGATTCTCGACGAACCTACAAACGACCTCGATATCGTTTCACTGCAGGTGCTTGAAGAATACCTCTCATCCTTTAAAGGCTGCGTATTGGTGGTCACACACGACAGGTATTTTCTGGACAGTATTGTCGATCACTTGTTTATTTTTTCCGGTAATGGAGCCATCAAAGACTTTCCGGGAAACTACTCCGCCTATTTTGAATGGAAAAAGAAGAACGATAAACCGGTTGAGACTACTGAAACGAAGCAAAAAAAAGAAAAGCCAAAAGGATTGTCGGATAAAAACAAGCTAACCTATAAAGAAAAGCAAGAGTCGGAGCAATTGGAAATGGAGATTAAAGCACTGGAAGATGAAAAATCTGAAATTGAAAGTCAGTTAAGCAGTGGTAAACTCTCGTCAGATGCTCTTTTAGAGAAGTCAAACCGGATAGGAATTCTAATGCTTGAATTGGATAATAAGACAAACCGCTGGCTGGAATTATCGGAAAAAGACTAGATAAACTTTATTTGTTTTGAAGCCAGGATTACAATCTGTTAAAAGAATTACTATATTTGCATCAAGTTTTTACAGATATGAAGACAAATAAGGTATACAGCTTCTTTTTTTTCTTTTACTTTATAATATAAAAGTAAAGAGGCAGTGCCATTGAAATAACCTTTATAAAAGTCCCGCATTGCCGGGACTTTTTTTTTATAAAACAATTTCAGAATTAATACCATGACCGATACAAATGCAGAACCAAAACGAATAGCTATTCAGGGCGGATACGGAGCCTTTCATGAGATAGCTGCCTACAAGTATTTCAAAGATAACAGTATTGAGATTGTCCCTCGTAATACATTTAAAGATCTCTTTACAGCCCTGAAAAAAGGAAAAGTCGATTACGGAATAACAGCTATCGAAAATTCCCTGGCCGGCAGTATATTGCCGAATTATAGTCTGCTACTCGAGTCGAATATGAAGGTCATTGGTGAAATCTTCCTCCGTATCAGGCAAAATCTTGTTGCGCTACCCACACAGAAACTCACCGATATAAAAGAAGTGTATTCGCATCCGATGGCTATACTACAATGCCAGCAGTTTTTTGAAGATTATCCGGAAATTAAACTTATCGATAGCATCGATACGGCACTGAGTGCACAAAAGATAGCTGAAGAAAAACTTACCGGAATTGCGGCTATTGCCAGTAAGCTTGCAGCCGAAAAATTCGGACTTGAGATTATTGCGGCTGAAATTGAAACCAATAAAAATAACTATACGCGCTTCCTTATTCTTGAGGATAAAAACGGAGGAGGATTTACTGATAAGAAGGTAAACAAAGCTTCGATAAGCTTTGCACTGGCCCATAAAATTGGTAGTTTAAGCAAGATACTGTCCATTTTTTCCTATCATGAAATAAATCTTTCCAAAATTCAATCTATGCCACTTATTGATCACGATTGGGAGTACCAGTTTTATATCGACGTAGAATTTGATAACTATGAAATGTACCTGCAGGCATTGAGCTCAGTTTCGCCCTTTACCTCAAATATTCATATTCTTGGAGAATATTATAAAGGAGAAATATCTCTTGATTGAAAATCATGGTTAATAATTGAAATTTAAATAGTAAAACCTTAAAAAAATGAAAATACAACTTGATCTGGAACCCTTTGTGTTTGAAGGGGTATCTCAAAAACGTCCACTTATACTGTCAGGCCCATGCAGTGCCGAGACAGAAGAACAGGTACTTGAAACGGCCCGTCAGTTAAAAGAGCAGGGAATACAGATATTCCGTGCCGGAATCTGGAAACCCCGCACACGTCCCAATTCCTTCGAGGGTGTTGGAAAAAAGGGGCTCCCCTGGCTTAAGAAGGTTAAAGAGCAGATTGGTATGTATACAGCTACCGAAGTGGCAAATGTGAACCATGTTTTTGAAGCCTTAAAATATGGTGTCGATATTCTTTGGCTGGGCGCACGAACCACTGCTAATCCATTTGCTGTGCAGGAAATTGCCGATGCCCTGAATGGCGTCGAAATCCCGGTACTTATTAAAAATCCGATAAATCCCGATGTCGAATTATGGATCGGTGCATTTGAAAGATTAAACCAGGCAGGAATTAAAAAATTGGCTGCCATTCACAGAGGATTTTCCACCTACGGTAAAACTTTTTATCGTAACGATCCTCACTGGCAAATCCCTATTGAGTTGAAACGCCGTGTTCCAAATCTGCCCATGATTACCGATCCGAGTCATATCTGCGGCAACCGCGAAATGCTTTTTGAAGTATCTCAGGAAGCCATGGACCTGAATTTTGACGGGTTAATCATTGAAAGTCATATCTCTCCGAATGAAGCCCTCAGCGATGCTTCACAACAAATTACGCCCAAGGAGGTAAGAAAATTGATCGACAAACTGGTATTAAGAAAAGCAGATATCGAAAATACGGTAATCGCTCATACACTGGATGATTTACGCGAGCAAATTGATAAGTTTGACGATAAGCTTCTGGAAGTAATGGAAAAAAGGATGAAGGTAGCTGATAAAATCGGGGATTATAAAAAGAAAAATAGTATTACAATTCTGCAGTCGAGCCGGTGGGATCAGCTCCTGAATAAACGTATTGAAGACGGAGATAAAAAAGGACTCAGTGAAGATTTTGTTGTAAAAGTTTTTCGTGCTATCCACCAGGAGTCTATTAACCATCAGACAAAAATAATGAATGAATAGAATTTATTATTTTAAAGCCCTGAAATGAAATAACATCTTTGATTGATGAAAATTATTACTATTAAAGCGGAATCAAAGTCTTCCCGTATCCTGATTGGTGAAAGCCTTTCAAATGTAGCAAATTATATCGGGGACCGGCATGCTATTATTCTTACCGATCCCAATATTCTTAAGTATTACAAAAACCAGCTCCCGCAAAACATACCTATAATAGAAATAGGATTAGGGGAAAAAAACAAGACACTGGATACCCTTGAATATATTATGGGGAAGCTTGTAGCCTATGAAGCCGACAGGTCTTCCTTTTTGCTTGCTGTTGGAGGAGGTATTGTATGCGATGTGGGTGGTTTTGCTGCATCGGTTTACATGAGGGGTATTCCATTCGGATTCGTATCCACAACTTTACTTTCCCAGGTCGATGCCAGTGTGGGCGGAAAAAATGGAGTGAATTACAAAGGATTCAAAAATATGGTAGGTGTTTTCAATCAGCCTGAATTTGTAATTTGCGATACTAAAATGCTCAACACACTCGAAAAAGATGAATTCCATTCGGGATTTGCTGAAATCATCAAGGCCGGTGCTATAAAAGATATATCCTTATTCAATTATTGCAGAGATCATGCTCAGGCAGCACTGGCAAACAATGAAAAGGTCATCAACCATCTGGTTTATGAATCGGTAAAAATTAAAGCCAATGTTGTCAAAACCGACGAACGGGAGAAGGGTGAGAGACGACTGCTTAACTTTGGGCACACTTTTGCTCATTCTATCGAAAAAATGAGTACCACCCTGCATGGTAATGCCGTAAGTATAGGAATGGTTTTAGCCGCCCGGGTTTCGCAGCAACTGGGAATGATTTCAGAACAAGATACGGTAACTATAGCTTCAGTACTTAGCAGTTATGGCCTCCCTATTCGTTCAGAAGTACCTGTTCAGCAATTATTTGAAGCAATGAAACAGGATAAGAAACGTGAGGGCAATGCCATTCATTTGGTGTTGCTCGATAAAATTGGTAAAGCAGTGACACGGAAAATACCCTATAACGAACTTCAAAAAATAACAGATGATCTGCGTAGCGATATCGGATAAAAGTCTCAGGAAATGCATGGCAACCCTCGATAAGGTTGAGATGGCTGAAATCCGGATTGACCTGACTGGATTTGGACCTGAGGAAATTAAAAAAGCTTTTTCACATAGTACTCCCACCGTGGCTACATGCCGGCCCGATAAATTGGGTAAGAAAAAACAATTGGAGCTGCTCAATCATGCAATTGAATCAGGAGCAAAGTATGTGGATATTGAAATCGAATCGGACAAAGATCAGATACAGAGGATTATCGAAATTGCCAGGATGAACAATTGCAGGGTAATTGTTTCCTATCATAATTTTCAGGAAACTCCGGGTCTAAAACAGTTGTACCAGATAACGGATGAATGTTTCGAAGCCGGGGCCGATATTGCCAAGATTGCCACCCAGGTAAAAAACCATTCCGATTGTGCCAGGCTTCTTTCACTTTACAGCAATTCAAAACCAATGGTAGTTCTCGGGATGGGAGAACCAGGAAAAATTACCCGGATTATGGCACCATTTTTAGGAGCCGCATTTACCTTTGCTTCAACAGACGATGGTGAGCCGACTGCTCCGGGACAAATCAAGTATGAAAAAATGAAAGAAATAGAAAGATATATCCGAAATGAATTTGAGAGTTAATTTTGAAAAGCAGGAAAAACTTTCTGCATTTGTATTTTAAAAAAGAACAACCGGTAAGGCCGGATAAACAATGAAATAATGAACACATTCGGACGATTATTCAGACTTAGTATTTTTGGTGAATCGCATGGAAATGGAGTGGGCATCACCATCGACGGAATTCCAGCCGGTTTATCGTTAAAATTTGCTGACTTTAAAGAAGATATGGGACGCCGGAGATCCGGTGCAAAAGGCACAACACCCCGCAAAGAAGCCGATCTGCCCAAGTTGTTTACAGGGGTATTTAACGATTACACCACAGGTGCCCCGCTGACAATCCTATTTGAAAACTCGAATACACGGTCGAAAGATTACGATAAGCTGCGGGAAATGCCCCGTCCCGGTCATGCCGATTTTGTAGCTTCAAAGAAATTCGGAGGTTTTGAGGATTTCAGAGGCGGAGGTCATTTCTCGGCCCGGCTGACAACCGGTCTGGTAGCTGCCGGAGTAATTGCAAAAAAATTGATACAACCCATACATATTGAAGCAAAATTGATTGAAGCCGGAGGAAATCCTGATATCGATTCAGCTATCGATAAGGCAGTAGAAGAACAAAATTCGATTGGAGGCATCATAGAATGCAGGGCAAAAAATCTTCCGGTGGGATTAGGCGAACCATTTTTCGATTCTGTGGAATCGCTACTGGCTCATATGATGTTTTCCATTCCTGCCGTAAAAGGCATTGAATTCGGCTCCGGATTTCAGGCTGCGCGTATGAAGGGCAGTGAACATAACGATAATATCCTCTCCATGGATGGAAAAACCGAAACCAATCATGCCGGAGGAATCAATGGCGGCATAAGCAACGGTAACGAGCTGGTATTTCGTATCGCTATTAAACCTACATCGAGTATCGGGAAAGAACAAAAAACCCTGAATGTAGAGACCGGTAAAGTGGATACTTTAAAAGTAGAAGGACGCCACGACCTGTGTGTGGCCCTCCGCGCTCCTGTGATTGTCGAAGCCTGTACGGCTATAGTACTGGCTGACCTGATGCTGCTTGAGCAAAAAATACCGGGAATTGTTACTTAAAAGTTAAACTATAAATTGAGAATGAAGAAAATCGTCATTATGGGTGCGGGGCGCATGGGATCATGGCTGGTGGAATCACTCTGTCTCGAATATGAAGTGGGTGTATACGATAAGGATAAATCACGGTTGAAGTACCTATTTAACAGTCATCGTCTGCTTTCCTATGAGGATATACGGAATTTTGAACCTGAGATGCTGATCAATGCTGTCAGTCTCCAGCATACCATACAGGCTTTCGAGGAGGTTCTCCC
>CAZQCO010000032.1:0-34661 GCA_964592225.1 uncultured Bacteroidales bacterium
TTGACTATTATTATTAATGAGTCAAAAATAGCGGTTACTTGTTAAACAACAAAAGGTATTCAGTTAAAAGATATGAGTTATTCTGGTTATAATCAATTCTCTCATTATTCTTTGAAAACAGATTTAGAGTTTGACTTTTTATTATAATTTGCACAGAAATTCATAGAGATATGAACATAGAATCCATTCGCGAGTATTGTCTTTCAAAAAAAGAAGCATCCGAGGGCTTTCCCTTCGATGAATCAACTCTTGTCTTCAAAGTTTGTGATAAAATGTTTGCTCTCATGGATCTGGATAGTGATTTGAGCATTAATCTGAAGTGCGATCCTGCAAAAGCTCTGGAACTGCGAGAAAAGTATCCGGCAGTAATACCCGGATATCATATGAACAAAAAGTACTGGAACACAGTTATGATAGATGGTTCTGTTTCCGATTCGCTTCTTAAAGAGTGGATCGATCACTCCTATGATGAGGTTATAAAGAAATTGCCAAAAGCCAAACAAAAGCAATTGCGATCTCATTAAGTATTTTTACGCTGCATTTAAATCCTAAATATTGAATTCTATATGAAAAAGCTAGTACGATATTTCCTTCAGGGCTTATTAATTATTGCGCCTTCTTTTGTAACAATTTATGTTGTTTACCTTGTTTTTAAATTTCTTGATGGTGCAATACAGCAATTTTTTGAAGAATACCTGCCGTTTCCAATTCCGGGATTAGGCATTATTGCCTTACTTGTCTTAATTACAATACTCGGATTTTTGGGTCAAAGTATTTTATTCAGGCCCTTTCGGGTTTTTCTCGATCGTTTGCTGATAAACGCTCCGCTTGTTAAGGTGTTGTATTCTGCATTACGGGACCTTTCCTCGGCATTTGCCGGTAATACCAAGAAATTCAACAAACCAGTACTGGTTAAAGTAAATCTTATATCAGATCTTGAAAAGATGGGATTTATGACCACTGAGGATTTAACGGAGCTAAATATCAAAGACAAGGTTGCCGTGTATTTTCCTCATTCCTATAATTTTTCAGGAGAAATGTTTATCGTGCCCAGAGAGCATATAAGACTTTTAGACATCCCGTCATCCGAAGCCATGAAGTTTATCGTTTCTGGAGGGGTCACGAAAGTATGATATTAATCATATTTGAAAAGTGTCTTCAACTTAGTAAGATTGTATTCTTATTACTTGAATATTAGTATCAGAGAAGTGAGCTTTTATTAACAAAATCAAAAACCATGAAAAGTAAGATTAATTTTTTATTCATTACCGGCCTGTTGGTTGTCGCTTTGGTATCATGTCAGAAGCAAAAAAGCACCCGGCAATTTATCGATTTTGCTGCCATTGACAGCAGTGTACGTCCACAAGATGATTTTTTTCAGTTTGCCAATGGAACATGGCTGAAAAATACTGAAATACCTGCCTCCGAAAGTGGATGGGGAAGTTTCTACATCCTTGCTGAAAAATCAACCTACGATTTGCATTCGCTTTTAGATGAACTGGCTGCAGAAACTTCAAAACATAAAAAAGGAAGTGTCGCACAACTTACCACCGATTTGTACATAAGCGGCATGGATTCAACCGCAATTGAGAACCTGGGAATTGAACCGCTCAGTGAAGAGCTGGAGAAGATTGAAGCTATCGCAACTCCAGCGGATATTCTAACAGAGATTATAAGGGAAATGACTTCCGGATTGGTACCACTTGCCTATGGAATAATTCCCAGTCATTATATCACATTTTATGTCTACCAGGATGATAAGGATAGCGAAAAAATGGTAGCTCATTTTGATCAGGGCGATTTAGGTCTCCCGACAAAGGACTATTATTTTAGAACCGATAGTACTTCTATTGCGACAAGAGACGCCTATCTGAAATACATAGCCCGGTTTTTTACTCTTATGGGTGACGAAGAGGGTGAAGCTCAGACTAAAGCCCGGCGTATACTTGAGCTTGAGACAAAATTGGCCGATGCTTCTAAGAATCCGGTTGAATTACGTGATCCGGTAGCAAATTACAATAAATTTACCCTTGCCCAACTCGATTCGATGATGCCGGGTCTGTTTTGGCCAACAATTATAAAAAATCTGGGTATCGCTACTGATACGTTGTTAATGGGTCAACCAAAATATTATGAGGCGCTTAATGAGCTGGTTTATAGTACACCTGTAGAAACCTGGAAAGATATTCTCAGCTATTGGCTTGTCCGGGTTAATGCCGGAGCATTAAGTTCGGAATATGTCGAAAATCAGTTTGACTTTTACGGCAGGACACTAAGGGGTCAGAAAGAAATGAAGCCGCGCTGGAAAAGACTTTCACAAGTTCTCGACGCTCAGTTGGGCGATGCTTTGGGGCAGCTATATGTAGATAAATATTTTCCTCAGGAGGCAAAAACACGTATGGATGAACTTGTCAGTAATTTATTATTAGCTTATGAAGAAAGAATTATGCAAGCCAGCTGGATGGGTGATTCAACAAAAGAAAAAGCACTTGAAAAACTTCATGCTATTACCCGGAAAATTGGTTACCCCGATAAATGGGATGATTACAAAGGAATATCCATTCAGCCGGATACCTATGTCTCCAATCTTATAAATACCAGGCAATATGCTTATAATAAGATGATTGATAAATTAGGTAAGCCGGTAGATCCTGATGAGTGGCTTATGACACCTCCTACTGTAAATGCCTATTACAGTTCTAGCAGAAATGAGATTGTATTTCCTGCCGGTATACTTCAACCTCCATTTTTCGATAAAGATGCGGATGATGCCATAAATTACGGTGCCATTGGTATGGTGATAGGTCATGAAGTAACCCATGGGTTTGATGACAAAGGCAGGTTGTATGATTCCAAAGGAAACCTGAATGAATGGTGGACAGAGGAAGATTCGAAACGATACGATGAACAGGCTGCCAGAATTATTGAACAGTTTAACAATTTCACCGTACTCGACAGCTTACACATAAATGGTGAACTCACACAGGGTGAAAATATTGCTGATTTGGGAGGACTTGTTATCGCTTACAATGCTTTTAAAATGACCGAACAGGGTCAGTCGGACGAGCTTATTGATGGTTTGACCCCCGATCAGCGTTTTTTCCTTTCGTTTACAAAAGTCTGGCAGATAAAAATTACCGATGAATCGCTCAGGCAACAAGTTCTGACCGATCCACACTCGCCTTCTCAGTTCAGGATAAATGGACCTTTGACCAATATGCCTGAATTTTATGCTGCCTTTGATGTGAAGCCTGGCGATAAACTGTATCGTCCTGACAGCCTTCATGTAAGAATTTGGTAATACACGAATAAAAAAAAGGCTGTTAATAAAAAACAGCCTTTTTATTCTATTCAATTTAAGGCTTAAAACAAACCCTCAACTGAAAGATACCTTTCGCCCGTGTCGTAGTTAAAACCTAGGATTTTATTTCCTTTTGGAATTTCAGGTAATTTTCTGGCTATAGCAGCCAATGTAGCACCGGAGGAAATTCCTGCAAACAATCCTTCTTCTTTTGATGCTCTGCGTGTAAATTCAAATGCTTCATCTTTCGAGATCTGAATAGTCCCATCCAGTAAATTCGTATGAAGATTCTGTGGAATAAATCCGGCCCCGATACCCTGTAATGGATGCGGTCCGGGCTTTCCTCCGCTGATAACGGGAGAAGTTTCCGGTTCTACGGCGAATACTTTAAGATTAGGGAATTTATCTTTCAGAATTAAGGCTACTCCGGTAATATGCCCGCCTGTGCCAACTCCTGTAATCAGATAATCGATTCCATCAGGAAAATCTGCTATAATTTCATTTGCAGTGGTTTTTTTGTGAATCTCAATATTCGAAGGATTATCAAATTGAGAGGGAATCCAGGCTTTTTTGTTTGTATTTGCCAGTTCCTCTGCTTTTTCAATAGCTCCTTTCATTCCTTTCTCGCGGGGTGTGAGTACAAATTCTGCTCCATAGGCAGCCATAATTTTCCGTCGTTCAACCGACATTGACTCAGGCATAACCAGGATAATTTTATACTTTTTCACTGCTGCAACCATGGCCAGCCCAACTCCCGTATTTCCTGATGTGGGTTCTATGATTACAGAATCTTTCTTCAATTTACCCGATTTCTCAGCATCAGAAATCATGGCAAGAGCAATACGGTCCTTTATGCTTCCACCGGGATTTGAGCGTTCAAGTTTGATCCATATTTCATGATCCGTACCATAAAGATTATTTATTTTAAGATGAGGAGTATTACCCACTGCATCGAGAATATTATTCAATTTCATATCGCTTTTTTTATCAGATAACAAAATTTAAAGGTTCTATTTTCATTTTACTGTCGCGAACAACAGTTGTACTTTCGTGGTAAACAATACTATAAGGAGGGACAGCTTTTGTCAGCCATACATTACCTCCGATTACCGTATCGTGTCCGATAATAGTTTCGCCGCCAAGGATAGAACTCCCCGAATATATAATCACATTATCTTCGATTGTCGGATGACGTTTCTTTCCGTGCATATTTTTGTCGACCATAATGGCGCCTAATGTTACTCCCTGATAAATCTTAACATTATTACCAATAATGGTAGTCTCTCCAATTACAATTCCGGTACCATGATCTATAAAGAAATTATCCCCAATTTGAGCTCCCGGATGTATCTCAATACCCGTTTTACTATGAGCATATTCCGACATCATGCGGGGAAGAAACGGGATTTTAAATTTATATAGTACATGTGCCAGACGATAAACCGTGATAGCATAAAATCCGGGATAATACAGTACTACGCTCTCAATTGAACGGGCTGCAGGATCGAAGTCAAGAAAATGGCGGGCATCGTCCATAAGGTTTTTATAGATACCCGGAATAGCTGAAAAGAAATCATGAGTTATTTCACTAATCGGGTGCTCGAGAGTTTTCTCCAGCGGACCCAAAAGGTCGCGGAAATCAATCTGTAGCTGTGCAAGATTTAACTCGATCTGAGGTAATGTGCATTTGCGGTCCACCTTGAAAGGAAAGAGAAAAATGATTAGCTTCTCGGTGAAATTGTGAGCCTTGATCATTGAGGGAACATCCTTCCTGAAATCTTTATATTTATCAAGGAGAAATTCTGCGAAATTATCAAGTTTTTCCATTGTAAAAGATTTAATACTGTTGAAAATCAACAAAGGTTTTTATAAAAATGATTTGGGGGGAATGGAAAAAATATCGCGTCAACACATGCAGACACCACCATTGGAAAAGCCTGACAGACTTGAAAGAATGATACTGTAGGGAGTTTTATTGATGATGCTTAATACCATAAAATGATCGTTAGATGAATGTAAAGATCAGTATATTTATTTAAATAAGGAATAAATACCCGGAATTGTTCATTCCGGGGGCTACTTTTTGTTACTATCCAAAAGGGTCAATTTGTTATAGGAAGTAATTAGTCCCTTGATAACTGATGAACTGAAGCCCTGGTGTTCCATTTCATTCAGACCCGAAATAGTGATTCCCTGCGGAGTGGTTACTTTATCTATTTCAGCTTCGGGATGCGAACTGTTTTCATGTAATAAACGGGCTGCTCCTTTTACCGTTTGAGAAACGATAAATTGTGAAACTTCGGCACTGAAGCCAATTTCTATTCCACCCTGTGTAGCGGCACGGATAAAACGCAATGCAAAAGCAATTCCACAAGCTCCAAGTACAGTAACAGCATCAAGTAATTCTTCCTGAAGCAGAGCAGTTTGTCCTAGCTGATCAAATAATGCTACAACCTGGTCCTCCTGATCTTTATTGGTATTATTAAAGCAGATACAGGTCATCGATTCCCGTATTTCTATAGCTGTATTTGGCATTATCCTTACAGTAGGTTGATTGCCTACGACTTTCTCAATTTCTTTCAGCGAAATTCCTGTAACTGTTGAAACAAGTATCTGATCAGGTTTTAATAGCGGTTTTAATTCTTCGAGGAGCTTAATGAATTGTTGAGGTTTTACAGAGATTATAATAACAGCGGCGTTGTTGACAGTTTTTTGCAGGTTGCTGTCGATAACATGAAAGCCCTGTTCTTTAAGATATTTAATACGTAATGTTCGTTTCTCACAAATACTGACATTTTCTTTCCCGAAGTTACCGAGTGAGATGATTCCTTTGGCAATGGACGAACCCAAGTTTCCTCCACCAATAATTGCTATTTTATTAAATGTGGCCATGTTTTTACTGATAGCATGTGATTTTAGGAAGTAAAGATAATTAAAGGTTTTAAACTCAAAACCTGGTTCCGGAAATTAAGTCTTTCTGGATTGTATCCGTGCAACGCCCATTGCTATGGATGCAACGATAAGAATAATTGTCAATATATAGGCCCAATTATTTGTTTTTTTTGATTCCGCCCACATCGTAAAATCACAATATACATAGTATGAGAGATCGAAACTCCATTGAGGATTACCATCATAAATCTTCTGCCCATTTGTGTTAAGCAGGGTGCCAGGTAGCAGAACATTATGCTCATAATCTTCCATGACAGAGGCAAGAAAGTCGAAGGAAAGTTTATGGTCGAATGTTTTAAATGCGAGAGAGTCAATTGTTATTAGGCTGGTGAAAGCATTGGTTTGGTATAATTTGTCTAAGTTCATCAGCATTAAAAAAGCGGAGGTATCAATACAGTTATCCTTCAGAATGTTAAAGCACGGCCTGAATTCATTCAATAATCCTTCTTTTTCATCAGATAAATTAATCGACCCAAAGAATTTATGATCAGACATCTGACTTGTTCTCAGGAGCTCGGAATAGAATTCTTCAAAAGTATTTTCATAAATAAAATTCTCCATCTTCTTATCCAATCCTTTCTCAATCTGAGCCTGCTCAGCAGAATCTTTACCTGTAAAAAATATGGAATCTGCTACCGGATCCTCATAAATACATACTTTAATTTCTTCCTCATTTAAATAGTTGGAAAGTGGGAAATGGCGAAAAGGGAACTGCTGGGCATAGGTTTCTTCGTACCTGTATTTCGTATAAAACCAACGGAAGGTTTTTTTCAAATTCATGGTCAGGTTTTGTACTTCCGATAGGCTGTCTTTTCGATTAAATTCTTTATTCATTTCTTCAACACTGGGATATTTCTTTCTGACAGTAACAATTGCAATGGATTTATTCTCAGCGCTGTCGTATTCCATTTCGGTGGTTTTCTCCCAGCTTGAATCAATGGAAATAAAGAAGGGATTTTCTCCCAGATCCGAAGAATCAAGCCGTGCAATCATTATTCGTTCACACGATCCGTCCGGGTGGATCTTTGTGGTTATTGTATAATTGATACCACAGGATGCCAAAAGAAGTATAAGTGCTGTAACTATCAGTGTCTGCTCGATTTTTTCCATGGATTAAAGATTTTGTAAGGGATTTCTTTCAATGCTCTTATTCTGTTGTATTTCCCTGTATATTTCAGGGTAATTGATTCTCAGGAAAGACAGAATGGTACTGTTTTCCTTTAGAAGTTCATCATATTCTTTAATCAGATGTTCAATCTGGTCATCCGATAAATTTGTAAATTCCTTAATATCTACAGGTAGCCTTTTTTGTCGAAACATTATTCCCTGTATAGCAATTTTTGATTGCAGGTTTTCAAGTTCTTTTTTAATCTCTAGTTGCTGAATCAGGAAAAGGCCTATCAGAAACAGAGCAGCCACGTTTATAGCAATTTGGAAAGCACGAAATAGAAAATTAGGCTTTAAAGTAATTTCCCCTATATTTCTAATAAAATTTGGTTTGTAGAAAGAGTTATTAATTTCTTTAAGGATGTGCTGTATAGATTCCTGCTGGTTTTTATCAGATGGAATTGATTCTCTTAGTATTTTCGAAAATTCCATTAGCTGTTCATTGTCCTTGAGTTCAGCCCTGCAAGTCTCACAACCTTTCAGGTGGTTTTCAAGCAGACTGATTTCTTCTCTGTTGAGTTCATGATAGGGTAACTGAATTAACAGATCCTGGAAATATTTACAATTCATGATTCTCTTTTTTAATATTCAACTTTGTAGACCTTAATTAATTTTTCTCTAATTGCTTTGCGTGCATGGCATAAGTTGCTTTTTATAGTATCTGAAGGCAAGCCGGTGATCTTTTTTATCTCTCCCATTTCAAGTCCTTCCAGATCGCGCAGGGTAAATATCACACGTTGTTTAGCGCTTAATGTTTTGGCGATGCAGGTAATAATTTCAGCCAGATCTTTATTATTAAAGTGAACGCCCTGGTTATTTAAGTCAACCTTCATTAAAGCCTCTTCACTACTTATGCTTGAGAAAGATTTTTGCTTTCTCATTTTATCAATGCACAAATTCGTAATTATTGTATACATCCATGTGGTGAATTTTACCCTGGTGCTATATTTTGAAATATGCCTCCAGATCTTAATAAATGCTTCCTGAACCGTATCTTTTGCATCCTCTTCATTGGCCAGGATGCGGAAGCTTATCCGAAAAGCATAACTGTAATAATGCTCACATAGAATTGCAAATGCATCCTGATTTCCCTCCTTACATTTTGCAATTATCGAATTGATTTCAGTAACTGGCATATTGCAATTTATGGTTTTTATATGATACGTTACAAAGTGTTCCGGGTAAAAAAAAGCCTGCTGAAACCAGCAGGCTTAACTAAATATAGTAAAGTAATTATTATCCTATGATTGCTTTAATTCCCGGGAGTTCTTTGCCTTCCATGTATTCGAGCATAGCACCACCGCCGGTAGATACATAGCTAACTTTATCGGCCAGTTTATTCTTATTGATGGCAGCCACTGAATCACCTCCTCCGATCAGACTGAAAGCACCTTTCTGAGAGGCATTCGCTATTGCCTGGGCTATGGTAGTAGTTCCTTTTGCAAATTTATCCATCTCAAAAACGCCCATTGGCCCGTTCCAAAGAATAGTCTTTGATGCTTCGATAACATCCATAAATATCTTAATTGTTTCCGGTCCGATATCCAGTCCCATCCAGCCATCGGGAGTTTCATTCGTTTTGGACTGGCCGGTATTGGCATTGGCATCAAAAGCATCTGCATTAACGGCATCGACCGGGATGAACACTTTTACTCCCTTTTCTTTGGCCTTTTTCAGAATATCCAGGGCCAGGTCAAGCTTGTCTTCTTCGCAAAGCGATTTCCCGATTTTACCTCCCTGAGCTTTAATAAAAGTGTAGGTCATGCCGCCACCGATAATCAGGTTATCGACCCTGTCGAGAAGGTTCTCAATAATAAGGATTTTATCCGATACTTTGGCACCTCCCATAATGGCGGTAAAAGGTTTCTCAGCAGCCTTAAGTACCTTATCCATTGCCTTTAGTTCACTTTCGATCAGGAAGCCGAACATGCTGTCGTCCGGAAAATAACCGGCAATAAGTGCTGTTGAGGCATGTGCGCGGTGTGCGGTACCAAAGGCATCGTTCACGTAGCAGTTAGCATAGCTGGCAAGTTGCTTTACAAAATTTTTCTGGCTCTCTTTAACTTTTGCTTTAGCCACTTTTTTATCATCGTCTGAGGCACCCTCTGCAAGGTGATAGGGTTTACCTTCCTCTTCTTCGTAAAAACGAAGATTTTCCAACAGAAGTATTTCTCCCGGCTTCAATGAGGATGCCAGTTGTTTGGTATCGTCACCCATACAGTCGGCAGCAAATTTTATTTTCCTGCCAATATTTTTCTCAACTGCAGGAATAATATGCCGAAGCGAAAATTTATCCTGGACCTGGCCATTGGGTCTCCCAAGATGCGACATCAGGATGAGCGATCCCCCATCATTGAGTATCTTTTTAATAGTAGGTAAGGCACCCCTGATTCGAGTATCGTCGGTTACTTCAAAAGTCTGCTTGTTTAAGGGCACATTAAAGTCGACCCTGACGATGGCTTTTTTACCCGAAAAGTTATAGTTTTCAATTGTCTGCATTGCTAAACGGTTTGAGGTTACAATTTGAGCAGCAAATGTAGAAAAACTATTTTTATTTACCTTTGAGGCTATCGATACTTCGGGTTAAATTATTTATATATTTCTCTTATTAAGATTGGGTATTCAACATGTTTTTCTCAGATATTATAGGGCAGGAAGGAATTAAAAATAAATTAAGGGCTTCACTTAAATTAAAACGTATTCCTCATGCCCAGATGATCTATGGGCCACAAGGAACCGGTAACCTGCCCCTGGCAATTGCCTATGCACAATATATTGCATGCACCGGTGAAAAGGACGCCGACTCCTGTGGAATTTGCCCAAGCTGTCAGAAATTCATAAAACTTATTCATCCCGACCTGCACTTTGCTTTCCCTGTGAATACAACAAACAACATATCCAAGGACCCAACGAGTGACGATTTTATTAAAGAATGGAGGGAATTTGTTCTGTCAAATCCATATTTTGGTCCGACCAACTGGTACAATCATATTGGTATTCAGAACAAACAGGGATTGATCAATAAAAAAGAAGCAGATCTGATCATACATAAATTGAATCTAAGGCCCTTTGAATCGGAATTTAAATTTATGATTATCTGGTTGCCTGAGAAAATGAACCTCAGTGCTGCTAATCATTTGTTGAAACTGATAGAAGAACCTCCGCTAAACACCTTTTTTATTCTCGTTAGCGATGATCCCGGCCAGGTATTGCTTACAATAGCCTCACGAACTCAATCGGTTAAATTATCAAGTATCGATGAGAAATCTTTGACTCTTGCCTTAGAAAAGAAAAATAGCCTCTCTTCCACAGAAATAAAAAATATAGTTCGACTTGCCAACGGGAATTATATAAAAGCACTGGAAATCATTAATACTGCCGAAGAGCATGATTTTAATTTTGAGAAGTTCACAGGTATTATGCGTCATTGCTGGTCGAGAGAATATATCAGCGTTAATGAATGGGTCGAAGAAATGGCAGGATTGGGCAGGGAACGATTGAAATCTTTCTTCGATTATGCTTCGCGACTGATACGTGAAAATTTCATTAGCAATACAGGATTGCCGGAATTGATTTATTTGACTGATAAGGAGGAAAATTTTACAAAAAAATTTCATCCCTATATCAATGGCCGTAATATAACAAAGCTTTATACGGAAATAAACAAAGCCTCATCTGATATTGAACGAAATGGATATGCGAAAATTATACTCTTCGACTTTTCACTTCAGGTAATGAAATTAATAAGAAATTGATGGAGAGGGATGGGTATTAGTATTGAATGATAAGAGAAATTATGTATCTGTTCGGGATATTAAAAATAGCTCTTGAGACATCGTTATTCATGATCGGTTTTAATATCTGCTTTTTTTATAGTTTTGTTGGTTAAGAAGATTTAATTGGGAAGAGTAATGGGAAGTGAAAATACTGAGATAAACGAACAATCCACCGAAAATTTACTTCGGGATGAGATGGATTGCCAACACAGCTGTCTGAGGAACTGCAAAAAACTCAGTTCATTTGATTGGCTTAAAGAAATATCGGCGATAAAGGAATTTAACGAAATAGTTGAAGTACAATTCAAAAATACGCGGAAAGCATTTTTTCACAATTCAAATGGACTGCGTTTAGATCAAAACGATATTGTTGCTGTTGAGGCTTCACCGGGGCATGATATTGGCAGAGTATCACTTACAGGACATCTTGTACTTTCAAAATTAATTGTTCAGGGAATCAATTACAAGGAACAAGAGTTAAAAAAAATATACCGAAAAGCCAAACAGGCCGATATTGATAAATGGAAGGAAGCCATTGCACTGGAAGAATCTACAATGCTCCGATCAAGGAAAATTGCCGAAGATATGAAACTTGATATGAAAATTGGAGATGTTGAATATCAGGGTGACAGGACCAAAGCTATATTCTATTATATTGCCGACGAACGGGTTGATTTTCGTGAGCTGATCAAAGTGCTGGCAGATGAGTTTAAGATTAGAGTTGAAATGCGACAGATTGGTGCAAGACAGGAAGCTGGGCGCATTGGTGGGATTGGTTCATGTGGCCGACAGTTATGTTGCGCATCGTGGATAACAAATTTTGTATCTGTTACCACAAATGCTGCCAGGTATCAGGAGGTTTCGCTTAATCCTCAGAAACTAGCCGGACAATGCGGTAAACTAAAATGTTGCCTGAATTATGAATTGGATGTTTACCTTGACGCGCAGGAAGATTTTCCGGATACAACAATAAAATTAGAAACAAAACTGGGTAGAGCCGCACATCAGAAAACAGATGTATTTAAGAGACTGATGTGGTACAGTATTGAATCGGAGAAAGGAAATATAATTACCTGTATGTCGGTAGATCAGGTTAATGAGATTATAGCATTGAACCAACGTGGGACAATTCCTGAAAAATTGATGGGAGTTGAAGAATCATCGATCGCTTCGATAATTGAATATCAGAATTCTGCCGGGCTCGAAAGTTTAACCCGTTTTGAGGATTCTCCCGATGCCAGCAAACCACAGCACAATAAAAAGAAGAAGTTCAGAATGAAAAAACATAAAAATCGGTAACATGTACAAAAAATATTATCGATACGGATTGATATCATTATTACTGTTATTTCTGCTTACCTGCACTTCGCATACAGTTACTGATCAGGTATATTCGATAAAGGCTGAAGGTTGGGAGTATACCGATAAGATGGTATTTGAATATGCTATTTCTGATACGTTGGCTTCTTACGATATATTGATACATATACGCAATACAAAGAATTATTCATACAGTAATTTGTGGCTATTTATCGAAACTTTGGCTCCCAGTGGAAAATACCAGCGAGATACTCTCGAAGTAACTCTGACCGATGAAAACGGACGATGGTTAGGGAAAAGTACTCAAAGTATCAATACTATGCTGGTACCATATAAAGAAAACATACATTTTTCCGACAGGGGAATTTATCAGACTGTAATCCAGCATGCCATGCGTGACACCGTATTAAAACATATTACGGATATTGGTTTACGCATTCAGGATCACTTGCCGAAATAGTTATACAAGGTGTCAAAAGGGAAATTGGAGAGATTTAAGGAAATGAGATCGTTTCTAAATGTACTTCAACCGCCGTTTGAAGATATATTTGAACGGGATTTTTTTCTCAAGGGTAAATGGGGTAGTGATTTTTTTGGTAACGATCGTCCAATAACTATTGAACTTGGATGCGGGAAGGGAGAGTATACCATTGGATTGGCAAGACAATTTCCGGAGCACAATTTTATTGGCATAGACATAAAAGGAGCCCGGATTTGGAGGGGGGCAAAAACTGCCTTAGATGAGGGAATTAGTAATGCAGGTTTTTTACGTACACGAATCGATTTTGTTGAATCATTTTTTGCAGCGGATGAGATCAAGGAGATTTGGATCACATTCCCCGATCCGCAACCCCGTAAAAGTTTGAAACGACTTACTTCGAGCCGTTTTTTAAGACGTTATCAGCGATTCCTGATCAACGAAGGAGTGATTCACTTAAAAACTGATAATCCGGGATTATATCATTATACGAAAAGGCTGGCTGAATTTAATAATTTGCCAGTTGAGTTTGCAACAGAAGATTTGTATAAATCGGATAGTAAAGATGAAATTCTATCCATCAGAACATTTTATGAAAATATGTGGATCGAAGCTGGTTTACCTATTCATTATTTAAGGTTCAGACTTTATTCCGGAGTAATACTAAATGAACTTGCCGATGAATAGTGACGATAGCTTTTTTGAATCAGTTTATGAAATTACACGCACTATTCCTTTCGGACGTGTAACTACATATGGAGCCATTGCACGTTGTATAGGTTCTCCCGGGGCCTCAAGAATGGTGGGCTGGGCTTTGAATAATTGTCATACCCTCGACGATTTTATCCCCGCTCATCGTGTAGTAAATCGTAATGGTGTGCTCACAGGGAAACATCATTTTCGTCATCCTGGTTTGATGCAGGAATTACTCGAGAACGAAGGTATTGAAGTGATGAACGATCATGTTAAAGATTTTAGAAGCAAGTTTTGGGACCCTTGTTCCAATTTAATCTAAATAAAAATATCTATATTTGTTTCAATCCGAAAACCATAATTAATAGAAGAATGCAAATTTCAAAAGATGAGATTGTTGAAGTGTTAAAATCTATTGTACATCCTTCTTCGGGTGTCGATATAGTATCAATGGATATTGTTACAGAAATTAAGATTGAAAAAGATAAATTATTTCTTGAGTTGACTTTTCCTTCAGTCAACGATCCGCTTAAATCATCCATTAAAAAAGCTTGTGAAGTTGCACTGAAAGACAGATTGTCTGATCAGGTTGAAATAGATATCCAGGTTAAAACACCTTTAAAACCTGTTGTCCCTAAGGTTGAACAGGAAATTTTACCCGGTGTGAAAAATATTATTGCAATAGCTTCCGGCAAGGGTGGAGTAGGTAAGTCGACTGTTGCAACAAATCTGGCAATTGCTTTTGCGCATTCCGGGGCAAAAGTCGGATTGATAGATGCGGATATATTCGGGCCATCGATTCCTAAAATGCTTGGGCTTGAAAACGAGAGGCCTTCCGTAATCAGAAAAAATGATAAGGATATGATTGTACCGGCTGAACGTTTTGGTGTCAAGACCCTTTCGATAGGTTTTTTTGTTAGTCCCGAAGATGCCACTGTGTGGAGGGGTCCTATGGCTTCTAATGCTTTGAAACAACTTATTTCCGATGCCGATTGGGGAGAATTGGATTACTTGTTCGTCGATCTTCCTCCCGGAACAAGCGATATACATCTGACACTGGTTCAAACAGTATCTGTAACAGGTGCAATTATTGTGAGTACACCCCAGGCTGTAGCCCTGGCAGATGCAGTAAAAGGCATTAATATGTTTCAGAATAAAACAATCAATGTACCTATTTTAGGACTTATTGAAAATATGTCGTGGTTTACTCCTGAAGAACTGCCTGAAAATAAGTACTATATTTTTGGCAAGAACGGATGTTTAGAACTGGCAGAAAAAATGAATATCCCATTGCTTGGGCAAATTCCGATTGTTCAGAGTGTGAGGGAAGGGAGTGATTTGGGAGAACCTGTGGTATTGAAGAAACAGAAAGTAAGTGAAGAATTTAAAAGTATCGCTGAAAAGTTACGAATTCAGGTTCTGAAAAGAAATACCGCTTCTCAACCAACTGAAAAAGTTAAAATAACACGACACAGGTTTTCAGACTTTAAAAAATAAAAACATATGGGAAATTTGGCTAACGAACAGGTTGTGAATAAGGTCAAACATGCAATCGAATCCATTCGTCCTTACCTGATTGCTGACGGTGGCGATGTTGAACTGATCGAAGTATCAGCTGATCTTGTTGTGAAAGTAAAACTGACCGGAGCTTGTCAGGGGTGTCCATTTAGTGCACAAACTCTTAAAGCGGGTATTGAACACTCTATTCGCAACGAAATTCCTGAACTAAAAGAACTCATTTCAGTGTAAATTGTATATTTAGTTGTATTGAAATTACCCAATAGGTCAATTTCCTTATTTCAATGTTTTGATTTTTTTTAACTATTCCTCCGGTTAATTGACAGAGGAATATATTTTTGTATAAAATATACTTATCAATTTAGAGTTATATCATATTAAACCCAATACATATTATTTGTGTCTAAATTTTTAAAATACATTCTGATTATTCTGATTGCAGTAATGGGAATATCTTGTTCAACGAAAAAAAATACTGCAATTACCCGCGGCTATCATAATCTTACTTCATACTTTAATATTCTGTTCAATGGAGAAGAAAGCTTCAAGAGAGGTATGCAAAAACTTATTGAAACCTACGATGATGATTTTTCCGAGATATTACCGGTCTTTTTATATACCAATAAAGATGCCTTATCGGCAATTGGACCTGAAATGGACCGCTCGATTAAGAAAGCTACAAAGCTAATATCCATGCATTCGCTTACTGTCAAACCCGAGCTTAAGAACGATAAGGAATTATCACAAAAACAAAAGGAATTTTTTAGCAAGAAGGAATTTAACCAATTTGTCGATGAAGCCTATTTATTAATGGGCAAAGCACATTTCTACAAAATGGAATATACGCTGGCAAAAGAAACATTTAACTATATCCTATCGAGTTATTCTGAAGATAATACAATTTTTGAAACGCGTATTTGGCTGGCACGTCTGGCCAATGAAGAAAAAAGATATCGGGAATCGTCTGATATTCTTACATCGATTGAGAAAAATATGGAGTTCCCCAAACAATTCAGAGGTGATCTGTATGCAACCTGGGCCGATTATTATCTCAAACAGGAAAAATTTACCGAAGCCATTGAGCCCCTACAAAAGGCAATTGAATTTACCGGTAATAAACAAATCCGTACCAGATACAACTATCTTTTAGCGCAATTATATGCATTGACAAAAAACAATAGTAAGGCATCGGAGGAATATGATAAAGTGATTCGTAAGAATCCTCCTTATAAAATGACTTTTAATGCTAAAATAAATCGGGCGTTGACCTATCAGGCGGGAACTGGTTCCCGAAGGGATATAGAAAAGCAGCTTCAGAAAATGCTGAAAGATGATAAGAACATCGAATATCAGGATCAGATATATTATGCGCTGGGGAATCTCTACTTTACTGATAATATGATTAATGAAGCTACTAAATATTATAAGCTTTCAATAGAGAAAAGTATCGAAAATGATCGGCAGAAGGCAAAAACCAGTCTCACATTGGCCGATATCTACTATACTATGCCCGATTATATGTCTGCACAGGCATATTACGATACCGCATTATTAGTCATTAATACCGATTATCCGGATTATGCAAAAATCTATGCAAAATCAGTAAGTCTGACTTACCTGGTGCAGAGTATCAGAACTGTTGAATTCGAGGATAGCGTGTTGAAACTGGCGAATTTGCCTGAAAGTGAATTATTGGCAATTATTGATGGTTTGATAGAAGAAGAAATTCGTACAGAGGAGGAGAATCGGTTGCTACAGCAACAACTGGCCGAAGAACGGCTTAACACTCAGTTGGAGAGTGACCTGTTGACAATGAATGAACAGGGTGGAAGCTGGTATTTCAATAATCCAACGGCGAAAAGTGTTGGTCATAAAGAGTTTTTACAGGTTTGGGGTAACCGGAAACTTGAGGATAACTGGAGAAGGAAAAATAAAAGTGCTGTCAGTTTTGGAGAAATAGTTACAGATGAAGAGGGTGAAAATACGGAAGAAGGTGAAGTAACCTCAGATAATGTTATCACAAATCGAAAAACCCGTAATTATTATATGCAATATATACCCTTCACGGATTCTGCCAAACAGGAATCTCTTAAAAGAATTTCCACCGGACTTTCGAAGATGGGTGAAATTTATGGAGACGAACTGAAAGACTATCCAAAAGCTATCGAGGCATATGAAGAATTGTTAAAGCGCTTTCCATTTTATGAGAATAAGCTTCAGGTGTATTACAAACTATATAGTATTGCTAAAACCAACAAAGATATTGAGAGGGTCAGTCTTTATCAGCAAAAAATAATTAATGAATACCCCAACAGCAATCTTGCTAAATTAATGACGAACCCGAACTTTATAGAAGAAATAAAAAATCAGGAGCGGTTGATATATGTTGAATATGAGCAGGTACATAAATTGTTCAATGCAGGCAATTACTCCCAGTGTCTTCTGCGGGCGCAAAAAGCTATGGAAAATTATCCCGATCATGAATTATATTCAAAATTCGATTTTATACATACCATTTCAGGAGGCCTGAGAAAAGACACACTTCTATTTATTAACGATTTACAGGAACTTATCGCCAAATATCCGGCAACTGATATTGCCGATAATGCCCAGATGATGATTAATTATCTTCAAAACATTTCGCCACGGGTTGTTGTAAAGCAAAACCAGTTATTGGCCAGAGAATTATTTAAAGAAACGCCCGATGAAATGCATTATTTTGCCTATTTAACACCTTCAAAGCTAAATATAAACCAGCTTATCTTTAACATTGTAAACTTCAATCTCGATAATTTCGATGATCTGAAACTGGAAGTAAAAAGAGTTGCTATGGAAGGTAACAAGTCGATGTGCGTTGTCCGGAAATTTAGTAACAGCGCTGAGGCAATGACTTACTTATCTGCAATAAAACTGGATGAGAGTATTTTCAAAGATGTTGATCCTTCCGGTGTTATACCCATCATTATTTCACAAACGAATTATAAAAAACTTACAGAAACCGGTAAAACGGATCAATACCTTCTGTTTTTTAATGAGAAATACAAGTAATCATCACGGGCCATGTTACAGTCTTGAGTGCCTGCAACTATTATTTTTAAGCTATGAAGAAGAAAGTTAAAATACTTTGGACCGATGATGAAATAGATTTGCTGAAGCCGCATATATTATTCCTTGAGGGTAAAGGGTACGAGGTATTTACTACAAGTAACGGTAGCGATGCCATAGAATTGGTTAAGGAACAAGATTTTGATCTGATTTTCCTTGATGAAAATATGCCCGGATTAAGTGGTTTGGAAACACTTAAAAAAATTGTTGAAGTTCGTCCTTCAATACCTGTTGTGATGATAACAAAAAGTGAAGAAGAAGATATTATGGATGCCGCTGTCGGATCAAAAATTGCTGATTACCTCATCAAACCGGTCAATCCAAATCAGATTCTTCTGTCGATAAAGAAAAATATAGACCATAGGAAATTAATTACAACCAAAACCACATCCGATTATCAGCAGGATTTTAGAAATATAAGCATGCAACTGGCTTCAGCCAATTCATTTTCCGAATGGGCTGAAATATACAAACGACTTCTTCACTGGGAACTGGAACTTGATAATTCAAGCGATAGCAGTATGAGTGAAGTTATTAGCATGCAAAAGCATGAGGCAAATACAAGTTTTGGAAAATTCGTAAAAAGTAATTATCTCTCCTGGTTGAATCACGATACGAAAGATAAACCAGTTTTATCGCCCAATATTTTCCGGACGCACATATTTCCCGAACTTAAAAAATCGGGGAAAGTGATCCTCTTACTGATCGATAATATGCGCTTCGATCAGTGGAGGTTGATACAACCTGATATCAACCAGTTTTACCTCACTGAACAGGAGAATATATACTGCAGTATTCTTCCTACTTCAACCCAGTATTCCCGTAATTCAATTTTCTCCGGTCTGATGCCTGCTGCCATACAGAAACTCTACCCCGATTATTGGGTATACGATGATGATGAAGGGACTAAAAATAAGTTTGAGGAAGAATTATTAAAGTATCAGTTACAGCGGACCGGTATTAAAACAAAACTTTATTATCAGAAGATTTTCAATAATGCTATGGCAGCAAAAGTTCTCGAAAACCTGTCTAATATTTTACAGAACGATCTGATTGTTTTGGTATATAATTTTGTCGATATGCTATCGCATGCAAACACAGATATAGAAATGATACGTGAGCTCGCATCTACCGATTCGGCTTATCGCTCTTTAACACTCTCATGGTTTAAACATTCACATTTAATTGAGCTTTTCGGTGAGCTTGCACAGAAAGATATTAGTATTCTTCTCACCACCGATCATGGTACTATTCGGGTAGGTCATCCGGTTAAAGTACTTGGGGATAAAACAACATCGCGAAATCTCAGGTATAAACTAGGCAAGAATTTGTCATACAACCCAAAAGAAGTATTTGAAATTGTTAATCCTGAAAAGGCTCAATTGCCTAAAACCACTGTCAGCTCAAAATATATTTTTGCACTGAGCGATGATTTTTTTGCCTATCCGAATAACTATAACCACTATGTCAGGTATTTTACAAATACTTACCAGCACGGCGGTATCTCAATGGAAGAAATGATTCTTCCCATCGTAAAGCTTAAATCAAAAATGTTCTAAATTCATTCATTTGTTCCTATCATGCAAAATTACCGGCTGACTTTTACTATCTGGAAAATATCCGAAGCCGCAGCGGAATTCCTTAGAATCACAAAAGGGAGTAAACATTTTGCATTTTACGGAGGAATGGGAGTAGGTAAGACCACCTTTATAAAAGCAATCTGCCAATTGCTGGGAACAGTCGATCTTGTAAGCAGTCCGACATTTGCCATAATTAATGATTATTCCACTCATAAGGGAGATACCATTTATCATTTCGATTTTTACAGAATAAAAACATCTGCCGAACTGTTAGATATAGGATTTTACGATTATTGTTCTTCTGATGCCTATGGATTTATTGAATGGCCCGATAAAGCCGAAGATATAATACCTGATGACTTCATCAGGGTATATCTCGAAGAAGATCCGGATGAAACAAGAATATTATCATTTTCACTTTAGGTAGTTTTTTTGTGCTTCTTACAAATTCCTGCATTAAATTTGATAAGTTGTGCAGAATATTCATTTTTGGAGATCATCTCC
Organism: uncultured Bacteroidales bacterium; assembly: GCA_964592225.1. Lineage (GTDB taxonomy): Bacteria > Bacteroidota > Bacteroidia > Bacteroidales > UBA10428 > UBA10428. Next base: position 20,395 of record CAZQCO010000032.1, read on the forward strand.
GAAATTATCATAGCTATTATGGTTGATCAGAAACCCGATTCATCCACTAAGCCATTAATGTACACAGGTTTGATGCCCCAGGAGGAAATGCTGGAAATTGGCAAAAAACATAAAAAACTTGTACTTGGTATCCCGAAGGAAGATCATGAAAACGAGAAGCGCATTTCTCTCACACCTGAGGCTGTTGAGGTTCTTGTAAATAATGGCCACGATGTGCTGCTTGAATCACATGCTGGCGATGGCGCTAATTATATTGACAAAGACTACAGTGAACACGGAGCATTTATTGTCGAATCGCGTGAGAAGGTGCTTGGTTCGGAAATTATTTTAAAAGTAGCTCCCCTCGAAGAGAAGGAGATAGATATGCTAAAAGGCAATCAGGTAGTATTTTCCTCATTACAAATTTCTCAGCAGAACCATGACTATATTAAAAGGCTGATGAACAAAAAGGTAACGACTATTGCATACGAATACCTTAAAAACTCATTTGGTCGCTATCCGGTTCTTCAATCGATGAAGGCAATTTCAGGTAATGCTGCTATCACAATTGCGGCCGAACTACTTTCCAATAATTCTGGTGGTAAGGGAATTATTTTGGGTGGAATTTCCGGTATTACCCCTACCGAAGTTATAATTATCGGGGCAGGCACTGCCGCCGAATTCGCAGCTCGTGCAGCTATCGGTCTCGGAGCATTTGTTAAGGTATTCGATACATCGGTTCAGCGGCTCGAAGAACTACAGCAAAATCTGGGTATGCGGTTGCATACTTCTATTTTTCATCCTCAGGTTCTTACACGTACTTTAAAATCGGCCGATGTTTTAATAGGAGCAGTTACACTTTTCGACTCGGGGCCCAGATTTTTTGTGACTGAAGAGATGGTGAAAAATATGAAAAAGGGTTCGGTAATTATCGATTTGAGTATCGATCAGGGAGGTTGTATCGAGACTTCCGAATGCCGATCACTCCTTAATCCGGTTTATATCAAACATAATGTTATTCACTACAGCGTTCCTAACATTCCATCATTAGTAGCCCGAACTGCTTCCATCGCTATCAGCAATATAATTTCACCAATCGTTATGGAAATGGGGAATGCAGGAGGAATTAAAGCATTGCTTAAAGAACGTACCGGAGTGCGACAGGGTACTTATATTTATAATGGAATATTAACCAACGAATATATCGGGAACCGGTTTGATATCCCCTCGAAGGATATTGACCTGCTCATGGCTGCATTCTGATGATCATTAAATAAAGATACTCACCTCATAGTTTATTATAAAAAGACAAAAGGCATACCTGGAGGCATGCCTTTTATCAACCTAATCCTAACCACTTGACCTAATTAACCCAAATACGTTTTGTACTATTGGTCTTATCGATAAATGTTATTCTTACCAGGTAAATACCTGTCTCCAGCTCAAAACTCAGTCGCACGCTATTTGATGGTTCCAGCTCTTGTGAATATACTATCTGACCAACAATACTCATTATCTCGATTTTTTCGATTTTTACATCAGCTTTTATTTCAAGATTTCCATCAATCACAGGATTCGGATAAACTGTAACTTTCTCAGGGGCATAGACGTAAGTGCTGCAATATCCCTGATTCAAAGCTATTCCTGAAAGTATCAGTATAAGTCCTGCTATGAATATCTTTGTACGCATCGATTTAATTTGTATATATAAGTTACAAAAATAATACCAAATAGAATAGATTCAAGCCAAAATCTTAACATTTTTTCTTTTTAACAGTAATTAACAATTACTTTTACTCTGTTCGTATGAATTTGTTACACTCCGGATTATCTTATTTACAGTTAATGTATTAACTTGATTATCTTGTATGGCATGCGTGTGCTAAAAAGGATTTTTCAGTAATAAATTACTAACCAACCAAAACAAATTTAATAATGAAATATCACTATTTAATCTGGATGATCGGACTGATAGTCTTGTACCAGTAATCCCGATATTAAAATCAGTTCGGCTGAAATACTCATAACAGTTTCGGATACGATAAAAGATGGAATTTTTATCCATATTTCGGAAAGTTGCAGCGATCCTCATCGTGTGCTTATACCCCTGAAGATGGCAACTATAATGGTTGAGGATAAAGATGTAATCGTATATATGGATATACGTGCGGTTAATATCCTGGTCAATGATGCTGAAGATATCAGTATGGCAGGTTTCGAAACTGCAAAGACTTACATTAAAGTATTATTGGAGAAAAAAGTTGGTATTTATGCGTGTCCAACCTGTCTTCAGGTAGCAGGTTTCAAACCTGACGATCTGGCTGAAGGTATTCAGGTGGCGTAGAAAGATAAATTCTTCAGTTTTACTAAGGGAAGGATCCTGACCCTGGATTATTAGTTACGCATTGTTGGTATTTCCTGCGAAGAGGAGAATTCAGGCTTGATAATTTACAGCATTCCCAATTCCAGCAGCGCTTCTTCCGACATCATGGTCTGGTCCCATGGAGGGTCAAAAACAAGGTTCACACTGCATTCTTTGACTTCGTCGAGCATTTCGATGCGTCCTTTGACTTCAATAAGTATCTGGTCGGCGATAGGGCAGTTGGGTGCCGTAAGTGTCATTACAATCTCTACATTTTTCTCATCATCAATATTGATCTCATAAATGAGGCCAAGAGCATATATGTTAACGGGAATTTCGGGATCGTATATCTCTTTCAGGGTCTTAACGATATCCGTTTCGAGCTGAAGAAGTTTATTGTGGTCTTTTTTTTCACTCATGATACAATCTCCTTTAATTCTTCTTCTCTTTGGCATCGTATGCAATGGCATACAACTTCATTTGTTTGATCATCGAAAGTAATCCATTGGCCCGTGTAGGTGAAAGATTCTGCCGGAGGCCAATTGTATCGATGAACTCAAGCTTAGTATTTATAATCTCCTGTGGCGTACGATTGGAAAGGACTCTTATCAACAAGGCAATTATACCCTTGGTGATGATAGCATCGCTGTCGGCAGTATACCTGATTTTACCGTCGGCATATTCGGCATTCAGCCATACTTTGCTTTGGCATCCCCGGATAAGATATTCGTTGTTTTTCAGTTTCGGATCGATCTCCGGTAGTCCGTTCGATAATTCGATGAGGTAGTTATACCTGTCCATCCAATCGTCGAAAACGACGAATTCATCTATTATATCCTGTTGTACTTCCTGAATTGTAGCCACCATTAATTCTATTAACAATTGAGAAAAATTTCTGTTCAGCGATCAGGAGAACATAGATTTTACCTGGTGCACTGCTTGGCAAAGATAATCAATCTCCTCTTTGGTGTTGTACATTGAGAGAGACACACGAAGTGTGCCATCGATACCGTAATGCTGCCAAACGGGTTGGGCGCAATGTGATCCTACGCGCACTGCTACCCCCAATTTATCGAATACCATACCGGCATCGGCCATATGCACTCCATCGATAAGGAAGCAAAGTATACAGGATTTTTCAGGTGCGCGTCCGTAAATGGTTATTTCACCCAATGCATCGAGCTGTTCTGTGGCATACCGCGAAATCTCCGATTCATAGGATGAAATCGATTCAATTCCCAGGGAAGAAATATAATCGAGTGCTGCTGCAAGGCCTATTGCTCCGATATAATTTGTTGTGCCGGCTTCAAATTTGAAGGGAATAACGTTATAGGTAGTCTTTTCAAAAGTAACCACGTCGACCATATCACCACCTCCCTGGTAGGGTGGCATGGCTTCGAGATATTTTTCTTTACCGTATAGTATACCTATACCTGTAGGTCCGTATGCTTTATGCCCGGAGAAGACCAGAAAATCGCAGTCCAGATCCTGCACATCGATGGGAGTATGCTGGATCGACTGAGCAGCATCAATTAAGACCGGGACGCCTGCAGCATGTGCAATACGAATAATTTCTTTAATGGGATTTACAGTACCCAGCGTATTGGAAATATGTGTAACAGCTACGAGCTTTGTTTTATCCGTAATCAGACCGGGGAGTTTATCTATTTGCAGAATGCCCTGATCGTCGAAAGGAATAATTTTCAGTTTGGACTGCTTTCTATCGCGTAACATTTGCCAGGGGACAATATTGGCATGATGCTCCATTTCGGAAATAATGATCTCATCGTCTTTATGAACGTATTTATCGCCGAACGAGAAGGCAATAAGATTGATGGACATGGTGGTGCCGCTTGTGAAAATGACCTCCGATGCTTTTTCAGCATTGATAAAGGTGCGAATCTTTTCCCGGGCATTTTCATATGCATTCGTAACCTGATCGCTCAGGAAATGTACTCCACGGTGGATGCTGCTGTTCAGTTCGGAATGATAGCGGTTCACTACTTCAATTACTTGGAGTGGTTTTTGTGTTGTGGCTCCGTTGTCGAAATATACCAAGGGTTTGTTGTAAACCTTTTGTGTGAGTACCGGGAAATCGGCGCGGACTTTATTGATATCAAAATTTGCCATACTGGTTATTACTATAATCCCGGCAAATATAAACGGATAGATAATAGTATAAAATGATATTTGCCAACTTGCATTCCAATAGTCAGCGAATGTATTATTTTAAAACTGATGGATATTGCAGTTTTCACAGCGTGAAAGTTCACCGCGAAGACGCTTCTCCACCATATCGTTCATCCGTTCTTTCAACGGATCGAGCGTTATTTTACTCATTACTTCGTTGGCAAAGGCGTACATCATCAGGTGCCGGGCTTCGTTATAACCAATTCCCCGCGATCGAAGATAGAAAAGTCCATCGGTATCGAGCTGGCCTACGGTGGCTCCATGGCTGCATTTCACATCGTCGTTATAAATTTCAAGCTGAGGTTTGGTATTCATCCTGGCAGTTTTGGAAAGCAAAATATTATTGTTGCGTTGATAGGCCAGGGTTTTTACGGCATATTTATCTACAAGTATCTTTCCATTGAAAGCTCCGGTTGCCTGTCCATCAAGAATACCTTTGAACAGTTGATCGCTCTGGCAGTTCGGACTGGCATGGTGTATGTGTGTGAATGTTGCCACATGCTGCTGGTCATCACAAAAGAAGATCCCATAGGTATTGTTGGTAGCTCCTTCGCCGGAAAGTTTAGCAAATATATTATTCCGGATCAACCCGCCGTGCAGCGAAATTGTGTTGGAGGTAAAAGTGCTGCTGGCTTCCTGATGAACGAATGTATTGGAAATCTGCGATGAATTGCCGTTTTCATTCTGCATACGTAAATACTCCATATGAGCTCCCTTACCGATATAGATCTCAGTCAATGAATTGGTTATAAAACTTTTTTTGCAGAGTGTATGATCGCATACCAGGATAGATGATCCGGAACCTTCTTCGGCAACGATAAGGTTACGCCGTGTAACACGTAAATTATTGAGTGAGAAGCCAATATTAATGATCTGAATAGGTTTTTTGATCTGAACATTTTTCGGGATATACATGAAAATGCCGTCCTGTGCGAAAAGTGTATTCAGGGCAGCCAGACTGTCGAGCGAGGTGTCGGCATATTGAGCGTAATGCTTATTTACCAGTTCGGGATATTTTATCGAAGCTTCGGCAAAACTACTGATAATAACGCCTTTCGGGAGCGGTTCTATTTCATTGTGGCTGTAATAAAAGCCATTCAATACAAGTACAATATGCGTATTAAGTTCGGGAATATCGCAGTGGAAAAGATCTTCCAGACTGACAGAAATTTTTGCCGGGGCAATTTCGTACGAATAATCGCCTTGTAAATAACTCATCAGATCGGTATACCGGTAATCCTCATTCTTTTTAGTGGGTATACCCAAACGTTTAAAATCTTCAAACGCCCGGGGGCGAAATTCATTGACAAGCTTACCGGTCCCTCCGGCAATGCGATCGGCATTGGCAGTATATAATGTGGAGAGCTCTTCCTGTAATTCCAAAGTCGTCATGCTGTCATTCTCCTTTTATTGTGTTTCAGCTTCTTCTTTCAGCCAGTCGTATCCTTTTTCTTCCAGTTCCAGGGCCAGTTCTTTTCCGCTCGAACGTACGATCTTACCCTTATACAAGACATGAACATGATCAGGGATAATATATTCGAGAAGTCGCTGGTAATGTGTTATTACAATAATTGCATTTTCCTTGTTGCGCAGTTTGTTAACACCATTGGCTACAATACGCAGGGCGTCGATATCAAGCCCTGAATCGGTTTCATCGAGGATAGAAAGCCTGGGTTCCAGTAAGGCCATCTGGAAGATCTCGTTCTTTTTCTTTTCGCCACCCGAAAAACCTTCGTTAACCGATCGGTTGGTAAGACTCGATGCAATCTCGACAATTTCTTTTTTCTCACGCATCAGTTTCAGAAAGTCGGAGGCCGAAATGGGCTCCAATCCGTTGAACTTTCGCTTTTCATTCAGGGCGGTTTTCATGAAATTTACCATCGATACTCCAGGGATTTCCACAGGGTATTGAAATCCCAGGAAAATACCCTTTCGTGCACGATCTTCCGGCGCAAGTTCCAGCAGGTTTTCCCCCATATACTTAACACTTCCCTCGGTAACTTCAAACTCTTCACGTCCGGCAAGAACAGAGGCAAGTGTACTTTTTCCAGAACCATTCGGACCCATGATAGCGTGAACCTCACCTGTGTTTACTTTCAGGTTGATCCCCTTAAGTATTTCTTTTCCTTCAATAGCGACATGTAAATTTTGTATCTCAAGCATGATTCTAATTTAATAATGATTGATTAACCTACGCTTCCTTCCAGGCTGATCTGTAAAAGTTTTTGCGCCTCCACGGCGAATTCCATCGGAAGTTTATTGAGTACTTCCTTGGCATAACCATTAATGATGAGACTTATAGCAGTTTCAGTATCGATTCCGCGCTGGTTGCAATAAAATATCTGATCCTCACCTATTTTTGAAGTTGTGGCTTCGTGTTCAATAATGGCTCCATCGTTGTCCACTTCAAGGTAGGGGAAAGTATGTGCCCCGCACTGATCACCCAGCAGCAATGAGTCGCATTGTGTATAATTCCGGGAATTATCGGCATTTTTCAGCACCTTTACCAGGCCTCTGTAGCTGTTTTGTCCCTTGCCTGCCGAAATTCCCTTGGAAATAATAGTACTGCGTGAATTTTTACCGATATGGATCATCTTGGACCCTGTATCAGCCTGCTGGTAATTATTGGTCACTGCCACCGAATAAAATTCTCCGGTAGTGTTGTCACCCTTTAGGATACAGCTGGGGTATTTCCAGGTTATGGCCGATCCGGTTTCTACCTGTGTCCACGATATCTTGGAATTGTCGCCTTTGCATATTCCCCGCTTGGTAACAAAATTATAGATACCTCCTATCCCGTCTTTATTGCCCGGGTACCAGTTTTGTACTGTGCTGTACTTCACTTCGGCATTTTCCATGGCCACAATTTCAACTATGGCGGCATGCAACTGGTTCTCGTCGCGTTGCGGAGCCGTACATCCTTCGAGATAGCTAACATAGCTGTCGTCTTCGGCAACAATTAGTGTTCGCTCAAACTGACCGGTATTGAAAGCATTGATACGGAAGTAGGTGGAAAGTTCCATAGGGCATCTTACTCCCCTGGGAATATAGCAGAAAGATCCGTCGCTGAATACAGCCGAATTCAGGCATGCAAAATAGTTGTCGGTGTAAGGGACCACCGAGCCCATGTACTTTTTTATCAGATCGGGGTGCTCCTGTACAGCGTCGCTGAAAGAACAAAAAATAATGCCTAATTCGGCCAGCGTTTCACGAAAAGTGGTCTTTACCGATACACTGTCCATAACGGCATCAACAGCAACTCCTGCCAGGTGTTTTTGCTCCTCGAGGGGTATACCCAGTTTTGCGAAAGTGGCCAGCAATTCGGGATCTACTTCATCCAGATTGCTTAAGCTTACCTTACGTTTTGGAGCAGCATAATATATTATATCCTGATAGTTTATTTCGGGTAATTTCAAATGGGCCCAACCGGGCATTTTCATCGTCTGCCAGTGCCGGAATGCTTTCAACCGGTATTCCAGCATAAATTCAGGTTCATTCTTTTTGGCAGAGAGCCTCCGTATGATATCTTCATTTAACCCCTTGGGGAGGGTTTCCATCTCAATATCGGTATAGAAACCATATTTGTACTCATTTGAGGTTACCTGTTCCAGTATCTGATCCTGTTCTGCACTCATGTCCTCAATTTTTTGGAAGATCTGTCCTTTGCGCTAATCTTATTTAGACTATTTATAAATAACAGCAAAGATACAAAAAGTAAACGAATAACTATCTTTGTGGTTCATTTGAAAAACCTTTATTTACGGGTTTATATCGATGAAAAAACAAAAAGATCTTGACAAAATAGGGGAATTCGGACTGATCCGTTTACTGACGAAACGTATCGAGTTGAAGAATAAGTCGTCACTGATAGGCGTAGGTGATGATGCAGCCATTTTATACATGGGGAATTTACAGACGGTTGTTACCAACGACATACTGACCGAAGGGATTCACTTTGACCTTGTATATACTCCTTTAAAACATTTGGGCTATAAAGCCGTAATTGTTAATCTGTCCGATGTGTATGCCATGAACGCCATACCCTCGCAGATACTGGTATCGATAGCTGTTTCATCGAAGTTTACCACCGGCATGATTGAAGAGTTATATGAGGGGATTCATATGGCCTGTGGTTTTTACGGAGTCGACCTCGTGGGTGGGGACACAACCAGTTCGTTGACCGGACTTACCATCAGTATAACTGCAATTGGTTCAGCTCCAAAGGAACGGATTGTATATCGCAGCGGGGCAAAGGAGAACGATCTGATTTGTGTTTCCGGCGATCTGGGAGCTGCTTACATGGGATTGCAATTGCTCGAGAGGGAAAAACGCATATTCAACGAAAGCAATGCCGTACAACCCGATCTTTCGGGTTATGATTACATACTCGGCCGCCAGCTAAAACCCGAGGCCCGGAAAGACATCATTACCAAACTGGCTGAAGAGGAGATCCTACCTACGTCGATGATCGATATATCCGACGGTCTATCATCGGAAATATTGCATATCTGCGATGCATCGGATAAGGGATGTAAAATTTTCTTCGATAAAATACCGGTGGCGGAAGAAACAAGAAAAGCTGCGGAGGAACTGAATATGGAGCCTGTCTCCATTTCTATTAACGGAGGGGAAGACTATGAGCTGCTTTTCACCGTATCTCTTACCGATTATGACAAAATTACCGCAATACCCGGCATTCATGCCATCGGACATATAACTCCCAAAAACGACGGTTGTTATCTGGTGCTTCCCAATGGCAGTCTGACGGAAATTACAGCCCTGGGGTGGAACAGTTTGAGGGCATAACAAATTTTGAGTTTCATGAATTCATTACCTAAACATAACTCTATGAAATACTTTTCAACATTAAAAAACCGGGATATCCTATGCCTGGTAGTACTTATTGCAGCAGGATTTGGCTGGATACTGATCGATCAGCTATTTCTGGCAGAATCATGGCAGCGAATGATAGCACTTGTGCTGGTACTTTGTTTCCTGTTTTTTCTTCAATTCCTGATCAATAAACCGGAAAAGCTTCTGTTCTATGCCAACACCATAGCCCTTGTTTCCGTTCTGTTTGTAATGGCAACCGCTGTTTTAATGCATGTTATTATTCGTCACGATTTTTCGGTGAAAGGACTCATTATACTGGCCATAACGGCGGCCATACCCTATGGTTCGGCAGGCATTTATTCACTAATAAAAAAAAAGAGAATATAGGATAATATTTATTATCCAAACGAGTTCGACATATTGATATATCAGTGATCGAAAACTATAACCTTGTATAAGTATTATTTGGAGAAGGATGAGAGTTAAAGAGATGAATTTAACACTTAATGAAAGTACAGCTGGTAATTTTAATATTAACCGTCTTCGATATTGATCTTTTTATTTATCAGATCCTCAAGAGTAACCGATTTGAAAAAATCAATAATTAAATTATTCAGCTGACCCCAGAACCCAAGCGTAAGACATTCTTTATGGCGGTCGCATTTGTAGTTGCCTGAAAGGCACTCAATCAAACATATACCGGGTTCAAATGCATTGTGTATATCAAATATGGTAATTTCTGCTGGTTTACGTGTCAGCATATATCCGCTTTTTTTACCTTTAACATTACTGATCAATTGCGAAGTTTTTAATGCATAAATAATATGATCGAGATACTTATTGGAAATAGACTGGTTTTTTGAAATATCTTTCTGGTATATCCCTCCATTAGAATTATTCATAGCTATTTCAAGCATTGTTCTTATTCCATACCGTGTTCTGGTGCTGATCTTCAAAGCGACTGGGCTATTAGGTTAGTACTCGTAAATGTAAGAATAATACTGAAATTCACTGTGATTTCATTGTTCACTTTCACTAATCCATATAGTTTTTCAGGCGGTTTCAGCTTAAAATCGGAAAGCTTGATTTTTTGTGATCCGACCAGTAAGGTGCTTTCTGAACAATTCACCACGGAACAGTCAATTTTATATGTACGGGTAATACCTGCAATTGTAATATTCATCCTGGGACAGAGAGTATAGGATTGCTGTTCTAGTGAAATCAATTGGTCTCCCGGAATACTTATTATTATTTTAGGATATTGATTTTCCTTCATCAGTTGCAGAAAATCATCGTACATTAAAGGATTACTGGTTCTGAAATCCTTTATAGGTATGGCGAGTTCAAACTGATTACTGTCTTTTAATCCGTCAGATATCTCAAACAGTCCATATTTACGCAGATCGTACGTAAAATTAAATTGATTAATATTCGATTCACCGCTGATAAGAATATAATTGTCACAGGCCCCGGCTCCGGGTACTAACGGTTCTGTTTGCTGAGAAAAAATAGACATAGACAAATACATACCTGTAATAAGCATTGATGCACGGATGAATTTCCGCCAGGTAAACGGGATACTATATCTATTTTTTCTCAGCAATTCAGAAACCATATTATTTCACTTTCATCAGTTTTTAGAAAGATACCACAGCTTCAAGCATTACACCATCGAAGCCTGCGTCAGCACCATAATTGGAAATAAATGCTGTATAATTCTGGTCGACATATTCAAGCTTCAAAAGCATCGATTCCAGGATAAACCAACCGGCTCCTATTTGTAGACGATCGACAGACTGATCGGCATTGTTCTGAACATGATTGTATCGTAATCCGCCATAATACTGTTCTCTTTTACCAAATCGATAAATCCCCTCAACGGCATATTGCGAATATTCAACTTCCGCAGACGCTAAGTTGGTGCCCTTTATAAATTCATATGTGCCGAAAACCTCAAAACCTTTGAATTTGCTGAATATGTTTGCCATGACCGAATTATCTTTGTTGGTAAATCCTGGTCCCCATCTGCCTGATGTATGTCCACTGGAAATATCAACATCGTCAGCACTGTTAGTTACCCTGTTCATCACCAGGTAGTATCTCGAACCTGTGCGATCACCGCTATACAACGAACCGAAATGATTTTTGGCACAATGATAACCTGAGAGTGTTAGCCGAAGCCTGAAATCCTCCATTAATTGTTTGTCATATCCGAGCTTCCAGTAAAAAGCTAATTCATCAAGGGTATTATACGCTGTATAATTTCCCGAAAATGAACTATAACCGGTCAGGGCAGGTTTTAAACTCCCGCTCGATACAGCTCCCATCGCTAATACTCCTTTACTTCGGAACATAAGTTCTGCACCAATGGCTGTTGTAAAGGCATCCATTATATAATTACCCACAAAATAATTATTTATAGTATTACCATTATCCGAACGCCGGTAGTGTGCATCGCCATAGTCAATTTCCATGTCGCCAACTTTTAAAGTCAGGTAATCCATAACTTTATCAACTCCTTTCGATTTAATAAAAGGCAGTTCATCGATTATAATGTATCCACCTTTAACCCAGGCTTCCGGATGGTGGCGTGACGATAAATAGGTGGTCATATTAATTTTAATACCAGGTGCCAGATTGGCATCTATATTCAGGTTCGCTGTTGGCAAATTAAAACCTGATCCCAAAGGGATAAGACTGCTGTCAGCATGATGATTTATAATTTGATATTGTATGGCAAAATCGGCTCCTACATGAGCTTTTACTTTTTCAAATTCCTCACCGGTAAGCTGAGGCTCTTCAAACTGGCTGAATGCAACAATTGATAAACAGGTTATTCCTGCAAAAAATAGTATAAACTTCTTCATTTTTTGAGCATTTAATTATTATTAGAACATCATTTGTTTCTTATAAATTGAAAATAATTTTAGCTTATCTGAAACTGCAGAGTAAATGAAATCACTACATTTTCTCCGGTTTTTAGGGCTCCCAGCATAGCAGTTGGAGGATCAATATTAAAATCGGCCATATTGATCTGTTTCGAACCTTTGATGGTAATAATATTGCTACCATTACTTCCGGTAAATTCAACCCGGACACGTTTTGTCACACCGGCCATACTCAGATTACCAGTGAGTACTCCGGAAAAATTATGATCCTGCGTTGTAAGCTTTTCGATTGTTATCATGTTAAATACAATCTCCGGATGTTTTTCAGCCTGGAGCGCATTAAGCGTTTTGCTTGTCATAAGGGAGTAATCGCTGACTATTGATGATGAGTTGCATATCAAATCGACATTATGTATTTCTTTAATTTTATTATCCTGAAAATCCAGGGTTAGATTCACATTGAATGTTTTTACTTCCTCTTCCCAGTCGTGCACAGTTGAGGTTCCCGATATAGTAATAGAGCTTTTTTCGGGGAGCAACTTAGCTACCTGTTGTGCTATACCTGCACCTGATATTAATGCCAGTACCAGTGCTATTGCTAATGTTTTTACTATTCGTATCATAAGATGTTTTATTTATAACCTACTAATCCTACTATATAAGTAGTGTAAAGATAATACTATTATTTCTAATTCAGCATGTATCGGATAAAAAAAATTTATTGATTATCCAATTGAGCTATTCATGCAATTGTCCTCGCCTACTAGGATAAGTTAAAGAGGTCTACTCTTTTCAGGGAATAGATGAAAATCATATAAAGAATATTATTTCCAATTTTTATTTTTGTCACAGCATCAATAAATTCCACATAACATATGTACTACTATTTTTTTGCTCAAATAAAGATTGATGATGAAGAGGCTTATCAGCGTTACCTCGATAAAGCCGGGCATGTATTTTCGGAATTTAACGGTAAATACCTGGCAGTTGACGATTCATCGCAGGTGCTGGAAGGGAGCTGGGAATATACCCGGGCCGTGCTGATACGTTTTAACAGTAAAAAGGATTTTGAAGAATGGTACTACTCCGCCGGATACCAGGAAATACTGAAACATCGTCTCGAAGCTTCGCATTGTGATACCATCCTGGTCAAAGGGATGGAATAAGCAGGAATACGGAATCTACTATAGCAATTCGACCAAGCCAATTCAGAGATTATTTATTCTGGATTCCTGCTTACGCAGGAATGTCGAACCTCTAGGGATTATTTCAGGTAACTTAACGGATACTCAACTAATTTTAATAATAAAATACTATTGTAATATGGATGCCTATACCATAAAGCAGGGCAATGAAAATGAACTGGATCTGATACGATCCCTTTTTCCAACTAAATATAGCTGGTCCCCGGAATTTCAATTGATAAATCCAAAAGAGATATTGAGGACCGGAAGGTAGTAATGAGATAATTTTCCGGTTGTGTTCCAATCCCAGTAGAAGCTTCTGTCGGGATTTTCAGATATATTTAACAGAGTTTGAAGCCCCAGGCCGAAAGAAAGGGCAAGTTTGTTCGGGAAGCTGACATAGTAAACTATTTCAGGCTGAATAACAAAATCATTCCTGTAATAATCATTCGAAAAATAATCTTTTCCGAATGCCCGGGCATAACCAATCTTACAATCGATCGATAATCCTTCCAGCCTGTTAAATAAAATGCTGGGGCCAACGGCAAAACCTAATTCATGAGTAAGAAAATTGGCACCATCTTTATCCAGGCGGTACATGAATAATCCGGCAATGCCCAGATTATTTCCCAGGGAATGGTTTAAATTAAGATGGATAGGAAGATAGGTTGTATTATCGCTTAAAATACCCGATATGGTTTTAATAGCCAGGGCATGTCCTATATTTATTCCGAAAAAAGTTGACTGGTGGTTGTTATCAGTCTGTGCATTTGTATGAGCCATACATGCGATCAGTAAAACGGTGATACAATATTTTTTCATGTTGCAGGG
>CAZQCO010000033.1:0-34144 GCA_964592225.1 uncultured Bacteroidales bacterium
TTCATGATTTTACCTTTTTACTTTTATTCACTCACTCAACCAGAAACTGGTTGGATTCGTTTCTAAAAGCAAAAGGCCCAATGCTCACGCATTGAGTTTTGCTTTCTTAGCGACCTAGGAAGGATTTGAACCCTCAACCCTCAGATCCGAAGTCTGATGCTCTATCCAATTGAGCTACTAGGCCAACGATTTAATTATAGGCAACAAATATAGAGAATAGCTGCAGAGTGCAACTCTATCCAACCCCGAAAAATACAAAAATTTTATTTTTGATTATTTTTCGAGGGTCCTCGATTTTTTGGTGAAATCGGAGATTTCAAAAAATCGGGATTGAGCTACTAGGCCAGTTAAGCTAGGAGTCTGAAGTTTTAAGTTTAAAGTTTTTAGCAATAAAACAACATTGAACCTCGAACTCTAAACTCTGAACCTATTTAAGTGACTCCACCGGGATTAGTTCGGGACTTCTACAAGCCCCTCATGATCCCTGATGTGTGAAATAAAAAAAGGACAACGGATATGAGTCACTCTCAGTACTCACAATCACACTGTCTTTGTGACCCCACCGGGATTCGAACCCAGATCATCAGAACCGGAATCTGACATTCTATCCATTGAACTATGGGGCCGTGTTAGTGATCCAAAATAATAAATAATTCTTCTGGGAACATAAGGTTCAGTCGATTTAGTTTTTTCTGTATTATATTCTATTCAGTTGCTATATTATTTATTTAAAATCAGAGTCGGAATCTGATATTCCCCGTCCGACCGTGTTCATCCGGGCGGATATCCATTGAACTATGGGGCCGGACAGGGCGCAAATTTAGCATTTTTTAAAGTCGCTTGAAATAATTAGTATAAAAACCTTCTGAAGCCGGAATTAAGTTGCACCCTTATTTAAAGTATACTAGTTTCACAAAAGATTTCTAAAATATGGGTTGGCACAAACGTCTCTTTCAGTATTTAATACTTTTATTTCTTGCTTTGATCTGGGGCAGTTCTTTCATATTGATGAAAATTGGTTTGAAAAGTTTCTCCAGTGCCCAGGCTGCATGTATTCGAATATTTCTTGCATCGTTAGTATTACTTCCTTACTCAATTAAGCATCTAAAAAATTTACATAGAAAGGACTTAAAATACCTGCTGGTGGCGGGTTTTTTCGGAAGCTTTATTCCAGCCTTATTATTTATGAAAGCAGAAACCAGAATTGATAGTGCGCTTGCCGGCATGCTAAATTCACTGACTCCGGTTTTTACTCTTGTCGTAGGGATACTTTTTTTTAAAACCAAAACCAGATGGTTACAGGTTTTAGGAATATTAGTGGGATTGATCGGAGCATTAGGCCTTATCTCGTCAGGTAAAAATATTTCTTTTGGTAATATTAATACATATGCCTTTTTTATCGTGGCAGCAACAATTTGCTATGCAATAAATATTAATACTGTAAAAACCTATCTTACGCATCTTAAAGGTATTCAGATTACTTCACTATCATTTCTTTTTATAGGCCCGGTTTCCTTAATTTACTTGCTCACAACGAGTTTTGAACCAGTAATCCATTCAGAAGGCTGGATTATTCATCTTATTGCTTTGGCTATTTTAGGCATCCTTGGTACTGCATTTGCTATGCTTATCATGAACAGCTTAATACGCTATACATCGGCAGTTTTTGCTTCCTCAGTAACATACATAATCCCGATCTTTGCTATCATTTGGGGCCTGCTGGATCACGAAATCATCACATGGCTGCATATCAGTTTTATGGTTATTGTTCTCCTGGGTGTTTACTTAATAAACAGGAAAACCTGATATTAATTCGACAAAAGGAAACAAATAATTGCTGATATATTTTAGGAGCATCAGCCATTATTACTGATTTGGCCCGTATTTAATTGTCCTGCGACCATTTCAATTCTTACAAGTTTTTTTACTTTTGTGCTCTTGTAACTCAATTGAATATATTGATGGAATACGATTTTACAGTTATAGAAAAAAGATGGCAAAAGTATTGGGAGGATAACAAAACTTTTAAAACAACTGATGATCTGTCGAATCCGAAAAAATTTTATGCACTGGATATGTTTCCCTATCCTTCGGGAAGTGGTTTGCATGTTGGACATCCTGAGGGCTATACGGCAACCGATATAGTAAGCCGCTATAAGCGTATGAACGGTTATAATGTGCTCCATCCCATGGGTTGGGATGCATTCGGACTACCTGCAGAGCAATATGCCATTCAAACCGGTACTCACCCCGCCGTTACCACTAATAACAATTGTGATACATTTCGCCGTCAGATCAAATCACTTGGCCTAAGCTATGATTGGGACAGGGAAGTTAATACGACAGATCCTGATTATTATAAGTGGACACAATGGATTTTTATCCGGCTTTATAATACCTGGTTCGATTCCGGCTTGCAGAAAGGAAGACCCATAGCAGAACTGCCGATACCTGACGATGTAAAAAATAAAGGTGATGAAGCCGTCACATCTTATATCAATTCGAAACGACTTGCTTATTATGATGATGCCCAGGTATGGTGGTGCAATCAATGTAAAATTGTGTGCGCCAATGAAGAAGTATTAAATGATGGATCGCATGAAAAATGCGGAAGCAAAGAAGTTGAACGCAGAAACCTGAAGCAATGGATGCTGCGTATTCCCCAGTATGCCGAAAGGTTGTTAAAAGGTCTTGACACTTTGTCTGAATGGCCCGAGAGTGTTAAAGATATGCAGCGTAACTGGATTGGACGTTCAACCGGAGCTGAAGTCGCCTTTAAAATGGAGGGTCTGTCAGATGTCATTAAAGTTTATACAACCCGGCCCGATACCCTATTTGGTGCCACATATATGGTTATTGCCCCCGAACATGAGTTGATTGATAAAATTGTTACTTTTCCCGAGGCACCGAAAGTTAAAAAATATATCCAGTCGGCTTCTTTAAAATCGGATCTCGACCGAACTGACCTAAGCAAGGATAAAACCGGTGTATTTACAGGCCGATGTGCTATAAATCCTGTGTCAGGGGAAAGTATTCCGATTTGGGTAGCCGATTATGTTCTTATCGGGTATGGCACCGGGGCTATTATGGCGGTTCCGGCGCATGATACTCGCGATTTTGAATTTGCTGAGAAATTTAATATTCCTATCCGCTGCATTTTGGATCCAAAAAATACCGATCCTGAAACAAGACAAAAAGTTATTCAGGGTAAAGCCTGCTGGACTGAAGATGGGGTATATATCAATTCCTCAAACCCCTTAAAAAATATCGATATCAACGGACTGAATAAGGAAAACGGTATTAAAACGATTATTGCATGGCTGGAAGAAAAAGGATTGGGCAAAGCGGCCGTAAACTACAAACTGCGCGATTGGCTTTTTAGCCGGCAGCGATATTGGGGCGAACCATTTCCGGTGATTCACTGGGAAGATGGCGAAATTAGTATTGTTGAGGATGAAGAACTTCCCGTTTGCCTGCCTGAGATGGAAAAGTATCAGCCGGGAGATAATGGAGAATCTCCCCTGGCCAATGCAGGCAAATGGTTGGATGTGACCGATAAAAATGGGAGAAAAGGTAGACGTGAGACGAATACAATGCCTCAGTGGGCAGGCTCTTGCTGGTACTATTTAAGATATATCGATCCAACTAACAAGCTGGCACCTTTTGATAGGAAAAAAGAAAAATATTGGATGCCTGTCGATTTGTATATAGGAGGTGCTGAGCATGCTGTATTACACCTGCTTTACAGCCGCTTCTGGCATAAAGTGCTTTATGATCTGGGGGTTGTATCGACCGATGAACCCTATCAGAAACTCTATAACCAGGGTATGATCCTTGCCTTTGCCTACGAAACCGGAACAGGATCGAAAGTACCCTCTGATGAAGTGGATGAACAAGATGGAAAATTCTTCCATAAAACAACAGGTGAGGAGATGAAACAGATTGTAGCCAAGATGTCGAAAACTTTAAAAAATGTTGTCAATCCTGATGATGTTGTAGCTAATTATGGAGCCGACAGCTTAAGGCTATATGAAATGTTTATGGGTCCGCTCGATGCTACAAAACCATGGACCGATACGGGCGTAAAAGGAGTTTTCAACTTTCTTTGTAGGGTTCACAGGTTCTTTGCCGACAGGAATAATATTCTTACTGACGGTTCTGATGATGATGAGACATTGAAGTTACTGCATCAGAGTATTAAGAAAGTTACTTCCGATATTGAAGGACTTAAATTCAATACAGCCATTTCACAATTGATGATATTTACCAACCTGGCTATCAGGAAGGGTAAAATATCGCTTGTTTCGGCAAGAATATTTACCAAATTATTATCTCCATTTGCTCCTCATATAGGTGAAGAACTTTGGAACTTATATGGTGGTGACACAAGTATTTCTTTTGAGGGATGGCCTGAAGTAAATGAAAATTATTTGCAGGAGATGACTTTTGAATATCCCGTTTCCATTAATGGGAAATTGCGATTTAAACAATTGTTACCGGCAGATGCTTCAAAGGAGGAAATTGAAAAAGCAGTTCTGATTCATGAAAAGGCTGAAAAATGGATAGAGGGGAAACAGATTCGGAAAATAATTATAGTTCCCGGTAAAATTGTAAACATTGTAGTTACTTAATATCATGATTAAAAAACACTGGAAAATAGTTACCGTCCTGGCAGTTTTAATACTAACATTAGGGATCAGTTATTTTTATTACTATCAATATGTACCAAAAACGGATATAGTCGAGGTAACCGATACTATACCGACACCCAGGGAAATTGTGAAAATGTACGGTATACCTGTCGATTCCTTTACTGTTGTGTTCGATGTGGTTAAGCGAAACCAGATGTTGCTGAACATACTTTCGGGATATCATTTGCCTGAAGGAGCTATTGCAGGTTTAATTGCCAGTGATCAGAAAGTTTTTGATCTGCGAAAAATACGAGCAGGTAATAAATATGCTGTCTTTCTCGAAAAAGACTCAGCGGAAACTCTCAGGTATTTTGTTTATGAACACACTCCTGTCGAATTTGTACGATTTTCGTTTCTTGATTCGGTTACTATCGAAATTGAGGAGAAGGAAGTAATTAATAAGCGCCAGGTAGCTATTGGTTCTATTCATACTTCACTTTGGAATGCAGTAGTCGATAATGGACTTAATCCAATGCTGGCAAATGAACTTTCGGAAATTTATGCCTGGAGCATCGATTTTTTTGGATTGCAGCCTACCGATAGTTTTTGTGTTGTTTACGACGAACAATTTGTCGATTCTATTTCGGTGGGGCTGGGTAGAATTCATGCTGCTTACTTTCGACATTCGGATCATGACTTCTATGCAATTCCTTTTATTCAGGACAGTGTCGAGAGTTATTACGATCTGGAGGGTAACAGCCTGAGAAAAGCCTTTTTAAAAGCTCCGTTGCGATTTTCCAGGATCAGTTCGCGTTTTTCTCATTCCCGGTTGCATCCTGTACTAAAAATCCGGAGACCTCATCATGGGGTAGACTATGCTGCACCGGCTGGAACACCGGTACAGGCTATTGGTGATGGCAAAATAATTGAAGCAAAGAAAGGATATAATAACGGCGGAGGAAACATGATTAAAATAAGGCATAACAGTGTTTATACAACTGCATATCTTCATCTTTCAGGTTTTGCGCCGGGGATAAATGCAGGGACCTTTGTAAAGCAGGGTGATATAATAGGTTATGTCGGTACTACAGGGCTTTCAACCGGACCACACCTCGATTTTCGCTTCTATATGAATGGAAGACCGATTGATCCTCTTAAGGTGGAAGCTCCTTCTGTTGAACCTGTTCATGAGGTGAATCTTGCAGCTTTCGATTCGATAAAAACTGTTACCCTAAAGTTGTTAAGTAGCTTTCCGGCAATTGACTGATTATTCTATAAGTGGTACTATTTATCGAGCTGAACTAATAATTTTTCAATAATTTTCGGATAGTGATCGTATTCAAGTTGATGAACTCTTTCAGCAAGAGATTCAGGAGTATCATCGGGCTTAACAATACACCGTGCCTGGAAAATGACAGAACCTTCGTCATATTGTTCATTTACATAGTGAATCGTAATCCCTGATTCTCTTTCCTGATTCTGAATAACAGCTTCATGCACTTTACTGCCGTACATACCCTTACCTCCATATTTAGGTAATAGAGCAGGATGTATATTAATAATCCTGTTCGGGAATGCACGAATCAGATAATCAGGTACCAGCCATAAAAATCCGGCAAGAACAATAAAATCAGTCTTAGCAGCCCTAAGAACCTTTACTATTTCAGTGGTCTTGTAAAAAATTTCTCGATTAAAAATATAGGTTGGAATACCTAGTTTTACTGCCCTTTCAAGAACAAAGGCTTCAGAATTATTACTGAGTATAATATTCACTTTGCCTTTGGAACTTGCCTTGAAATGCTCGGCAATATTCTGTGCGTTAGAACCTGAGCCTGATGCAAATAGAGCTACCTTTTTCATAATCAATAAAATAGAAAGTAAGATTTTTAAGAAATAGTTAGAGAAACATGGTAAAAAAAGTTAATTTTAAATCAATATTTCAACAATTTTATTTGTTTTTTTTCAATTAATGCATTTCTTTGCAGCGTTAAATACTAATCCTAAGTATAATTAAAATTTTAAACATATGTCTGATATTGCATCTAGAGTAAAAGCTATCATCGTTGACAAACTTGGTGTTGATGAGAGCGAAGTTACACCTGAAGCAAGTTTTACTAACGATTTAGGTGCAGACTCACTGGACACAGTTGAGTTAATTATGGAATTTGAAAAAGAATTCAACATTGGTATTCCTGATGACCAAGCTGAAAAAATCAGTAATGTTGCCGAAGCCATCAAGTATATCGAGGACAACGCAAAGTAATCTTACTTACTAAGAACTTAATCCCCTCGCATTATGGAATTGAAACGAGTAGCTGTTACTGGTTTAGGAGCTATTACGCCATTAGGAAATAATGTCAAGGACTATTGGGATAACCTGATTAAAGGTACTAGTGGTATTGAACTGATAACTCGTTTTGATGTAACAAACTTTAAAACAAAGTTTGCCTGCGAGGTAAAGGGTTATGATCCACAGGATTATTTCGATCGGAAAGAGTTACGAAAACTGGATCTTTTTTCACAGTTTGCTCTGATAGCTGCCGATGAAGCCTTTAAGGATTCCGGAATAGATCTTGAGAAGATAGACCTTGACAGAGCTGGTGTGATCTTTGGCTCTGGTATTGGAGGTTTTGGGACCTTTTACAATGAGTTACTCTCATTTTCAAAGAATCCTGAAATGCCCAGGTTTAGTCCTTATTTTATTCCAAAGCTCATCTCCGACATTGCTGCTGGACAAATATCGATTAAGTATGGTTTCAGAGGACCTAATTATGCTACTGTTTCAGCTTGTGCTACTTCCACCAATGCGATTATCGATGCATTTAACTACATTCGGCTGGGTATCGCAAAAGTATTTATTTCCGGAGGTTCCGAAGCAGCTATCAATCCGCCGGGTCTTGGAGGTTTTAATGCAATGCAGGCGATCTCGACCAATAATGAAGAGTATAAAACAGCATCCCGTCCGTTTGATGCTACCCGCGATGGTTTCGTGATGGGTGAAGGTTCAGGCGTTCTTATTCTGGAAGAACTGGAACATGCAAAAAAACGTGGTGCTAAAATTTATTGCGAACTTGTAGGAGGGGGTCTTACAGCCGATGCTTACCATCTTACTGCTCCTCATCCCGATGGGCTAGGAGCGGCTAATGTAATGAAATTCGCGCTTGAAGATGCACACCTGAACATTACCGACCTGGATTATATTAATGTTCATGGTACGGCAACTCCGCTTGGCGATATTGCTGAAGCAAAAGCAATAATCAAAGTATTTGGTGAACATGCTTACAAAATCAACATCAGTTCCACCAAGTCGATGACTGGGCACCTTCTTGGGGCTGCTGGTGCTATCGAGGCAATTGCCAGTATTATGGCAATTGTTCATAATATTGTTCCTCCCACCATTAATTTGAACCAACTTGATCCGGAGATTGACCCTAAGCTGAATTTAACACCTAAGGTAGCTCAGGAGAGAGAAGTGAATGTAGCGTTAAGCAATACATTTGGTTTCGGAGGACATAATGCTTCTGCCGTATTTAAAAAATTCGCATAATATTTTGCAGAATTCTGCCCTTAGCAAAGACAAATCTATTTTTCGAGCTGATAAGAAATTAAAGAAACAACTGAGGCGTATACTAGGTTTTAAGCCCCGGAGATATGATCTTTATAAGCTTGCACTGATACACAAATCAGCTTCAGGTCGTTATTCAAAGAATCACGATATTCATAATGAACGTCTTGAATTTCTTGGTGATGCTATTCTCGATAGTATCATCGCTGAAAATATATATATTAATTTTCCCGATAAAGACGAAGGGTTTTTAACCCAGCTACGTTCAAAAATAGTAAACCGCGATACACTCAAAGATATAGCCCTTAAAATGGGGATAGGAAATATTGTTATCGCACGGCTCACAAAGGATAACCATAAAGCTCTGTTTGGTGACGCTCTCGAAGCCTTGATTGGAGCTATATATCTAGATCGTGGATATAAAAAAGCACAAAAATTTATTCTCGATCGGATCCTCAGTCACCATTTCAATCTCGAAATATTATCTGAGACAGAAATCGACTTTAAGAGCAGAATAATCGAATGGGGGCAGAAGAATAAAAAAGATATAAATTTCACCTGTCAGGAACAGGTTAATGGCGATAATAAGATACCGGTTTTTGTCTCTCATCTTATGGTTTTTGATGATATTGTAGGGATGGGGATGGGCAAATCGAAAAAAGAGGCTGAACAAAATGCGGCCCGTCAGGCAACTCAAAGTATCGGATTATAATAATTCATTAGTTGAAAAAGGCAACAATAAAACTATCTGAATCTTCTCGAGGCGATAATACTTTGCTATTTGCTATAGCTTCGGCAGAATCCGATTTACGAATTTGCCTGATATTGAATCAGGCATTATCAATAAATTTATCCTTAACTGACAATCTTGAACTAATAATAAAAAAGAACATTGTACTCTTTCGAAGATATACCTATGAAGGAGAAGAAGGGATTGAAAAATATACTATGTTCATTAATCGTAACGAAACGAACTACTTATTTCCGGAAATAAAAAAGATTGATTTTATTCTGCTTGTTCAATCAGAAGGGTCACTCACCAGTGTGGAGAAAACAATTGATCAACTAAAATCAGCCCCGGAATTTACAGCCATCTATAAATTAGATCCTACAGCGCTTAAATCTTTCGATAGACTTATAAGTTAAGATATTTTTTATCATTTTGTTAGTGAGAAATCTCATCATTAGCTGATATAATATATCATCCAGCTCTCTTAATAGCCTTCAAGCGTCAAGTCTTACTTTTACTTCTCTACAATAACACTCTATAAATTCCAAATACTATTAATATGAAGATTACAAAAGAGGCTGTGGATTTTATCAGGTTGCTTAGGAACAATAAAAACTTGCTGATCCAATATGTACTGAATTATATTGAAAAGAGAGATTTTTTAAAAGATATAGATCGTCTTCAAGAAACATTGGAAACATCAATCAGTCGATTATCCAATTCCTTGGTATCGGCAACTAAAAAATTCGGATTAGACACTTCTGAACTCATATTCGATACGAATTCTTCGAAGGATCCGGTTTCGAATTCCGGGAAATCAGAAGCTATTAGGCACATAGAAGCAGGTATAACAATTAGTACTTGTATGATGCTTATAAAATACTATCGTTATTCGTATGCCGATCTTATTGAAGAATCTTCTTTTGATTGTGAGAGTAAAAAGAAATTAAATTGTTTTACAGCAAATTTTTTCGACAGATTCGAACTTGGTTATATCACCGAAAGGACTTCGGTTCAAATTGATGCGACTGTTGAAGAATCACAACTTTCAAATCATGAAATACTTGATGAAAAAAACAGATATCTTACTGTTTTTGACAGCTTTTATGTCCCAATAATCCTACTTGACAGGACCTCCAACGTAATAAATTTTAATATTGCAGCTTCAGAACTGTTTACCGGTATTAAACGAGCAGAAGTACTCTGTTACAACGATGCGGTGTCAACTTCAATTTTGAACGAGATATCGTGTAAGATACGAGACTTTTCTGTTTCAACTGAAGTGGAGAACTGCTTCGAAACAACTATAGATACGGATACAGAAAAGCATTACTATAAAGTTATTTTTAAGAAGTTGAATGGTGTTGATGAAAAACTTCGGAGTACAGTAATTATGGTACAGGATTTAACAGAACAGCATACAACGGAAGCAAATCTGCTTGATGCTAAGGTTAGGGCAGAAGAAGCAGACAAGTTGAAAACGGCATTTCTTGCTAATATGTCGCACGAAATAAGAACTCCGATGAATGCCATTATTGGTTTTACAGAACTTATGCTAAATAAAAAATATTCCAAAAATGATCAGGATGAATATTTAAAATTGATTCGTCGGAGTAGTGCAGATTTATTAAATATAATTGAGGACATTATTGATATTGCAAAGATGGAATCAAAGCAGCTGAAGGTTAAATATAAAGCTTGCAAACCATTTGAGATATTAACTGATCTTAAAGCTGTATTTTCTGAAACACTTCGCAGATATGGTACTAATGACGATATTGAGCTTAAACTGAATATCAATAAGGAAGTTGAAGACATCATTTGTTATACTGATGGAGAACGACTGAAACAGGTCATTTCTAATTTATTGAATAATGCAGCGAAGTTTACAAATAAAGGATATATTGAGTTTGGCTACCGGGTTTCGGATAATTCAAGTTTATTCTTTTTTGTGCGCGACTCAGGTTTAGGTATTCCAGAAGAAATGAAGGAGAAAATCTTCGAACGTTTTATTCAATTGGGCGGACCTTCTTCACTTAATACCGGTGGGGCAGGGCTTGGTTTAGCTATTTGTAAAAATATAGTTGGCTTGCTTGGAGGAACAATATGGGTTGAATCGAAGGCAGGTGTGGGTTCGGATTTTTGTTTTGAGTTGCCCTTAAGAGAAGTGCCAAGGAATGTGTTAAAGAATATGGATATGACAAATACTAATCTGAAAAAAGGTTATCCACAGTGGCATAATAAGGTTATTCTTATCGCTGAAGACGATGAAATTAACTTTATATTCCTGAACGAGATACTTAGTAAAACAGGAGCTAAGATCCTGCATGCCAAAGATGGTCTGAAAGCTATTGATTTCGTTGAAACTCAGGAAAAAATCGATCTGATCCTGATGGATATGAAAATGCCTAAATTGGGTGGAATTGAAGCAACACGCTATATATCGACCATACGACCCAATATTCCAATAATTGCCCAAACGGCCTATGCTTTGGATGGTGATAGAGCAAAATGTATCGATGCAGGATGTTGTGCCTATATTATTAAACCTATTCTAAGGGAAAAACTTTTCCAGCTTATCGCTCAGTATATGTCAATGGAAAACAATATTAATGATAATTATCTTATTAATATAAAGCAATAAAAACAGAAGGAGGCAGTGATGCCTCCTTCATTAACCCTAACCCATTTATACCTATGAAAAGAATCAGAAACCTATTTACCTAAACTATAAACCTATATTTATCTTAATATATTGTTCCAATTTTACTTATTAGACGAAAAAATTACGTAAAAGTTGCTTTAGATTTATTTTTTTTTATCAACTAATGGTCTCTTTTCCTTACACAATCAAAGGTAATTGTAAGTTTCCTTAAGATTTTACAACGTTTGTTAAAGATTGTTAAACAATTTCTGAGAATACACGGGTGAGTGTATCTTTGTTTTGTCATGACCCGCAAACTCATTATTTTTCTGACTATTTTTATGAGCCTGGCTTTACTAGGGCTTATTCTGCTACAATCTTTTTGGATAAGCAACGCGTATCGTGTCAAGGAGAAGCATTTCGATCAGTTGGTTCAGGAGTCTCTAACAGAAGCGATTTATGATATTCAGCGTAATGAAACGATGAACTTCATTCAGGATGAAATGGAATCGTCGCAATTCGATACAACCTATTACACTCCTTCTGAAGAATTTTATTTCGATACGGTTATTCATTTTGAACTCGATACCGGAACAGGTATTTATTATTCTCAGGATTTTAAGATCTCACATAATATGGAAGGTGGAGAAGTGCGAACAGATATTTCTGTAATGGCTCAACATGGTATCAAATCGGACCCGAATTATTATCAGAATCCCGAAATACTGGATAAACTTACCAGGAGGAAAAATTTTATTAGTGAACTCGTATCGCAAATGTTTATTACACCTGATTTCGAAAAGAGAATTAATCCTCATATTCTTGAGAAATTTGTCGATAAATCCTTAAGTGAACAGGGGATTCATGCCCACTTTGAATTTGCTGTAAACAAATGGAATAATCAGCTGGCCTATAAGTCTTCCGGTTTCAAAACCGACAAGAAAACCAAATATTATCATATTCGCTTATTTCCCGAAGATATTTTTGACAATTCAAGTTACCTCTCTATATTTTTCCCTAATCGGACTAATTTCATTATTCGGTCATTAGGGTTTATGGGTGTTTCATCATCAATTCTTACACTCTTCTTAATTTTTGCCTTTACAATTACACTATTTATTGTTTTCAAACAAAAACGTCTCACAGATATGAAGAGTGATTTCGTGAACAATTTGACCCACGAACTTAAAACTCCTATATCTACGATATCTCTTGCTTCACAAATGTTGAATGATAAGAGCATTGCTCCATCAGATAAAAATTATGATCGTATTTCGGGGATCATTACTGAAGAAAGCAAGAGATTAGGCTACCAGGTGGAAAGAGTTTTGCAAATGGCAAAATTTGATCAGGGAGATCTGAAATTACAATTTAAGGAAGTTTCAATACATGAAATTATTGAATCGGTTATCGCTAATTTCATTCTCCAGGTCGATGCTAAGAACGGTATGCTCATTCCTTCACTTCATGCCGATGAAGATATAGTAATAGCCGACCCGGTTCATATGACCAATATGATATCGAATCTGCTCGACAATGCAGTGAAATATACAACTGAAAATCCCGAGATTTTTATTGAAACCTGTAATCAGGACCGGCAATTAGTTATTTCGGTCCGCGATAATGGAGTGGGTATCAGTAAATCAAATCAAAGGCGTATTTTTGATAAATTTTTCCGTGTTTCTACAGGGAATATCCATAATGTAAAAGGATTTGGACTGGGATTAAGTTATGTAAAAAAAATTGTTGAGGAACACCAGGGTAAAATCAGTGTGGTTTCCGATTTAGGCTCAGGTACGACATTTATTATTAATCTTCCACTTAAAAAGTAATATCATGAACGATATTAAAGTATTGTTGGCTGAAGATGACGAAAACTTAGGCTCTTTGCTTAAAGAGTATCTTATTGCAAAGAAGTATGATACCGATTGGTATCCGAATGGTGAAATTGCTTACAAGAATTTTGTTAAACGACACTACGATTTATGTGTCCTGGATATTATGATGCCGATAAAAGACGGATATACTTTGGCAAAAGAAATACGAATGACCAATGGCGAAATTCCGATTATTTTTTTAACAGCAAAAACATTAAAGGCTGATATCCTTGAAGGTTTTAAAGCCGGTTGCGATGATTATATTTCCAAACCTTTCAGCATGGAAGAGTTACTCTATCGTATTGAGGCCATTCTTCGCCGGACAAGCCGCCATGGGAAATTTAATTCGCAGAAAGAATTTACTATAGGTAACTATCATTTCGATACGGAAAAACAATTGCTGGCACTCAACGATAAAACTTATAAACTTACTACTAAGGAAACAGACTTGCTGAAACTCTTATGCTTAAATAAGAACTCAATTCTGGAGAGAAACTTTGCCCTGAAAACTATTTGGATCGATGATAATTATTTCAATGCTCGCAGTATGGATGTGTATATAGCGAAATTACGAAAATACCTCAAGGACGATCCTAAAGTAGAAATTATTAATATTCATGGGAAGGGTTTTAAACTTCTCGATTAGTATGTATACACTAGTCTACTCCTGATTATAGACAGAGCCTGGAAAATCGCCTGTTAACAAGTTATGATGCCGAATTGTTGCACTTTAGAATTTCTGTCTATATTTGTACCCGTTAATTTTAAAAGGACTAACTATGTTTTCCGTCGAATATTTCAACAATACGGTATATATTTCTACTTACAATATCCGAAGAATTAATTTTCTTTATTACGATAAGCTGCGTAAATTAATCACGGCAGGGCTGAAGCAAACTTGTAAAAAAATTGTTCTGAACCTGCTTGGAGTCCGTATGATCGATAAGACCGCCCTTGAAATGCTGAAACTTATGCGGGGCATTGCTTCGAACTTAGGAGTCCAACTTGTGTTTATAAATGTGGATGAAGATTTAAAGATATACATTCATAAGTTTTCGAAAGACCTCGAAGTATGCTTTAGTACGGAAGGAGAATATAAGCTAAACAGCCGTTAACCGGACCAAGAAAACATCAATTTTCGAATAAAGCATAACTATAACCTATTCTTCCCAGAGTGCTTATACCTTCATAAATTACATAAAACACTTTATCTGGCAGTTTTATGGGTAAAGTAACATGTAAGGATTCTCCTTTGCCAATTATTATATCCGGATTCCAGAAAATGGTCAGAGGAAGCTGTTCACTTTCAATTCTGGATTGTATTGTATTCTCAGAAGGTGAATAAAATTGTTCGGTAACATGGTAACCTAATACGGAAAAGTTAATTTCTCCCTTCTTCATGAACATACCCCGTTTGGTGTATATAGCAATAACACCATTAGCACCCCTGGTACCAAACATTGCAGTACTTGAACCTTTAAGAATTTCAATACGATCAACATCCTGAATAGCAATGTATTTAATTGCATCCATGCTTGTAGGTATACCATCAATCAGTAATAAGGGTTCATTACTACTCATAATTGAATTTACACCACGAATTGTTACATTGTCACCGACTATACTAACTCCGGGGATACGCCCCTGCAAGGCATCGAGTAAATTAGTATAACCGGAAGGTATATCATCACCCCAAAGTACAAAATCGGGTGTGCCATAGATATTATCCTGAAAAATAGAATCCAATTCTTTTTCTCTAACCAGCATTTCTTCTTTTGCAATTTCACCCATCATTTTACGATGGGCTTTCATATCCAGTTTTGACGAGCCAGTCAGAAAAAAGTTACCGTACCTATCCCTGACCGGGTCGTAAGAATTTTCTTCAAGTTGTATCAGTAAATTTTTGCCCCCATTGGGTTTACGGGCGATAATCTTAACTTGAACCGTATCAGGATAATACATTTTATTGAAAAAGAAAAAGCCGTTTTTATCTGTCAGCGACTGGTATACATCGTTGTATTCATCCATAATATATAAACGTACATCGCTGTCACTGATCGGAAATTCAAATATTTCGCGTGTTATTTGTCCCGCAATAGTAATTCCTTCTTCTTTTTCAAACATTATTATTGGGAGATTACCGTCTATGATATCTTCCCAAACAAAACGTTTCCAGCCATGAGTAAGCATCAGAAGCTCAGTATGTTCTCTCACAGAGGGATTTCTACCATCTAAATAATAAGCAGGATTCTCTATTCTTCCGGGTAGGTCATTGGTTAGTAGTAGTTCGGTTATAATATTATTTTCGGGGTTCACAATCGTCTTTCGATTGGAAATTACAACACCGATTGAACCCATGAATTTCTCTTTTTTCTCTAAATTAATTTCTTGCTGAATATCAATCTGAATACTGTCCTGGTTTTTATAACTCTTAATATCAAAGAACAGAAAATCATTATGATTGATGAAATGTAACCTTTCTGCAATGGGCTGAAGCCGATTATTAAACAGAGTAAAATGCACAATACCTGAAGGAAAGTCATCAGAAGAAACCCTAAAAATGCTGTCCCCATCCAACAGATTGAGGTAGTTGGCATAATAAATTTTATTTCTAACCTGGCCAATAAGCACGAATTCATTAGCCGGACGATCATTTGAAGCCTGTTTGTTTGAGAGTAAAGTGATACTGATCAGATCTGCTCTGGTGCTTAATTGTAAACCAATACTATTATTTATTGCAGCAGGAAGTATAACTTTCTTTTGAGAGCCATCAGGGAACTGAATAAAGGCTTTATAAGAGTTGTCTTTTTCAGGTATGAATGTAAAACTTCCCATTCCGGCATGGGAGGAATGAAAAGTAGCGACTTTGTTTTTATTTTTATCTACAATAATCCCGCTTACTTCAACTCCTTTTCCATAAACGTCTTCTGCTTTGAAAGCGACCCGGCATTCAATGTTCTCAAGTAAATTTCCACCTTCAGGGAAAAAACCAATATAAAATGATTCTTTGTTCTTATCAACTTTTTTCATTAATCTGTTGTTCAATCGGGCTTCCTTTGGTGTGATCAAATATTTCTTATTAGGATTTCGTATTTCAATATTCCTTGAATAGAAATATTCGGGGCCAAAATTTTTCATCCAGTTTGTATAGGCTCTAATCTGATAAATACCTTCCGGTATTGTATCACCCAGGTAAAAACTACCCGAGCTATTAGCCGGATCAGCATTAATACGAATAATCTGTACTATCCGGGCATAAGGATCGACAAGCTCGACATATAAATGATCACTTGAAGTATCAGGTGTCAGGGTTGGTTCGGAGAGCAGGTAAGATTTGAACCAAATTCTCTCATTCGCATAATACAGGTCCTTATCAAGGTGCAGGTAGATTTTTTGAGGATGAATAGATTCAATATACTCTTCGAACGCAATACCAATTTTAATAATATTTCTTTTTCCGGGATCTTCATCCTGAAAGGACAATAATATCAGGCTTAAAAGTAAAATCACTTTAAATCTCATGATTGTAAAAGATGCTGTTCTTAATTGAGACTCATAAAATTAGTAATCTTAAAATCAATTCATTCAGTTATCTCTCAGATATTAGACAACTTAATGTATTATCACACTCAAATAGCTATAGATAAATTTGCTTTTATTTACAGGTAAAGATTATTGATTAACCGGTCAGGGTATTAAAGTCATATAGATTTCGGCCCATTAATACATATTCCGAATCATTTTCTCATAATTTATAAATTTATAATTTTGTAGGCCGAAAAGAAGCCATATTAAAAAACAAAATATATGTCAGGACATAGTAAATGGTCGACAATTAAGAGAAAGAAGGGAGCTATTGATTCCAAGAGAGCAAAGATATTTTCGCGGATTGTAAAGGAAATTTCCATTGCAGTTAAAGAAGGGGGCCCCGATCCGGAAGCTAATCCCCGATTACGATTAGCCATACAAAATTCCAAGGGTGTTAATATGCCAAAAGAAAATGTGGAAAGAGCAATTAACAAGGCTGATAAAGATGGGGCTGATTTGCTGGAGGTGACTTTTGAGGGCTATGCTCCTCATGGTGTAGCTGTATTTATTGAATGCCTGACCGATAATAACCAGCGAACGGTGAGCCAGGTGCGCTCCATATTCACTAAAAGGTCGGGGAATTTGGGTACTAATGGTTCACTGGCATTTATATTCGATCATAAAGGTGTATTTACAGTTAAAAAGAATGATCTTGATCCCGATGAATTTCAGCTTGAAATAATTGATGCAGGTGTTGAAGATTGTGAAGTGGAAGAGGAAGTATTTATTATTACTACAGCATTGGAAGATTTTGGAAGCATGCAAAAAAAGCTGGATGAGATGGGAGTTGAAGTTGAAAATGCCGAACTGCAGCGCATACCAAATACTACAAAGGATCTTTCGACTAATGATGCAAAAAAAGTATTGAATATGATCGACGAATTTGAAGAATTGGAAGATGTGCAAAATGTTTACCATAATCTGGAATTATCCAATGAACTCGTGGAGGCAATGGAAGCGGAAGACTGAGCCACTTCAATTTATTAATGAGTAAAACAGGGTGGATCAAAAAGCTGAAAAAAACATAATTTTGTTTTTTTTGGCACTTTTTTTTAAAATATGATATTAATCAGTACTTTTGTGTTTCAATAATAAGACAATGGATGTAAACATTTCTATACTAAGTATTCTTCTTCTGGGTATTCTTAAGATACTCCAATGAGAATAGTATAAGTATAGATTAAAAAAAATACAAGGGCTGTTCTCACAAGGGGACAGCCCTCATTTTTTTATTAAACACAGATAACATGAAAAGATATCCAAAGGAATTGATCTTTATTCTTGATACGTTGCTACCCCCTCTGGGGGAAAAGCTGAATGTTGGTTTGTATAAGCACCGATAAAATTAGAATTATTGTAATAAAACATTTAATAACGTAGTAAATACCAGGAATAATGAGTGATAGATTATATATTTTCGATACAACATTACGCGACGGCGAACAGGTCCCCGGCTGTCAGTTGAACACACTCGAAAAAATAGAGATAGCCAAAGCGCTTGAAGCTCTTGGTGTCGATATTATTGAAGCAGGTTTTCCAATTTCAAGTCCGGGCGATTTTAACTCGGTAATAGAAATCTCAAAAGCAGTAGAGAAGCCGGTAATATGTGCTTTGACACGTGCTGTCAGGAAGGATATTGAAGTTGCAGCCGATTCCCTTAAATTCGCCAAGAAAAAAAGAATTCACACGGGCATAGGTACATCATTTTACCATATACATCACAAGCTGAATTCGAACGAAGAAGAAATTATTAAACGTGCTGTTGAAGCAGTGAAATATGCCCGGAAATATGTCGATGATGTCGAATTTTATGCAGAGGATGCCGGACGTACGGAAAATGAATATCTGGCTCGTGTTATTGAGGCTGTTATAGAAGCCGGAGCTACAGTTGTTAACATTCCTGACACAACAGGATATTGTCTACCCCAGGAATACGGTGAGAAAATACTTTACCTGAAAGAACATGTAAAGAATATTGATAAAGCAATAATTTCAACGCATTGTCATAACGATCTGGGTTTGGCAACGGCGAACAGTATTTTTGGAATCATAAACGGGGCTCGACAGGTTGAAGTTACTATGAACGGTATTGGTGAAAGGGCAGGGAATACTTCATTGGAAGAAGTAGTGATGACACTTCAAAGTCGTAAGCATTTGAATATTGAAACCGGCATTAATTCCCGGAACATTTATAAAACCAGCCGGCTGGTATCTTCGTTGATGAATATGCCGGTTCAATCGAATAAGGCTATTGTTGGCCGGAATGCTTTTTCCCATTCATCGGGAATTCATCAGGATGGAGTATTAAAAAACCGTGAAAACTATGAAATTATCGATCCTGTCGATGTAGGTATTGCCGAATCGAGTATTGCGCTTACAGCCCGAAGCGGCCGTGCTGCTCTGAAACACAGGTTAAGTATTTTGGGTTACGATTTGAAAAATGGAGAATTGGATAAAATATACGAACGCTTCTTGGAAGTAGCCGACAGGAAAAAAGATATTCGCGATGAAGATCTCGAATTGCTGGTAGGTAAAAAGGAAAATTCAAATGAAGGTAAAATTAAACTAAAACATTTACAGGTACTGGCTGGCATGTCTACCATACCTATGGCCACTGTTACTATTGAAATAGACGGAGAGGAATTTACTGCTACCGAATCGGGTAATGGGCCGGTCGACTCTTCTTTAAAAGCGGTAAAAAGCATTATACGGCATAAAGTTAACCTCGAGGAATATTTAGTACAGGCTGTTACCCGCGGAATCGACGATTTGGGGAAAGTACATATTCAGATCGAAAATAAAGGTAAACTTTATTATGGCTTCTCTGGCAATACCGATATTCTTACCGCTTCGGTGGAAGCTTTTATTGATGCAGTAAATAAAATTAAATAACCATAAAATTTCAGAAAGTGGGTAAAACATTATTTGATAAAATTTGGGATTCACATGTAGTGAAACAAATCGAGGGTGGTCCCAGCGTTTTATATATTGACAGGCATCTGGTACATGAAGTTACCAGTCCTCAGGCTTTTGCCGGACTCGACAGAAGGGGAATTAAAGTATTCAGGCCCGAAAAAACTGTGGCTACTCCCGATCATAATGTCCCGACAATAAATCAGCATTTACCAATTCAGGATCAGTTATCGCGGTTACAGGTGAATAAACTGGCCGAAAATACAAAGAAGCATGGCATTGATCATTACGGCCTTAATCATCCCTTTCAGGGCATTGTTCATGTGATAGGTCCCGAACTGGGATTAACTCAACCCGGTATGACCATAGTATGTGGCGATTCTCATACTTCCACCCATGGGGCATTTGGAAGTGTAGCTTTTGGTATAGGTACAAGTGAAGTAGAAATGGTATTGGCTACTCAATGTATCATGCAACCTAAGCCAAAGCGGATGCGCATAACCATCGATGGCGAGTTGAAAACAGGAGTGGTTGCCAAAGATATTATCCTCTATATCATTTCGAAGATTTCAGCCAGCGGTGGTACAGGATACTTTGTTGAGTATGCCGGATCGGTCATCCGCAGCCTAAGCATGGAAGGAAGGATGACCGTATGCAACATGACCATAGAAATGGGAGCCCGTGGTGGTTTAATAGCACCCGATGAGGTCACTTTCAACTATATTAAAGGACGTGAATATGCTCCGAAAGGTAAGGATTGGAATAGCAAACTGGATTATTGGAAAACTCTTTATTCCGATACGGACTCGATATTCGATTGGGAATTGCAATACAATGCTGCCGATATTGAACCCATGATTACCTATGGTACCAATCCCGGAATGGGAGTGGCAGTAACGGGTAAAATTCCTTCCATCGACTCTCTTGATGAGAGTAACAGAGAAAGCTTCAGCAAATCGATGAAATATATGGGTTTTGAAGCAGGCACATCTATGATGGGTAAAGAAGTTAACTATGTATTTGTAGGGAGTTGTACTAATGGGCGCATCGAGGATCTGAGGGCCTTTGCCGGTTTTGTGAAAGGTAAAAAGAAAGCCGAAAATGTGGTGGCCTGGATTGTACCCGGCTCACGACAAGTCGAAAAACAGGCTAAGGAAGAAGGGATCGACAGGATCCTTGAAGAAGCAGGTTTCGAACTTCGGCAACCCGGATGTTCGGCTTGTTTGGCTATGAACGATGATAAAGTTCCTGAAGGACTTTATGCTGTTTCCACGACCAATCGTAATTTTGAGGGTCGTCAGGGCCCCGGTTCACGTACTATGCTTGCCAGTCCGCTTACAGCTGCAGCTGCTGCTCTGACAGGTAAAGTTACCGACCCAAGGGAATTTCTTTAAATCTTAGTTGAATCCAGAAAAATTAAAAAGATGTCAATTGATAAATTCACAACAATACGTAGCAAATGTGTACCTCTTCCGATAGAGAATGTGGACACGGATCAGATTATTCCTGCAAGGTTTCTGAAGACTACGACAAGAGAAGGTTTTGGAGAAAATCTTTTCAGAGACTGGAGATATAATAAGCAGAATCAACCTATTGAGGAATTTGTACTCAACGATACTACTTATAGTGGCCAGGTACTCCTAGGAGGTAAAAATTTCGGAAGCGGATCGAGTCGTGAACATGCTGCCTGGGCTATTTACGATTATGGATTTAAAGTGGTTGTTTCGAGTTTTTTTGCCGATATTTTTAAGAATAATGCACTAAATAACGGTTTATTACCTGTACAGGTTTCGGTAGATTTTTTAGCAAAACTGTTTAAAGCTGTTGATAACGACCCGAATACTGAAGTTGAAGTCAATCTTGAAAAACAGAAAATAACTATTCTTTCTACCGGAGAGCTTGAGGATTTTGATATCAATTCCTATAAGAAGGAATGTTTGATAAACGGTTACGACGATATCGATTATTTGCTTGCTATTAAGGATACAATAGAATCTTTTGAGACAAGCAGGGTAAATTGAATTAAAAAGGAACCGGGAGAAATTTATATACTGATGACTGGTTCCTTTTAACAAGTTAATAAAAAGACAGGAGGACATCTAAAATGAAGATCAGTTTACTTGATACCACGCTTCGCGATGGGGAACAAACATCAGGCGTGAGTTTCACTTTTGATGAAAAGTTAAGCATGGCGAAATTACTGCTTGAAGACCTCAAGGTCGACCGTATTGAGATTGCCTCAGCACGGGTATCGGAGGGAGAACTTGAAGCCGTACAAAAGATAGTTTCATGGGCAGCATCGAAAAAAGAACTTGAAAAAGTGGAAGTTCTGGGCTTTGTGGATGGTACATCTTCAGTCGACTGGATTGTTGGGGCCGGATGTAAGGTAATCAATTTGCTGGCAAAAGGCTCTTTGCACCATGTAACCCATCAGTTTCACAAATCACCTGAAGAACATATCCGTGATATCAGGGAGGTGATTAATTATGCTGTATCAAAGTCACTGTCTGTTAACATATACCTCGAAGACTGGTCGAACGGCATGCGTCAGTCGCCTGAATATGTGTACAATCTGATCGATAATCTTGCCGACCAGCCTATAAAGCGGTTTATGCTACCAGATACCCTCGGGATTCTTAATCCTGATGAGACTTATGCTTTCTGCAAACAAATGATAAGCAATTATCCCGACCTGAAATTTGATTTTCATGCCCATAACGATTATGATCTTGCTACGGCAAATATTTACGCTGCCATAAAAGCGGGAATTAACTGTTTGCATGGTACAATTAACGGATTGGGCGAGAGAGCAGGTAATGTACCATTATCGAGTATTATTGCAGTTGTACATGATCATTTCGGTTATAAAATGTCAGTCGATGAATCGAAACTTACCCTGGTAAGTAAAATGGTTGAAACCTATTCGGGAATACGGATACCGCCCAACGAACCACTTATCGGCGAAAATGTGTTCACTCAAACCAGTGGGGTTCATGCCGACGGAGATAAAAAGAATAACCTGTACTTCAATGATTTATTGCCTGAACGGTTTGGACGTAAGCGGTTGTATGCTTTGGGTAAAACTTCAGGGAAAGCCAATATTGCCAAAAACCTTGAGGTATTGGGTATCGAACTCGATCCGGAATCGATGAAAAAGGTAACCAAACGGATAATTGAACTGGGAGACAAAAAGGAAATGGTTACCATGGAAGATCTGCCCTACATTATTGCCGATGTACTTCAAAGTAAATCCATTGAAGAGAAAATTAAAGTAATCAACTATTCACTTTCCACCGCCAAGGGATTAAGGCCTTTAGCCAGTCTGAAAATAAAAATGGATGGAAAGGAATATGAAGAAAGTTCGGTAGGTGACGGACAATACGATGCTTTTATGAAGGCACTCAGAAAAATTTATAAAAGTATCAATAAGACTGTTCCCCGGTTGGTGGATTATGTTGTTTCAATACCTCCCGGAGGTAAGACCGATGCCCTGGTGCAAGCCAATATTACATGGGAATTTGGTAAAAAAGAAATTCGTACGCGCGGCCTGGATCCCGACCAGACTATAGCAGCCAT
Source organism: uncultured Bacteroidales bacterium (assembly GCA_964592225.1). Lineage (GTDB taxonomy): Bacteria > Bacteroidota > Bacteroidia > Bacteroidales > UBA10428 > UBA10428. The sequence goes on from CAZQCO010000033.1 coordinate 23,525, forward strand.
TATAGCTACCATCAAAATGCTAAACATTATTGAAAGTTACAGCCATGCATAAAAATGTAATTGTTATGCTTCATTATTCGGAATTTATAGTAAACTTGCGCTTCGAAAAAATTCACCCTTATTACAAATAATAGTTAAATTCTATGAGTAAATCTTACAATATTGCTGTCCTGCCGGGCGATGGTACCGGACCTGAAGTAGTTCGCGAAGGTAAAAAAGTGTTATCGGCGGCAGCCACTAAATTTGGTTTTAAACTTAATTTTAAAGAGTATGATTTTGGTGGCGACCGATACCTGAAAACCGGTGAAGTATTACCCGATTCTGCCAGTGAAGAATTAAGAAAATTCGACTCTATTTTTCTGGGAGCTATCGGACATCCCGATGTAAAACCCGGCATACTGGAAAAAGGCATTCTGCTGCAGTTACGATTTGATCTCGATCAGTACATCAATTTACGTCCGGTAAAATTGTATCCGGGTGTTCCCACACCTCTTAAGGATAAAGGCCCGGAACATATCGATTATGTAGTGGTGCGTGAGAACACTGGCGGATTGTATACAGGAGTCGGAGGATTTACTATGAAAGGCACATCCGATGAAGTGGCAATTCAGAGTATGGTTTATAACCGGAAACAGGTAGAACGCTGCCTGCGCTATGCATTCGATTATACCAGGAAAAGAAATAAAAGAAATACCCTGGCACTCTGTGGCAAAACCAACGTACTTACCTATGTTTACGATTTGTGGGAAAGAGCATTTCACGAGATAGGGGAGGCCGATTATCCTGATATTAAACGGGAATATTACCATGTAGATGCTACCTGCATGTGGATGGTGAAAAATCCGGAATGGTTCGATGTAATTGTTACTGGCAATATGTTTGGCGATATAATTACCGACCTCGGCGCTATTACCCAGGGAGGGATGGGTATTGCTGCCGGAGGGAATATCAATCCTGAAGGTGTTTCCATGTTCGAACCTATTGGCGGATCGGCACCGAAGTATACCGATAAAAATGTTATCAATCCGTTGGCATCCATTGCTGCTGGTGGTATGATGCTTGAGCACCTTGGGGAAGACCAGGCCGCAAAGGCTATCGAAGGTGCCATTATGGATGTGACGGCCCATAAAATAAAAGATATGGGAGCAGGACGCATGGGCTTTTCCACATCGGAAGTTGGCGATTTGGTGGCTGAAAGGGTTTAGTTGCTTCTGCAGATCCGGAATATTTTCAGAAGGGAATTAACTACAATTCCTGAAAAAATTATTGCATATCAATATTCACTTTTATGATTTGTAAGATAGCGAAATTACCAGGCGATGGAATCGGGCCTGAAATTGTAGAACAAGCAATTAAGGTATTGAATGCCATTGGTGAAAAATACGGGCATGAATTTGAATATGTGTTTGGACTTGTGGGGGCTACAGCTATTGAACAGGTTGGAAATCCATATCCCGATGAGACACATGAGATATGTATGAATTCGGATGCTGTACTTTTTGGAGCTATCGGTGATCCGAAATACGATAATGATCCCAAAGCGAAAATCCGGCCTGAGCAGGGACTGCTTGATATGAGGAAGAAACTGCAGCTTTTCGCCAATATACGGCCGGTACGTACTTTCAGTACACTAATCGATAAATCACCCTTGAGGCCCGAACTGGTCAAAGGAGCCGATTTTATTGTTGTTCGGGAACTTACAGGAGGAATTTATTACGGGGAACTTAGAGGTCGCACCGAAGATGGACAGAAAGCCTTCGATACTAATGTCTATTCAAAGTCGGAGATCATCCGGGTTACAAAACTGGCTTTCGGGTATGCTGCAAAAAGGCGAAAGAAACTTACTGCTATTGATAAAGCGAATGTTCTGGCAACTTCACGTTTGTGGAGGGAAACAATCAAGGAAATGGAAAAGGATTACCCCGATATTCAGGTGGATCATATGCTGGTCGATAATGCCGCTATGCAAATTATTCAATGGCCAACAAAATTTGATGTGTTGATTACGGAAAATATGTTTGGTGATATTCTTTCAGATGAAGCCAGCGTGATCACAGGATCGATGGGACTGCTCCCTTCGGCTTCTATTGGAGTGCATACTTCGGTGTTTGAGCCTATTCATGGGTCTTTTCCCCAGGCCGCTGGAAAAGATATAGCGAATCCGCTGGCTACCATTCTATCGGCTGCCATGATGCTCGAATCACTGGGTTTGCCAACTGAAGCTCAAAAGATAGAAGCTGCAGTTAATGCTTCACTGAAAGCAGGTGTAGTTACCCGGGATATTGCAGCAGATAAAGCTGCAAAGACTTCTAAAGCAGGTGACTGGCTGGCTGAATGGATTTTAAAAAATTAAACCGGAATCCTTTCAACAGGGCAGCTTGTAAGTAAAAATCCGAAAAAGATCTGAGTGCTTTATTTGGGTAATCCGCCAAATAACTTTACGATGGACCTGTGAAACTTATGAACTCCCTTTACAGGGTCGGCAAACATAAAAATACATTTCCCGGAAATAATTTCCCGCTTGTATTCTTCAGCTATCTTTAAAGTATCCTGCGTTTCCGACATCTGTTGTACCCAAATATTTTTAATATCCTTCTGAATAGCTTCTCGTAAGACAGTATCGGTTTGTTGCTTGGGAGTGAGAATAAGAATACTATCGACACCGGCAGGCAGATCGCTGACATTTTTATAGCAGGTTTCGTCATCGATAGTATCAGCACTTGGATTGATTGGTATAACTGTATAATCCTTGTTTTTAAGCTCTTTATAAACTTGATATCCAAACTTTTTGGGTGATCTTGAAACACCAGCTATGGCTATCTTATTACCTTCCAAAAACGAATTGATCTGATCCTGTGTTATTTTCATGGTTTATTTACTTTTAATTTAATAGTTTTTCAAAATAAATTAACACATTTACGAGTTGTAATTACGACACAAGATAATTCATTCTATGATCCGGCTCAAGTATTTTGCTTACTTTATTTTTATCGCATTACTGACTTCTTGCGGCAGGTTTTCAGAAATTACCGTTGGCGAGATAAATAGTATCACAATCAACGGTTTTGAAGATAATGCCTTACTGGTTACACTTCGTGTTTCTGTTGAAAACCCTACGTTTCATCGTATAACCATCAGCGATTTCGATACCCGGTTGTATATGAATTCACAATATGTGGGTAAACTTACATCGATCGATGTAATAGTACTTCCTCCGAAATCGGATATGGTCCACGATATAGTACTGAGAGTTCGTCTGGCAAATTTCTTAGGTACAGCTATCGGCATTATGAATTTGAAGAAAGATCAAAACGTTAACTTTCGGCTTGAAGGTACTGTGTCGGCACGCACGAAATTAATAAAAAGAAAAATTGCCATTGATGAGGTTCGTAATGTTACCATTTGATGTCTTTTCAGGACGGCACTTATCTCTTCAATACGATTAATACTCTTTTTTAATTAAAAAAAATTAATTTTACCAGTGCAAAAATAAGCATAAGGGTGAGCCTCGTAAAACGTTTGATGATTTTTACTGTTCCATTTATATTTCTTCACTCCCATGCCCAACTTACGGGTACAAGATTAATACGCGACATCCAATATTCTCCGGCACCAGGTAATATTAATATTGTTCAGAGTAAGGAAATTATTAAATTAATTGACAAACACCTATTCGAAGAGAGCAAGAATAAAGGTATTTCGGGATATCGCATCCGTATTTATGCTAATTCGGGAAAACAGGCATATAGTGAGGGCCCAAAGGTTCAGGCCGAATTTGCCGCAAGATATAACGGAATTAAAACCTACTATAGTTTCGATTCCCCTTTTTATTTATTATATGTAGGTGATTTCAGGACACATAGTGAAGCGATGAAATTTCTTAAACAGATTGAAAGAGTATACCCGGACGCTTTTATTGTCCGGAGTAAAATAAATTATCCTCCACTATAAATTATTTTGACTGAGGAATGATAGACGAGATCAAGCACGAGTGTGGTATTGCACTGATACGATTATTAAAACCGCTTGAGTATTATCAGCTTAAATACGGTACCTGGAGATGGGGTTTGAATAAACTTTATCTTCTTATGGAAAAACAGCATAACAGGGGGCAGGATGGAGCAGGAATAGCTTCTGTTAAGCTTGATGTTCTTCCCGGTTTCGAATATCTCGACAGAATACGATCTATCAATGCTTCGGCGATAAATGATCTTTTTCAAACCATCAGGTCAAATTATGATGAGGTGGAGGAGAAGTCGCCCGGGATAACTAAAGATATTTCGTGGGTAAAGAGAAATTTATCCTTTTCAGGCGAAGTACTGATGGGACATTTGCGATATGGGACCTACGGTAAAAACAAGTTGGAAAATGCTCATCCAGTAGTCCGGCAGAATAACTGGAAATCTCGTACATTGGTTCTTGCCGGCAATTTTAATTTAACAAACGTTGATGAAATGTTTAACCACCTGGTTGAACTTGGACAACATCCCAGGGGAAGAATAGACACGGTTACTATGCTTGAGAATGTGGGGCATTTCCTGGATGTTGAAAATCAGTCAGAATTCAATCGTTATAAAAAGCTGGGTCATTCAAATACTGAAATATCGGAATTAATTGCCCGGAATATAAAAGTGGCGAATATACTAAAGGATTCGAGTAAAAAATGGGATGGAGGCTATGCAATTGTCGGATTACTTGGTCATGGTGATTCTTTTGTTATGCGCGATCCAAATGGAATACGTCCGGTATTCTATTACCAGGACGAGGAAGTTGTAGTAGCCGCTTCAGAACGACCTGTAATACAAACTACATTAAATGTGCCACTCGATGATGTAAAAGAAATTGATCCGGGCAGCGCTTTGATCATTAAAACAGATGGCTCAGTGAGTATGGAAAACATTAAAGGTCCCTTTGAGAAGCGCTCCTGTTCTTTCGAAAGAATTTACTTTTCACGGGGCAGTGACAGAGATATTTACCTCGAACGAAAAAAATTAGGAGCATTATTAACATCTGCTATTGTGAAGGCAGTGAAAGGGGAACTTGGGAATACTGTATTTTCTTTTATTCCTAATACTGCTGAAACCGCTTTTTATGGTATGATCAACGGTATTGAAAAATATATGCAGGACCAGGCGAAGGCACAGATTTTAAAACGAGGGAAAGAAATTACCATTGACGAACTTAACTGTATCATTTCGCTTAAACCACGGGTTGAAAAAGTGGCACTGAAGGATGTGAAGCTTCGTACTTTCATTTCGCAGGACGATGGGAGGGATGACCTTGTTGGGCATGTTTACGATATTACCTATGATACGCTGGAAAGCGGAGAGGATAACCTGGTTATCATTGATGACTCTATTGTTCGCGGAACTACTTTGAAATACAGTATTATTCGTATTCTCGATCGCCTGAGGCCAAAGCGTATTGTTGTAGTATCTTCATCGCCGCAGATCCGCTATCCCGATTGTTATGGGATCGATATGGCAAAACTCGGTGATTTTATAGCATTCCGTGCTGCTATTGAATTGTTGAAGGAAACAGGAAAGGAAAGCATTATTAATGAAGTATATAAAAAGTCGAAAGCACAGGAGAATCTGCCTAAAGAAAAGATTGTGAACTATGTAAAGGAAATCTATAAGCCTTTTACCGCTGAAGAGATTTCCGAAAAGATAGGCATCATGTTAAAAACACCCGAAATTAATGCCGAAATTAAAATTGTTTACCAATCTATCGAAAATCTTCATATTGCGTGTCCGAACCATCTTGGAGACTGGTATTTTACCGGCGATTATCCCACTCCGGGAGGGAATAAGGTAGTAAACCGCTCCTTTATTAATTTCATCGAGGAACGGAATACCAGAGCGTATTAAGCTAATATAATTCTTTGCTATATTTTTAAGTATTTGCAGATGGATTTTCAATGGAATCAGATATCCCGCTACCGTTTTTGATCAACTCGGCCAACCTGTTTATAAATCGGGCTGCAGGTGCTCCATCAACAATATTGTGATCGAAAGAAACAGTAAGACATAAATGTTCTCTTAACTCAAGTTTACCATCAATTAGTATAGGTTTATCTTCTATACTTCCTACAGTGAGCAATACTGTTGGACTGCCCATGGGAATAAACCATACAGCATGGTTGCTAAACATGCCCATTGCCGTAACACTTATTACTCCATAGCGTTTTTGCATGTGAATGTTCTTTGAGGCGATGCGGAAAAACAAGCGCATTAAAAAGGCAGGAATAAATCTCACCCATTCCATTTTAGATAGACTACCCAGTCGATCTCCCTGATTTTGTTGTGCTGCTCTGATTTCATCATGGATTTGGCGGTAAGTTTTATTTTGTGCTTGCTTTATTCCTATAGGTTCCGGCACCTTTTCACCTTTGATATCCCGCTCAATTAATACACTTATACATATATCATCTAACAGGATAAGTTTCCTTCCTTTGCGGAAGGAGTTTAAATCAGAATATTTTACTATTGCATGGGCTAAACAATAAACTATATAAGCTGTAAAAGAAAGCGATTCTCCTGTTTGCTCTTTATGCATCTTAAATATATGCCGTGGCTCAGTTATATCGATTTCAGTAATACTATGAATAGTATTCCTTTTCTTAGCAATAGAAGCTGAAATGGCTACCATTCGTCGGTTAAATGTTAATGGCACAGCACGATAACCAGCATGCTTTTTCATCTTTTATATTTTACAGACATTATAAACTATTGGATTGATTATCTAATTTTTTGAATTACAAATATGTGAATTTATATGTTCTTTTAATTATCTGATAAGTATTTGCTTATATTATTGATTTATTTTAATTTCCAACCTTCAATTACTGGGTGTTGATGGATCGATATCGGGAAGCAATTGCAAGGATTGCCAGCAATTTGTTTAAAATGGGAGACTAAGCAACAACTAAAAGGATAATTATTAAATTAGCACACCAGGATTCGTAGAGAAATAATTCATTTCAATTTATTCTTCCCTGAATATAAATACTGCTTATGAATATGGGAATAAATAAGATGGCCACTTTAGCCAATGGATTTACATTGGATAAATCTCCCGTGATTTCCCAATGATCCCAATCCTGCGATGTAAAGGTTCTAATTGTAGCGGAAGCATCACCGGAAATTTCCCAGTAATCCCAGTCTTCCGATATGAATGTTCTTGCCCGGAGGTTTATTCCGTCTCCTGCAATTTCCCAATGGTCCCAATCGTCCGATACGAATGTTCTCAAAGAAATTTCCCCACCATTAACCTCCCAGTGATCCCAGTTTTTTGAGGTAAAAGTCTTTATACTCCCTGATTGATCATCCAGATTATATTCCCAGTTCTCCCAGTTTGCATGAGTATATGTTTTAATCCGGCCCGACTGTTCTTCTAAGGTTATTTCCCAATAATCCCAGTCTTCCGATGTGAATGTTCTTATGTGTCCCGTTTGGCTATAAGATAAATAACAGGTAAACATGAATATCTGACAAACCAAAATACTTCTGAATTTTATCATCGTTATTGCTGATTGTACTAGGTGTGATATTTGAAGTAAACTAACGTTTGAATGCAATTTACTCTTTTTTGGTTGACAAGGTGTCAACCTATTTCAGGACGAGACACAATGGCAAAGGAGAGAATTTCTTTCTCCTCTTCCAGACGATCTATACGCGCCTTCATGCTAAGCATTTTTTGTTTTGGGGACCTTCCTTGCATGCTTCTGAGTTTCTTGTCAAAGTTACCCATTTTATCGAACCATTTTTGAATCGTGGATCGACTCACTTCATATTTCAACGATGCCTGATTCATCGAAATCTGGCCATTTTCTATCTCTTCAATGACTTGTTTCTTGAAGGAATAACTGTACCGATAGTTTTTATAGCTTTCGGACTGTGGTTTTTTTGTTCATATTGTTAACACTTTTTTTGTTCGAAAAAGTGTCAACCTATTTCAGCACAAGACACTTACAAGAATTCCCTTAAAGATTTACAAGACTGTTACTTTGAAGGTGAGACGGATTTTAGTAGAACAACTCAATTAAAAATGGTTAGGCATTTGGACGCTGAAATTAAGAACGTGGAGGAAAGAATGGATAACATTATATGTTCCATGCCTGATTGGAAAGAGAACTATAAGCTGGTGAAAAGTGTGAGAGGTGTTGGTCCCGTTATTTCAAGATATTTGATAATCTACACCGAGAATTTTACCCGCTTTGCCAACTATAAAAAGTTTGCTTGTTATGCAGGCATAGCACCCTTTGAATATGCTTCAGGCAGTTCTGTAAAAGGCAGAACAAAAGTTCATTCTTGCGCAAACAAGCAGTTAAAATCATTGTTGAATATGGCAGCAATGAACGCCATTCAGATAAATGGGGAGTATAAACTATATTACCAACGCAGGAAGAAAGAAGGCAAGAACAATATGAGTACACTAAACATCATCAGGAATAAACTCTTGTCCAGCATCTTTGCTATAGTAAAAAGGCAAACTCCCTATGTGGATCTCTATAAATTTGCTGCCTGATTTTTTTATTAAAAATTTGGTTTTTCCTTAGAAGAGTGTTATAGCCAGTGCCTTCATCTAATCTTGAATCAAATCGTAATTTGTACTACGACCTCCTGATTCCTCTTGTTTTAAAATACCCTTTTCAATCAAATCCTTAATATCTCTTAATGCAGTATCAGCTGAACATTTTGCTATTTTTGCCCATTTAGAAGTTTTCAGTTTTCCATCGAATCCATCTAAAAGTTTATTCAACATCAATCGCTGCCTACTATTTAAAACCGTTTCTCTGTGTTTGTCCCAAAAATCAGCTTTATAAAGAACTATTTTTAAAGTTTTTTCGGTTGAAATTAATGCACGATATAAACAGTTTAAGAACCAATCCAACCATTCTGTAATATTGCCGTCACTATGTTGAACTTTCTGCAATATTTCATAATAGACTTTTTTTTCTGTCAATATCTGATTTGATAGGCTGTAAAATCGTTGAGCACTATCCTCTGACCTTGCTAATAACATATCTGAAAGCGCCCTTGCAATTCGACCATTCCCATCATCAAATGGATGTATTATTATAAACCAAAAATGTGCAATCGCTGCTTTTAGTACAGCATCTATTTTAGATTCTCCATTAATCCATTTTAATAAATCATCCATTTCCGATTTAACCAATTCATGCGAAGGTGCTTGATAATGAACCCTCTCTTTTCCCATAGGTCCAGAAACTACTTGCATTTCATCTTTTCGATAACATCCAGTATCAATCCTTAGCATTCCACTCCATCCTGTTGGAAATAATGTAGCATGCCATCCAAGTAATCGCTCTTCATCAATTGGTTCATAATATTTCTGTGTTGCATCTAACATCATTTCCACAACTCCATCGACATCTCTATCAGAATGCACCATGCCAGCATATTCTATCCCTAACTTTCTAGCAATTGAGGAACGTACTTGCTCATAATGCAACAATTCACCCTCTATCTCAGATGATTTTAAAACATCCAGAGTTAAAGTAGAAAGAATAGCTTCTTTTTTTATCGAAAAACCAAGAGCTCCCATTTGTCCTAAAATCTTTCCTTGCAAATGTCGAACTTTACCTAGAATTATATTTATTTCTTTGTCATTCCAGGTGAAATCAGGCCATTGGTCATATTGATAAATGTATCTTGCCATAAAGAGCTAATCTTTTTGCGGTAAATATACGAAATATTCTCCGCATATTTAATGAGAATAGAAACGTTTTTCTCCGCACTTCGTTTTTTGGGCATTGGCTATAACGGCTCGTGTATTAGTAGTGGTGGGTTTCGGGGCACTTCACTATCAATCCGCACGAAAATCGATACGAGGCACAAACCTTGATATTTACTAGTTTGTCCACCATTACTTATACATATTGTGGCTGTTGCACAACTTAATAATTTGTTTATAAAGGCAAGATACTAAAATTGACATTAAGGAAGTTAAAATGTACCTTGAAAACAAAAACTAATGCTTGGCAAAAAGAACTTTCAGGAAAAACTCTTTCTATCCTTCTCACTCAGCAATCGGGTTCCCGAAAACAACTTTTACCGGCGGCTTAAAAAAATACTTGATTTACAGTTTGTCCGGGATATGGCCAGACCCTATTACGGTACAGAGGGTCAGAAATCCATTGATCCAACCGTGTTTTTCCGTCTGATGCTAATCGGTTATCTTAAAAACATTATCTCGGACCGGCAATTGATAGAGCATGTAAGTATGCGTATGGACCTGCTCTTTTTTATCGATTACGATATTGATGATCCTCTGCCCTGGCACTCCACATTAGTCGCACACGCAAGATGCTGCCAGACACTATTTTTGAAGAAGCCTTTGAACGGGTTTTGGCCATGTGTATAGAGAGCGGATTGGTAGCCGGACAAACCCAGGCAGTTGATTCGGCGTACATCAAAGCCAATGCCTCCCTGGACAGTCTGGAGAAGAAGATGCCTGCTGAGGCATTACAAACACATATTAAACGGCTGCAGGAAGAAAATACGGATGATGATGACCCGCCTTATTTTTAAACGATGTTGGCAGCTGGGCAATATTTTATTACTTAGCAAAATCAAATATAAATCAGTTTATTAA